>NZ_PPPT01000118.1 GCF_006483445.1 Bradyrhizobium guangdongense | reverse complement strand
TGGATGGCCGGGACAAGCCCGGCCATGACGAGCCGGTGGGACGGACCTGCGCCCGCGCCTCTGATTCGCGGCAAGGGCGCAAGAACCCCGGGAGACTACCCGGTGGCGTGGTTAACCCTTCATTAGAGAATTGCGCGGCATCTTCCCGGTCAGAGGGAGAACTGCAATGTTTTCAAGCCGCGACGCCTACGAAAGCGATTTCTGCCCGGTCCGCGACGAACTCCTTGGCGAGATGTATCGCGCCAGTGAAAGCGGCCTGCCGAGGCTGGTTGAGAGTGTTTCCCCCGACGCGCGCGCACGCCTCGCGCTGTTCTGCTATCGCCGCAGCCATCTGCACTCGCTGGCGGTCGCGATCGCCGCAAGCTGCAGCGAGCGCGATCTCGTCGACATCGGCGGCCGCGTCGGCTCGACGCTCTACGCACTGTCGCGCGAAGCGACGGTGAAAGCGACCCCGTCGCTGTCGGGCGGCCGCAAGCCGATCACGCTGTCGACAAAACCGCTCTCGGTGCTCGCGCCGCTCGAGGACGATCTCGACGACGCGCTCGATGGCGATGTGATCGAAGCCGTTCCGGCCTGAGCTCGAGTGCACAAGACGAAGCTGCGGAAGAGACCTGCGCGGTAGCTCAGTTGTCACGCTCCGGTGCGCCCAATCCTTCGCGGCGCCACACGCCCGGGCTGACGCCGACCAGATTTGAAAACACCCGCGTGAAGTGGCTTTGATTGGAAAAGCCGGACGAGATTGCGATCTCGGCAAGGGACAGATCGCGGACGGTCATCAACTGCTTCGCCGCACTGACGCGTTGATGCAGCAGCCATTGATGCGGCGGCATCCCGACGGACGCGCGAAACGCCCTGGAAAAATGGCTGACCGAGAGGTCCAGCTCGGCCGCGATGTCCTGCAACGCAAGCTTGCCGCCGAGATCGGCTTCAAGCCTTTCACAGGCGCGCTTCACCTGCCACGGCGCAAGGCCGCCGCGCAGCGCCTCAAGTCTGCGAAGCCCGCCATAGGTCTGCGCGACATGCGCCGTGACCGCGAGCATCATGTGATCGACGAACAATTGGTTCGCCTCGGACGGCTGGCGCAAGGCCTGCAACAGCGCCGCACCGGCGTGATGCATGGTCAGGTCCTGAAAGCCGGTGCCGAATTGACAGTCGAGCTGGCCGACACGCCGGGCGCCGGATTGCTCCGCGATCCCATCGAGCGCCAGAGCCGGCAGGTAGAAATGCAGCGAGTGAAACGGCTTTTCGATCACGAAGCCTGGCTCGTACTTCATGTCGTAGAGATAGGTCGTGCCCGCCCTGATGTCGGGCTTGGCGACGCACTTGCCGTTTTCCCAATATTCGCAGTCGGGGTAATCGCGAAGCTTGAGGCTGACGATATACGCATCCTCCGGAGCGATTCTGCCGCTCAGGCCCGGGACCGGGTTGTCATCGCGCGTCTCGGTGGCCGAGACGTTGACGCCGCTCACCGATCGCATGATCAGCGATGCCGGTGTGTCCTTGAGGTGCAGGAGGTCCTTGACCCTCTCACCGTGAAAACCGCTCTGTGCCATTGGATCTCGATCCATTCGCCACGCGGACCGGCGGGTGCAAACGGTAAGGTATAACCATTATCGTGAATTGGCGAGCGGCCGTCCAGCCCGGCTGACGGCGGAGCGATTAACGCTGCAATTTCAAGCCGCACCGCCTCCCTTCATTTCGCCGCAGAATCGGACAAGGCACGACCGCTTCGGGAAAGACGCGCCTTCTGCTCCGCGGGACAACAACGTCCCAGCGTTCGAGCCCAAGGTTCCCGTCCTGCCCAAGCCTCCCCCCGCTTCAGCCACGCCCGCCGCCATCGTCGATGCCCTGAGGGCTGCGGCCGACCTGCCACCACGCACACGCGCGAGCTTCGCCTGGGGCCGATGCGTCCGGGGGACCTATGCTCCCTCGGATCAGGCGCGGGAGATCACGAGATCCCGCAGCTTCATCAGGCCGTCGCGCGTGCTGGCACGCTTCTCGGTGGATTGCGATGATCCAAATGCCACCGACGCCAGCCGCGTGCCGCGCGGCTTCAGTTTCCGGCTCGGCGGCGATGGCCAGCACTCGGACATCTTCACGCAAAGCGCCCCGGTTCATTTCGCCGGGACGCTCGAGCAGATGCTGGGTTTGCTTGGTGCGCACGGGATCGCCGCGCATCCGCAGCCCCCAAGCCTTTTACCCTCGAGTCTTGCCGGCACGACCTATTGGGCGGTGCACGCCTTTCCCGCGACGAATGCGAAGGGCGAAACGAGGTTCATCAAGTTCAAGGTGATGCCGGTCGCCGAACAAGGCAAACCGTCCGGCGACGAGGCCATGCCGAAGCCGTCCGATCTCCTGCAGCGCGACCTCGACTCCAGGATCGCGGCCCGCGATGTCAGGTTCAGCGTGATGGCGCTGCTCGATCGCCCCGGCGATCCCGTCATGGACGTCACGATCCGATGGCCCGGCGAGGAGGCACGCGAAGCGTTGCGTCTGGGAACGATCGTGATCACCGGCGTCGAAACAGAAAATGCCTGCGACGAGGCCGCCTTCAATCCCGCCAATCTTGCCGACGGCATCGGTCATCCGCCGGACGAGATGTTTGCGGCGCGCTGCGCGGCCTATGCGATCTCGCAGACGAGACGCCGCTGATCAGGATCAGGTGTCGCGATCGGGTACGCCCTGCGTGTCGCGCCGCCACGCGGCCGGGCTGACGCCGACGACATTCGAAAACACGCGCGTAAAATGGCTTTGATTGGCAAAGCCGGCCGATATCGCAATCTCCGACAAAGGCAGCTCGCGCACCCTCATCAACTGCTTGGCCGTATTGACGCGCTGGCGCAGCAGCCACTGATGCGGCGGCAATCCCGTCGAGGCGCGGAAGGCGCGCGAAAAATGGCCGACCGAGAGATCGAACTCAGCCGCGATCTGCTCCAGCGAGAACTTCCCGCCGAGATCGGATTCGAGCTTGTCGCAAGCGCGCTTCACCTGCCAGGGCGCAAGACCGCCGCGGGCCGGCTCAGTGCCGCATCGCAGTCCGCCATAGGCCTGCGCGACATGCGCGGTGACCGCAAGCATCGCGTGATCGACGAATAGCTGGTTGGCTTCGTCGGGCCGATGCAGGGCCTGCAGCAGCGACGAGCCGAGATGACGGACCACCGTGTCGTCATGGCCAATGCCGGGCTGATAGGCGAGCTCGCCAATGCGCGGCGCGCCGGCTTGCCTCGCGATGTCGTCGAGCGCCGAGCGCGGCAGATAGAAGAACAGGGAGTGAAACGGCTTGTCGATCACGTAGCGCGGATCGCGCTTGAGATCGTACAGATAGGTCGAGCCGGCGCGGATATCGGTCTTGATGACGCACTGGCCGCGCTCCCAGCATTCGCAATCCGGGTAGTCGCGAAATTTGATGCTGACGAGATAGGCATCGTCGGACGGCAGCGCGCCGCATAGACCGGACATGGGATCGTCATCGCGCGTTTCGACCACCGCGAGCTCGGCGCTGCGCAGCGTGCGCGTGATCAGCGAGGGCGCGTCCCTGAGATTCAAGGGCAACCCGAGCTTCCGTCCGATGGAACCGGCCGGTGTCATGGAGATCGTCTCATCAATGGAGCCAAGCCGAGACTCGCGTGTCCGCGAAGTCGGCGCCGTTATCCGACATCAATCTGTAGCCGTCCAGTATTCTGCGTGAAGCTATCGCTTTTGTGACACGACTGCCTGCACGAGAGCGTCAGCGCAGTTGTCCATTCACCGCACCGCAGCCCTCTTGCAGCCGCCAAATTGCCCAATCCGACAGCAGCGCGCTGTGACGTCACGTCGTGCGACTTTCGTCGCACACACCTCGCGGTCGCTTGCAGCAGGTTTGGACAAAGCATGGCGGCTTTGGGAAAGACGCTTGCCCCTTGCAACGCCTAGAACGCGCGCCGACGACGCTCAATCGACGTGCCTCTCAATGGCAAGGACATCGACCATGAGCTGCAAGCCAATCAAGCGCGACGTTTCGCAGCCGACCGCCTCCAACTCTTCCGGGACCTCCCGGCATCCTCTGCCGAACGGCGAACGCCGTCCGGCCGACGCGGAGATGGCGCGCGTGCTGAAGACGGCGCCGCTCAGCATGGCGGCGGATCCCACGAGCGGAGCCATCGCCCACTGGAAGCATGGCGCCCTGCATGACGTCGTGGAGCCCATGGCCGACCACGTCATCATGACCTATCCCACCGGCGTCCAGCGGCTGGAGCGGCGCAACGGCAAATCGATCGCGATCGGAACGGCGCGCAGCGGCGTCGTGACCATCATTCCGGCCGGCACGAGCGCGCGCTGGGACATTCCCGGGCAAGTCGATGTCGTTCAGCTCTACCTGCCCCACAGGACGATCGAGCGCGTCGCCCGCGAAGCCGACACGACGGCGCCGCGCGAGCTGCTGGAGCGAACCGGGCATCCCGATCCGATCACATCCCGTCTTCTCATCAGCGCATCGGATGCGATTCACGGCAGCGCGGTGCTGGATGCGCTGTTCCGGCACCAGCTCAATGATCTTCTCGCGACGCGCATTCTGGCTGCACATTCCGGTTCGACGGCCATTCTTCAGCCGACGCTGGGCGGCCTTGCGCCAACCACGCTGCGCCGCGCCATCGAGCGTCTGCACTCGGACGTCGATACCGATGTCTCGCTCGCCGCGCTGGCCTCTGATGCCGGCCTGTCGCGCTTCCACTTCTGTCGCGCCTTCAAGGAAAGCACCGGGCTCTCGCCTCACGCCTGGCTGCGCCAGCACCGGCTCGAGCAGGCCATGACGATGCTGCGCGACACCGACGACTCCATCGTCTCGATCGCCGCAGCGCTTGGCTACTCGTCGCAGACGGCTTTCGCCGCGGCCTTCAGAAAGCTGACCGGAGAGACCCCGAGCGATTGGCGCAGGCGCATGCGTTAGCAGCAATCGCTCGACAGCGATGGCAATCGCTCTGGGGCAGCGACAGACCCGATCAGTTAGACCATCACCATGTCCAATCCAATCGACGGAGACAAAAGATGATCGGGAAAAGCTTCGTCAGCCGGCTCACCTCACGCCGAAGATGGCTCGCGACCGCCGTGGTGTATGGGCTTTCACTATCTGTCCGCTTCACGTCAGCGACAGGTGAAGAAGTAGACATTCCGCCGCAATACGCGCAACGGACCCACTCGTTGGTGTCAATCATATCAAGGGAAAGCTCGCGTCTTCCCTATCAGGACTGGGACCTCAGGTCCGTGCAGCCGATCGTCTTTCGTCAAAGGTCAACCGGTCTGTCGGCGCCCGGCTGCATCGCGCCTTAAGATCCTGCGATTTCGTTTCACGGCTTCGCGTCGTCGCCGACGGACCAGCCTGCCGCAACGGCATTGCGGCGGCGGCAACGCGCCTGTGCCCGAGAAGACCCAACCAGAGGAGACCATCACATGAGACTAGTGATCATCGGCGCCGGCTTTGCCGGCATGTATGCCGCCCTGTCCGCCGCCCGCCTGCGCGAGATCCAGGGCGTCACACCAGACAAGCTCGAGATTGCGCTGGTCGCACCCGAGCCGACGCTGGTCGTCCGCCCGCGGCTCTACGAACCGAAGCCGGAGACGCTGACCGCACCGCTCTCGGATGTGCTCAAGGCGATCGACGTCACCTATGTGCAAGGCAGCGCCGAGACGATCGACACCAAATCCCGCATGGTGCAGATCGCGACCGCAACAGGCACGCGCAAATCGCTGTCCTACGACCGACTGGTCGTGGCCACCGGCAGCCGGCTGTTCCGTCCCGCCATTCCCGGTCTTGCCGAGCACGGCTTCAGCGTCGACTCGCTCGACGATGCGCTTGCCCTCGACAAGCACCTGCATGGCCTCGCCAAGCGGCCGGCCGTGAACGGCCGCGACACGGTCGTCGTCGCCGGCGGCGGCTTCACCGGCATCGAGGCGGCGACCGAAATGCCGACGCGGCTGCGCGAGATCCTCGGCAAGCACGCCAAGACCCGAATCGTCATCGTCGAGCGCAACGCCGGGATCGCGCCCGATATGGGTGCAGGTGCGCGCCCCGTCATCGAGGAGGCGCTGCGCAAGCTCGGCGTGGAAACCCGCATTGGCGTCGGCGTCACCGGGCTCGACAAATCCGGCGTCACCTTGTCCAGCGGCGAGCACATCGAGACCGAGACCGTGATCTGGGCGGCCGGCATTCGCGCCGCGCCGCTGACCGCGCAGGTTCCTGCCGAGCGCGACAATTTCGGCCGGCTGCTGGTCGATCGCTGCTTGCGCGTGCCCGGCGTTGATGGCGTCTTCGCCACCGGCGATGCGGCGCGGGCGGCCTGCGACGACGACGGCAATTACGCGCTGATGTCGTGTCAGCACGCCACGCGGATGGGCGCCTTTGCCGGCAACAACGCCGCGGCCGAGCTGCTCGGAGTTCCGACCAGGCCATACCACCAGAAGGTCTACGTCACCTGTCTCGATCTCGGCGAGGCCGGCGCGCTGTTCACGCGTGGCTGGGAACGCAAGGTGGAGCTGGTCGGCGACGTCGCCAAGAAGACCAAGCAGGAGATCAACACCGTCTGGATCTATCCGCCGAAGCCCGAGCGCGCCGCAGCACTCGCGTCGGCCGATCCCGAGCGTGTCACGGACCTCTAGACGCACGAAGCGATGGCGGCCGCGCGTCCATGGATGCGTGGCCTGCTCAACCACAACCAGCCGGAAGCCTACCCCCTGAAACAGGAGACGAACATGAACTTGCAAAATACCTCATTCCCCGTTGCATCGGGACCCGAAGAGCTCGTGCCGTCGCGCTACGCGCTGAAGGTCGGCGACATCGACGTGCTTGTTGTCAGCGACGGCGTGCTGCCGCTGCCGACGACGATGTTGGGACACAACGTCGACCCTGCCGTCCGCGCGGCCTGGCTCCACGACATGTACCTGCCGCAGGACGCTTTCGACTGGGCGCTCAATGTGGTCATGGTGCGCAGCGGCGGCAGGAAAATCCTGATCGACGCAGGGCTCGGCTCCGACCCGAACCTGAATCTGCCGCGGGCCGGACAGTTGATCAGGCGGCTGGAAGCCGTCGGCATCGATCTGTCTGAAGTGACCGATTTCGTGCTGACCCACTTGCACATGGACCACATCGGCGGGTTGCTCGTCGACGGCGTGAAGGAGCGGCTGCGCAAGGACGTGCGGATCCATGTGGCGGCTGCCGAGGTCAAGTTCTGGGAGGCGCCTGATTTCTCCCGCACCGCCATGCCGCCGGGATTCCCGGATGCACTTCGCGCGACCGCCAAGCGCTTCATGAAGGAGTACGGCAGCCGGCTGCGGCTGTTCGATCAGCAGCAGGAGATTGCGCCCGGCGTCGTTGCCCGTCGCACCGGCGGTCACACCCCCGGACACAGCGTGGTTCGTATCGCCTCCGGCGGCGACGCGCTGACATTCGCCGGCGATGCCGTGTTTGCCGTCGGGTTCGAGCAGCCCGACTGGTTCAACGGTTTCGAGCACGACCCCGAGGAGGCCGTGCGCATTCGTGTCGGCCTTCTGCGCGAGCTCGCCAGGACCGGCGAGATGCTGGTGGCCACGCACCTGCCGTTCCCGTCCGTCGGACGCGTCGCTGTTGACGGCGACTCGTTCCGTTGGGTGCCGGTGTTCTGGGACTACTGATCGCGTGCTGACGGCGTTCGTCGCCGATCTCTGAATGCCTCACCATTGCCCGGCCGCGCTTCCCACACGGGAAGCACGGCCTGCGCCTCAAGGATTGAGCAGCAAGCTCGAACATGAGCATTGAACAAGGGAGTCTTCAAAAATGAATCAGATGATCCGCAACATCAAGCAGAAGACCATCAAGAGCCTGGGCGCCGGCAACGCGTCGCCCGACGAGCTGGTTCCGTCGCGCTATGCGCTGCGGGTCGGCGATATCGACGTGCTGGTGTTCAGCGACGGCGTGCTGACGCCGCCGGCGGAGTCGATGGCGACCAACGCCGATCCGGCCGTCCGGTCCGCCTGGCTCGACGACATGTTCCTGTCGCGGGACGCCTTCGATTGGGCGCTGAACGAGGTCGTGGTGCGCAGCGGAAGCCGGACCATCCTCATCGACAGTGGGATTGGCCATGAGTACCCGGACTTTTCGCGAGCCGGGCAGTTGGGTGCGCGGCTGGCGGCCGCCGGCATCGATCTTGGGGCGGTGACCGACGTGGTGCTGACCCACATGCACTTCGATCACGTCGGCGGTCTCCTCGTCGACGGCGTGAAGGAGCAACTGCGCAAGGACCTGCGGATCCACGTGTCGGCTGCCGAGGTCGAGTTCTGGGCGGCGCCCGATTTCTCCCGCACCGGCATGCCGCCGGATCTCGCGGACCTCGCTCGCCGCGCCTCCACGGAATTTATCGACACATACCGCAGCCAGTTGCGCACCTTCGACGAGGAGCAGGAGGTGGCGCCTGATGTCGTCGTCTCCCGCACCGGCGGCCACACCCCCGGACACAGCGTGGTTCGCCTGGCGTCCGGCGGCGACCGGTTGATGTTCGCGGGCGATGCCATCTTCCCGGTCTCGTTCGATCACCCCGAATGGCACAACGGTTTTGAGCACGACCCCGAGGAGGCGACACGCGTCCGGCTCCGTCTCTTCCGCGAGCTGGCCGCAAACGGCTCGTGGCTGGTGGCCACGCACATGCCGTTCCCGTCCATCGGCCGCGTCGCTGCCGCCGGCGAGCTGTTCCGGTGGGTGCCGGCCTGGTGGGATTACTGATCGCTGCTGAGAGCGCTCCAGGGTGGGCACCTGCTGCATGCGGAATGCTTGCGCCACAAACTCGTCATGCCCGGGCTTGTCCCGGGCATCCACGTTCTTTGTGCGGCAAGGAAGATCGTGGATGGCCGGG
>NZ_PPPT01000117.1 GCF_006483445.1 Bradyrhizobium guangdongense | reverse complement strand
GCGCGCCTTGCCGAAGGCGAGATCGATCTCCTCGTCGGCACGCATGCGCTGATCCAGGACGACGTCATCTTCAAGGATCTCGCGCTCGCCATCGTCGACGAGCAGCACCGTTTTGGCGTGCGCGAGCGTCTCGCGCTGACCTCGAAGGGCGAAGCGGTCGACGTGCTGGTGCTGAGCGCAACGCCGATCCCGCGCACCCTGGTGCTCACCTATTTCGGCGACATGGACGTCAGCGAGCTGCGCGAAAAGC
Source organism: Bradyrhizobium guangdongense (assembly GCF_006483445.1). Taxonomy (GTDB): domain Bacteria; phylum Pseudomonadota; class Alphaproteobacteria; order Rhizobiales; family Xanthobacteraceae; genus Bradyrhizobium; species Bradyrhizobium guangdongense_A. The sequence goes on along the minus strand of NZ_PPPT01000117.1, from coordinate 19,144 downwards.
CGGCGGGACGCCAGCCGATCGACACCCGCGCGGTCGCCATGAGCCGCATCGAGGAGGTCATGGAGGGCGTCGGCCGCGCGCTGCAAGCGGGCAAGCTGGTCTACTGGATCTGCCCGCTGGTCGAAGAGTCCGAGGCTGAAGGCACCGAGCATCTCACCAATGCAACGAAACGTTTCGAGAGCCTGCAAAAGCGCTTTGGCGACCGCGTCGGTCTCGTCCACGGCCAGATGAAGGGCACCGAAAAGGACCGCGTGATGGCAGAGTTCGCCGCCCACGAGATCGGCCTTCTGGTCGCGACGACAGTGGTCGAGGTCGGCGTCGACGTGCCCGCCGCGACCATCATGGTGATCGAGAATGCCGAACGTTTTGGCCTCGCCCAGCTCCACCAGCTCCGCGGCCGCATCGGCCGCGGCTCGGAGGCGTCCACCTGCCTGCTGCTCTACTCAGAGCCGCTCGGCGAGATGTCGAAGGCGCGGCTTAAGGTTATCCGCGAGACCACCGACGGTTTCCGCATCGCCGAGGAAGATCTCAAGCTGCGCGGCGAAGGCGACGTGCTAGGCGTGCGCCAGAGCGGCCTGCCCGGCTACCGCATCGCGCGCTCCGAGGTCCACGGCCAGCTCATCACGCAGGCCCGCGACGAAGCGCTGCGGATCATGAAGGACAATCCAAAGCTGACCGGCGAGCGCGGCGAAGCCTTGCGCTGTCTGCTCTATCTCTACGAACGGGACGAGGCGATCCCACTGATCGGGGCGGGCTGACATGCGCAAGGCGCTCACCGAATTACTTTCAACTCTATTGGTGGTCTTCACCTATCTTTACTCAATTCCGGCGGACGCAATGACTCCCGCCACAACGGAGCAGATGGTCTGCGTTCCCGCCGTTTTTCTCGTGGCTAGTGTTGCTGACGGTTCATCTGCCAGCATCCCCGAGGAATGCGTACCTGAGAGGTTCTTCCGCACTTTCCACTGGCCGCTGACGATCAAGGTCGTGCAGGTTATTGCCGAGAGGCCATCGAAAGTTTCCCAACATGCAGCGTCGGGCGACATTTTGAGCGTTCGAGTGAAAGTACGCAGCAGCCGCACGGCAAAGGAAGTTGTACCGGACCATTGGCAAGGGGCCCTGTTGGCTCCGTTCTTGTCAGCCGCGGAATTGACGCACGTCCTACGCGGCAAGAAGTTTATCTTTGGCCTGAATGATTTCGGAGACGATACGTCTCAGATCTGGTCAACCTCGTTCCAGGCTGAGCTGGAAAAGCTCTTGCTACAGGGTGCGAGGAATGAGGCGCAGCCGCAGCCGTGTGCCCAGCGAAGATAGTTCTGGCGGAACACGGAGGCCGCGGCCTAACTCTTCTTCCCCGCATTCGCTGCAAACGCCCGCAGCAGCGCCGCATCGGCCCCGTCGCCGTTCGCATCCTCGGCGAGGTGCTCGAACCAGCGCGCAAAGCCCTCGTAGACCTGGCTCGCCGGATGATCCGGCCCGAGAAAGCCTGCAATCTCGCGCATCTCCGCAACCCATCGATAGGCTTTTGGGATCATGTCGGGCAGCGCAGTTTCAAGCTTGGCCAGCATCGCGGGCTGGCTGAGCGCGAGCTCGGCGCGCAAGGCATCGGCGGCGCCCGCCCTGGTCGCCGCAACCACCATGGCCGAGCCGATGCCCGCGAGCCCCTTGTTGATGCCGGCATAGGACATCTTCAGCGCGGAGGCAGCGCCGACCGGGCCATCGACGATCCGCACGTCGAGACCATACTCTTTCAGCACGGCGACATCCTTCGCATGCTCACCGGACATGTAGAACGCCGGGCCCTTGCCGCCCGGCTGCGGCGGAAAGCCGATGATGCCGGCGTCGACGAACGGCGCCTGGGCCGAGCCGATGATGTCCCCGATCCGCAGCACGGTGTCGACATTGACTGCATTGCAGTCAACCACGACGGGCTTCTTGTCGCGCCGCACGATCAGCGCTGCCAATCGCTCCGCGAGCGCAATCGCCTCTCCCGGCGGCACGATGGAGAGGATGATATCGGCAGCGGCGATGGCATCATCCTCGGCGCCAACCATGCCGGCATCCGCGGCCCGCTTCAGCGTGGCTTCGCTGCGCCCCTTGAGTGACGTCAGCACGCGCGCGCCGTGCTCGCTCAGGCGGCGCGCCACCGCGCTGCCCATAGCACCGGGTGCAAGGATCGCAATGGTCATCGCAATGGTCTTGGACATCGTGCACTCCGGTTCGAACTCGGTTCGACCGGAAGACTAGCAGAGGATGCGAGCGCGCACGTGAACACGGCTATCCCGCGCCGGAATGGCCCTACTCCACCTTCGCAGGTTCGGGCGCCAGCGTCGATGCGTTGGCGATGCGCGCTGCGGCCGCCATGCCGGCGAGTGCTGCGGCCTTCTTCGGGTCGGGTGCCGAGCCCGGCTGCACCACGCCAGCCGACATGATCAGCGTCGCGGCATCCTCGGCGCTGAGCTCGACCTCGATAATCTTGCTCCTGGGCACGTAGAAGAAGAAACCGGTGGTCGGGTTCGGCGAGCACGGCAAGAACACCGAGACGTGCTCCTCCTGCCCCGGCAGGCTGCGGGCGATGTCCTCGTTCGGCGACTGCGAGATCAGCACGATCGACCACATGCCGGGTGATGGAAACTCGACGAGGCCGACTTTGCGGAAGCTCGAGCCCTTGCCCGAAAACAGCGTCTCGAACACCTGCTTGAGGCCGCGATAGATGGCACGCACGGCCGGGATCCGGCCGAGCAAGGTCTCGCCGACATCGACCAGGGTGCGGCCGATCAGGTTCGCCGCGAGGAAGCCGACCAGCGTCAGCGTGAAGAATGCGACGATCAGGCCCCAGCCCGGAATGACGTAGGGCAGATAGGTCTCGGGACGGTAGGCCAGCGGCACGAACGGGCGGACCACCCCGTCGACCCAGGTGACGAACCACCACACCAGGTAAAGGGTGATTGCGATCGGCCCCGTGACGATCAGGCCGGTGAGGAAATAGTTGCGGAAACGGCCCATCAGGCCGGTGTGCGGTTCCGGCAGCAAGTCGGGCTGGGGCGCAGGCGTGGGCACGTCGTCGCGGGAGGTCATTCGGGTTCCAAGTCGGTCGCTTCGGTCTAGCTAGGTGCTTCTAGCAGATTTTTGAAGGCGCGAAGCGACCGGCGTTGGACCCTTATGCCTATTCGACAGTCACCGATTTGGCGAGGTTGCGCGGCTGGTCGACGTCGGTCCCCATGATGACGGCCGTGTGATAGGCCAGCAATTGCACGGGGATGGCATAGACGATCGGCGTGAAGGCCGAGCCCATGTCCGGCAGCACGATGGTGACGAGCGATTCCACCGTCGCCTCCTCTGCGCCCTTGGCGTCGGTCACGAGGATGATGTTGCCGCCGCGCGCCGCCACCTCCTGCATGTTGGAGACGGTCTTTTCGAACACGCGGTCGTAGGGCGCGATGACGACAACCGGCATGGTCTCGTCGATCAGCGCGATCGGGCCGTGCTTCAGCTCGCCGGCGGCATAGCCCTCGGCGTGGATGTAGGAGATTTCCTTCAGCTTCAGCGCGCCTTCCAGCGCGATCGGGAAGCTGGTGCCGCGGCCGAGATAGAGCACGTCGCGGGATTTTGCGATATCGCGCGCGAGCTTCTCGATCTGCGGCTCGGCGACAAGAGCGGCCGCAATCAGGCGCGGGATCTCGATCAGGCCGTGGACGAGTTTGGCTTCATCGGCATCCGACAATTCGCCGCGCGCCTTGCCGGCGGCGACCGCCAGACTCGCGAGCACCATCAACTGGCAGGTGAAGGCCTTGGTCGAGGCGACGCCGATCTCGGGACCGGCCAGCGTCTGCAACACGGTCCCGGCCTCGCGCGCAATGGTCGAGGTCGGCACGTTGACGACGGCCACGGTGTGAACGCCCTGCTCCTTGGCATAGCGAAGGGCTGCGAGCGTGTCGGCGGTCTCGCCGGATTGCGAGACGAATATCGCCAAATCGCCCTTGCGCAAAGGCGCCTCGCGGTAGCGGAATTCGGAGGCGACATCGACCTCGACCGGCACACGCGCAAAGCGCTCGAACCAGTATTTTGCGACATAGCCGGCATAGCTCGCGGTGCCGCAGGCCGTGATCGTGATGCGCTGCACGTCGTTGAAGTCGAACGGCAGCTTGACCGGCAGCGCGACGCGTTCGGACGCCATGTCGACGTAACGCGCCAGCGTATGGCCGACGACCTCCGGCTGCTCGTGGATTTCCTTGGCCATGAAGTGACGATAGTTGGCCTTGTCGACCAGAAAGGACGACGCGCCCGATTTCAGCACCTCGCGGTTGACCACGGCGCCGGAGGCATCGTGGATCACGCCGACCTCGTGCGACAGCACGACCCAGTCACCGTCCTCGAGATAGCTGATCGTGTCCGTGAACGGCGCAAGCGCAATCGCGTCCGAGCCGAGATACATCTCGCCGTCGCCATAGCCGATCGCAAGCGGCGAGCCTTTTCGCGCGCCGATCAGGAGATCGCCATGGCCGCGGAACAGGAAGCCGAGCGCAAAGGCGCCGCGCAGTTGCGGCAATGAGGCCTTCACGGCCTCCTGCGGCGAATGTCCCCTAAGCAGGTAGGAATTGACGAGATGGGCGACGACTTCGGTGTCGGTCTCGCTGGAAAACCGCGCGCCTTCCTTCTGGAGCTTCTCGCGCAGCTCGCGAAAATTCTCGATGATGCCGTTGTGCACGACCGCGACGTTCTCGGTCGCATGCGGATGCGCATTGTGCTCGGTCGGCTTGCCATGCGTGGCCCAGCGGGTGTGGCCGATGCCGGTGGTGCCCTTCAGCGGCTCGGCATCGAGCCGCTTCTCCAAATTCTTCAGCTTGCCCTCGGCGCGACGGCGCTCGAGACGATCACCTTCGAGCGTGGCGACGCCCGCGGAGTCGTAGCCGCGATATTCCAGACGTTTGAGCGAATCCACCAATTGCTCTGCAACCGGCGTGCGCCCGAGAATGCCGACAATCCCGCACATGCGGATCAATATCCCCCAAATCGTCGAAAAATCATCAAAACGACGCGCGCAGTTTTTAGCGAAGTTCGTAAGCGACCAGATACTCAATAATTATTGCGGATTGCGACAGCGCCGAGTGGCGGCACGCTTAACGGCCCCCGCGACGGGCGAGCCGGATTCGCCGGCCTTTAACCCTGCGCATTAACTCCGTGTCAATAGATTTGCCCAACGATTCATCGCCTGGAGATCAAGGCCATGAAGAGCTCGCCCGACCGTAAAGGTCTCTCGTCGATGTATGTGAGTGCCAGCGAAACCACCGGCACGCATCTGGCGCATTGGCCGCCGCCCCAGCGCGGCAAGGAAAGCAAACCGGTCTTCGTGAAGCATCAGGCCGGTGAGCCGATCAAGCGCGCCAAGCCGCGCGGCTGGCGCCTGACCCGCGCGATCTTCTCGGAATTCTCCGAGGACGAATAGCGCGCCTCAACCTTCCTTCTTGCCCGTCTTCATCTCGCGATAACGCGCAGCGCCGCCCTCGCGGATGGTCTGCTGATTGCGCTCCAGCGCCATCGCATCGTCGGGCACGTCCTTGGTGATGACGGAGCCCGAGCCGATATAGGCGCCGTTGCCTATTCTGACCGGCGCCACCAGCGACGAATTGGTGCCGACGAAGGCGCCCTGCCCGATGACCGTCTTGTGCTTCTTGAAGCCGTCATAGTTGCAGGTGATGGTGCCGGCGCCGATGTTGGAATTGGCACCGACGGTCGCATCGCCGATGTAGGAGAGATGGTTGACCTTCACGCCGGCTTCCAGCGTCGCGGCCTTGGTCTCCACGAAATTGCCGATCCGCGCGCCGTCGCCGAGCGAGGTGCCGGGCCGCAATCGCGCATACGGACCGATCGACACGTTCTTGCCGAGCGTGGTCTGCACGATGTGCGAGAACGAATGGATCACGGTGCCGTCTGATATCGAGACGCCCGGACCGATCACCACAAAGGGCTCGATCGTGACGTCCTTGCCGAAAACCGTGTCGGCGGCGAGGTAGACCGTCTCCGGCGCGATCAGCGTGACGCCCTGCTCCATCGCGGCCTTGCGCAGCCGCGCCTGCATGACGCCTTCGGCCTCCGCAAGCTGCGCCTTGGTGTTGATGCCGCGCACTTCGTCCTCGCTGGTTTCGATCACCACGGCTTCTCCTCCTTGCGCGCGGGCGATGCCGACCGCGTCAGGCAGATAATATTCACCCTTGGAATTGACGTTGCCGATCTTGTCCAGAATCGCGAGCGCGCGATGTCCGTCAATTGCCATCACGCCGGCATTGCACAGCGTGATCTTGCGCTCCTCAGCGCTCGCATCGGCATGCTCGCGGATCGCCACGAGCTGGTCGCCTTCGACCACCAGACGGCCGTAGCCGGTGGGATCGGCGGCGCGAAAGCCGAGCACCGCGAGGGCTGCGCCCTTGGCGAGCGGCGCGCGCAAGCGTTCAAAGGTCTCGGGCGTGATCAGCGGCGTGTCGCCGAACGCGACCAGGACGTCATCGACACCGCGCGCGATCGCCTCGCGGGCCGCCAACACCGCATGCGCGGTGCCGAGCCGCTCGCGCTGCACGAAGGTCAGCGCGTCGGGCCTGATGCGCCTGGCTTCGTCCGCGACGGCCTGGTGGTCCGGTCCGATCACGACCGCGAGCGAGGTGCCGGTTCCCTTGCTGGCTTCTTTGGGGGCCGCACCAAGCACATGGGCGAGCAGCGAGGCCTGCGCGACCGGATGCAGCACCTTTGGCAGGCTTGAGCGCATGCGCGTGCCTTCGCCGGCTGCGAGCACGATCGTGAGGCTTGAGCGAGCGGTCATCAAAGTTCCTGCCTGTCTTGCCAGTCCTGTTGTCGGCCGAATCGATTCGCGTGTCGCAAACGACAGCTTACGCGCCGTCTTAGAGAGGTTTTGCTACCCCCGCAAAGGCCCGGAATTCAAGTGCGACACGCTTTTCCTGTTAATGTTCCCTGATTGATTCGGGGACGCGGGACAGGGCTGGGCACTTAAGTTAATGGCAAAGGATTCCGACCCACTGGCCGGTGCCTTCGAGACCAAGGAGACCGGCGGAATTCTGTCCGGCTTGCTGGCCGAGGAGAACGAGTTCGATCGCCGCACGATGTGGCGGCTCGGCTCGTGGGGCGTGGCCGCCGTCGGCGCCATCGTCGTCGCCGTGATGGCCAATCAGGCGCAGCTCGGCTGGCGGCGCGATCAGGTCGCGTCAGCCGACCTCGCGCGTCAGGCCGAACGGCTCGCGCTCCTGACCAGGGAAAGCCAGAACGAAGCGCGCCGGCTCACGGCTGCGATCGAAACGCTCAACACCGACCGCGACCGTCTCTACACCCGCGTCACCGTGCTCGAGCAGGGTCTCGATTCCGTCACCGGCGCAATCGCCAGGCAGAACGCAGCACCTGCGCAGCCGGCTGCCGCGACGCCCGAGCCATCGCCTGCCCCGCAGGCTGCAGCGCCTGCGGTGGCACCCGTTGCATCCACGCCTGCGTCCGCGAACGACAAGCCGTCCGGCGACTCCAATAAGGAAGTGGCGAACAAGGACGCCTCCAAGAACAAGGACGCGCCAAACAAGGATGCGCAAAACAAGGATGCGCCAAACAAGGATGCACTTGGCAAGCAGGCTGCGAGCAAGGACGCCGCGCCGAAGGAAAACAAGGAGCGGGTGACGCCGCCGCAGCAGACCGCAGCTGCAGCGCCGACAGCACCCGCAGCCCCAACCGTATCGCCGTCGACACCGACGCCAGCCGAGCTGCCGGCCATTCCCCTGGTTGCCGCGAAGTCGATGATGGCGCCGCCGGACCCGGCCGCCTCGAAACTGATGCAGCCGGAGAAGTCGGCAACACCGAAGGACCAGTCGCAGCCGGCGGATGTGGCTGCCGCTTCGCCGACCGCGGAGCATGACGCCGCCGCCGAGAGCGACGCGCCGGCGATCACGGTGCAGCAGACCCGCTTTGCCGTCGACCTCGGCAGCGCGAATTCGGTGCCCGGCCTGCGCGCGCTGTGGCGCGGGCTGACCAAGTCGAATCCGGATCTGGCAAAGCTGCGCCCGATCATCATGGTCAAGGAGAGCAAGACCGGGCTCGGCATGCAGCTTCGCCTTGGCGCAGGTCCGCTGGTGAATGCGGCCGCAGCCGCAAAGATCTGCGCCGTGCTGTCGGAGAACGACCGCGCTTGCGAGACCACCGTGTTCGACGGCCAGCGGCTGTCGATGCAGGGACAGGACGTCAGTCCCAAGGACGAGACCAAGGCCGAGACGCCAGCGCCGGCCGCAAAGCCCGAGAAGCCGAGCCGACGCGGCTATTCCTCGAAGCGCTCCAAGCGCGAGGAACCGGCGCCGCAGCCGGCGGCCGCGGCCGCCAAGCCGGAAACGTCATCGATGCTGTCCTCGATCTTCAGCCGACGCTAAAAGCCCAATCGTTTCAGGCTTATATCGCCTAATTCTGAGATCAATTCACAAGCAGCTCACAACCGCGGTTGCTCCCGCAGGCCATCCCGACCATATTGCCCCGCATGAAGAAAAAGCCGTTCCGCCTTACGCCCTATCAGGTCCAGTTCCTGCTCATCGTCGGTTTCGTCACCGTCGGCTATGCGATGTATCTGCGCTATTTCGGCGTCGAGTTCTCGCAGACTTCGCTCGCCTGTGACGCCGGGCTGCAAAGCATGATGTGCAAGGCGCGCGCGACCGCAACCGCGCTGTTCAAGAACTCGGTGTTCGGCATCGTCGCGCTCGTGATCGCTACACTGAACCTGATGCGGCCTTCGATCTTCCTGATCACGCTCGGCGTGATCGCGGCCGGCCTCGGCATCGTCCTCTACAACATCGTGTTGTCGGGGATCGCGATCGCCCTGCTTATTCTGAGCTTTGCTCGGCCCGCGCCCGCCACAGCGTGAACGCCAGCACCAGATACATCGCGCAGGTCCACAACGACTGCCAGTTCTCGCGGCCTTCGTTGACGAGGATGTAGCCCGCCGACAGCGCCAGGAGGCCTGCAAAGCTCGCCTCCGAAATCGGACGCACGCCGCTCGAGGGACGGTTCGACAGCAGCATCGCGAACGGCACCACCGCCATGGTCAGCGCGGCGAAGGGAAAGTCGCGGTAGCGCGGATCGAACGCGAAGCCGAGCGCGGTTTCCGTGGCGATCACGGCGGTCACCGCCAGCGTCAGCCCGAGCGCCACCGACAATTTCGACCATTTGCGGCCGTCGCGCGGGCCCAGCAGTTCGAGGAAGGTCGGCAATCCCCGCCCCGACACCAGCGCCTGGGAGCAGAAGATCGGCGAGAGGATGCCGGCCGCGAGCAGCGCACCCCATTGCAGCCAGCCACCCCAGCCGTAGCTCTCGTAATACATCTTGTCGAAGGCGACCCCGAGCAGGATGCCGCCGGCGGTCGCGGAAATGCCAACCCCGAGCCAGGCCGAGAGGCGCGGCGTCCAGGGCCGTCGGCGCAGCGTCAGGCCGGCGACGACGAACACCAGCACGCTCAGGCCCATGCCGGCGCCCATATAGGACTTCCAGAACGGGAAATTGCTGATCGGCTGGCCCGGCGGATATTTGAGCGAACGGTGGATGGAATCGAGCAGGCCCCAATAGCCGCCGACGGTGCCTTCGAGCCGACGCTTCCACGGCTGGTCATAGGCCTCGATCAGGTTGACGCGAAAGCCCTGCGCTTTCGCGAGCGCCAGGATCTCCGACACCACGCGCGCCTGGTTGGTGCGCGACGGCAGCGCGCCCTCACGCATCCGCCCTTCGCTCGGCCAGCCGGTCTCGCCGATCAGGATCTCCTTGCCGGGGAACGCCACCGCCATCTGCTGGCGGATGGTGTTGACGTGGCCGGCGGCGAATTTCGCACGCACCGGGATGTCTTCCCAATAAGGCAGGATGTGGATCGTGACGAAGTCGACGGCCTCGTAGATCTCGCGGTTCTTCAGCCAGTATTCCCAGACGTCGGCATAGGTGACGGGGACCGCGACCTGCGCCTTGACCGAGCGGATGATGGCGGCGAGGTCCGACGTGGTCATCTCGCCGCGCAGCAGCACCTCATTGCCGACCACGACCGAAGAGATAACGGTCGGAAATTCCTTGGTCAGGCGGACGACGGTCGCAACTTGCGCAAAATTCTTGGCGCGGTTGCTGGAGAGCCAGATGCCCTGGATCACCTTGAGGCCGCCGATCTTGGCGGCGATCGAGGGCACCTGATCGAGCCCGTTCTCGATCGAATAGGTGCGCACGCACTCGGTGATGTCCTTCAGCTTCACCAGATCCTGCTCGATCTGCTCGGCCTCGATATGGGTCCATTCGTTCAAGGGCGTCTGGTCGCCGCGGAACGGGGCGTAGGAGACGCATTGGACCTTGTCGTTCGGATCAATAGGCGCGCGTGCGAGCGTGATCGGCGTGGCCAGCCACCACCACACGGCAGCAATCGCACCCAAGGAGATGAGCAGGAGCGCCAGTGGCGTACGAAGAGAAATCGGTTCCGTCCTCCGCGAAGGGCTCGTCGATTACCTGCTCAGGGGCCGTCTGCCAAGGGGTCGGGGCGGTAATTGCGCACGCCATCCCGCCTGACGCGCCTGCGGCCCTTCGACCGACGCATAGGATGGTGACTTTGCTGGACAAATTTCCAGATTCACGTCATCAGACTCCGCGGGGCTTTTCCGCCGCATTGGAGACCCATTTGGACGCCATCAAGCGGCGGCGTCCGCGAGCCTCCACGCGGTCGGCCAGTTGAAACATCGGGGAATTCATGCGGCGACGGGTGTTCGAGCTACGAAATGCGGTCCTGCGGCAGTTGGCCGCCACCTTGGCCGTCCCCGGCCTCGTCATCCTTCTCGGCATGGGCGGTGCGGCCGCCCAGAGCGGCAATCCGGCCCCCGACCAGGGCAAGGCGCCCACCGCCGCCGACGCCGCCAAGGACGCCACCCAGAACCAGCGCCGCACCGACGAGTTCGCCGAGGCCGCCCAGGCCATCAACGGGCCTGCCGGAAACCCCGAATGCGTCTGGCTCGGCCGCCGCGTCGTGCGGCTGATGTGGCGCGACGACCTCGACACGGCGTTCCGCCATCTCGACCTCTATGACCGCTTCGGCTGCCCCGGCGGCCACATCCAGGCGGCGTTCCGCTGCCTGACCCGCTTCGGCGGCCAGATCGATCCCAAGGTTGCCGAGACCCTGGACAGCCGTGTGCACGCCTGCTGGATCAACCCGGCATCGCAGCCCCAGCAGGCCGCAGCCCAGGCCTCCCCGCCGGCGGCGCCTACGACCGGCAACTCGCAAGCCGCACAGCCGGCGGCAAGCCCGGCCCCCGCGGCAAGCCCCTCGCCGGCTCCCCAGAAATAGCCGCCATCGCTTCACGCGTCGTTCAGGAACGATCGGCGATAGAGGGTGTTGGCACTGCCAGCATCGAACGCGACGGACGCGAAACGCCCTGAAAAGGCCATGGCGTCATACCAGTTGTGAATAGGCGCGGCAGAGGTATGCTCCACTTGCCGCGGACTTGGTCGGATCGAGGGGTCGGATCCGCTTCCCTGCAACCCCAGCCCCATTTGGTTTCACCGCGATGCGCGTCGTCGTCGCCGTTCTCCTGCTCGTGTCCGCGCTCCATGCCGCGCTTTGGGGCGTCTTGCGAGGCAAGGAACCGGCACCCGATTTCAAGGGCCTGTTGTCGAGCGTGTCCTACGCGCCGTTTGAGGGCTCCTCCCACCCCGACATCGACAACATCCCGACGATCGAGAAAATCCGCGCCGACCTGAAGACGCTGTCGACCATGACGCGTGCGATCCGGCTCTATTCGTCCACCGGCGGCGTGGAACTGGTGCCGCCGATCGCCGCCGAATTCGGCCTCAAGGTCATCGTCGGCGCCTGGATCGACAAGCACGAGGATCGCAACAAGCGCGAGATCGACGCCGCCATTAACCTCGCCCGCAAGAACAGCAACGTCGTCGGCGTCGTGGTCGGCAACGAGGTGATCTACCGCGGCGAGCAGAAGGTCGAAGACCTCATCGACATGATCAAGAAGGTCAGGGCCTCGGTCCGCGTCCCCGTCACCACCGGCGAGATCTGGAACATCTGGCGCGACAACCCCGACCTCGCCTCCAATGTCGACTTCATCGCCGCCCACGTGCTGCCGTACTGGGAGAATTTTCGGGCGGATCAGGCCGTTGACCAGGCCGTCGACCGCTACAATCTCCTGCGCAACCTGTTCCCCGGCAAGCGCATCGTGATCGCCGAGTTCGGCTGGCCGAGCGCCGGCTACAATCTGCGCAACGCCGATCCCGGTCCATTCCAGCAGGCGCTGACGCTGCGCAATTTCGTCAGCCGCGCCGAGGCCATCGGCATGGAATACAACATCGTCGAGGCGATCGATCAGCCCTGGAAGTACTTCGAGGGCGGCGTCGGTCCTTACTGGGGCATCCTCAACGCCGACCGCGAGCCCAAATTCGCCTGGACCGGTCCGGTCGTGAATGAGGACTACTGGAAGCTGATGACGATCGCGCTCTTGGTCGGCATCCTGCTGTCGCTGCCGATCCTGCGCCTGACGCAGCCGACCGCACCGCAGGCCTTCCTGCTGTCGGCGACCGCCAACGGCGTCGGCGCCTGGGTTGCGACCGTGTTCGCCTACTGGAACGGGCACTACTTCATGTTCGGCTCGGCGTTTGCGCTGACGCTCGGCATGATCCTTCTTGTGCCGCTCGTGCTGATCGCGATGGCGCGCATCGAGGAGATCGCAGCCGTTGCCTTCGGCAAGGCGCCGCGCCGCCTGCTCACCCGCGCCAGGATCGCCGAGGTGACGGCCGAGGCCGGCCCCGCCTATTTCCCGAAAGTGTCGATCCACATCCCTGCTTATTACGAGCCGGTCGACATGCTGAAGCAGACGCTCGATGCGCTGGCGCGGCTCGACTATCCCAATTACGAATGCGTCGTCATCATCAACAACACGCCCGACCCCGCCTTCTGGCAGCCGATCCAGGATCACTGCCGCGCGCTCGGCGAGCGCTTCAAGTTCATCAACGCCGAGAAGGTGCAGGGTTTCAAGGCCGGCGCGCTGCGCATCGCCATGGACCGCACCGCCGTCGACGCCGAGATCATCGGCATCCTCGATGCCGACTACGTCGTCGAGCCCGGCTGGCTGAAGGATCTCGTGCCCGCCTTCAGCGATCCGCGCGTCGGCCTCGTGCAGGCGCCGCAGGAGCACCGCGACGGCGATCTGTCGATCATGCACTACATCATGAACGGCGAATATGCCGGCTTCTTCGACATCGGCATGGTCCAGCGCAACGAGTTCAACGGCATCATCGTGCACGGCACGATGTGCCTAATCCGCCGCGCCGCGATGGACATGGCCGGCGGCTGGTCATCCGACACGATCTGCGAGGACAGTGATCTCGGCCTTGCGATCCAGGAGCTCGGCTGGACCACGCATTACACCAACACCCGCTACGGCCAGGGCCTGTTGCCCGACACCTACGAGGCCTTCAAGAAGCAGCGCCATCGCTGGGCCTATGGCGGCTTGCAGATCGTCAAGAAGCACTGGCGGCGCTTCCTGCCCGGCGCGAGCCGGCTGACCCAGGACCAGCGCCGCGAATACGGCCTGGGCTGGCTGAACTGGCTAGGGGCCGAAAGCCTCGGCGTGGTCGTGGCGCTGCTCAACCTGATCTGGGTGCCGATCGTCGCCTTTGCCGACATCGCCATCCCCGACAAGATCTTGACGCTGCCGATCATCGCCGCCTTCATCGTCTCGCTGGCGCACTTCCTGTCGATGTACCGCGCGCGCGTCGCGATCAAGCCCGGCCAGATGCTGGGCGCGATGATCGCTGCGATGAGCGTGCAATGGACGGTGTCGCGCGCGGTCGCCCAAGGCCTCATCACCGAGCACATCGCCTTCGCCCGCACCTCCAAGGGCGGCCTGTCGCGGATGTCGATCGAGTTCCAGGCGTTCTGGGAAGCCGTCATCGGCACCCTCTTGCTGGTCGGCGCCGGCGTGCTGATCGCCTCCAACAGTTTTCGGCAGATCACCGAGATCTACATCTTCGCCGGCGTGCTGGTGCTGCAGAGCCTGCCGTTCCTCGCCGCCGTCTCGATCGCGATCCTCGAGCTCAGCCGCATCAACTCGTTCCAGTTCTGGCGCGACAGCGCGATCCGCACCGCCGAGCTGATCGGCCTCCGCCCCGTCGCCCTGCCCGGCCCGGGCGGCACCCCGCAGCCCGTCGGCAGCGAGGTCCGTCGCGAGGTCGCGAACTGACGCCTATCCGTCATTCCGGGGCCCGAGCACAGCGAGGGAGCCCGGAATCCGCAACTACAGGCCGTAGTTGTGCACTCCAGCCTCACCGCCTCGCGCCGCCCCGGAATGACGCTGGAGCAAATCCGGCACCGGACGCGCAACCAGCGCCGTGGATGATCCGCGAGCATCCCGGTTGAAAATTTCAGCCTAAGCACCGGAAACGCCGCGCAAATCCCCGCTCCTGCCGCGATCCCGGGCAGCCGTAGCAGCTATTGACCTCGCGACCGCCGCCCCCTACACAGCGCGGGCCGAAGGCATATCCGGAAAAAGGCCCAACCGATTTCCCCGCGACGCAAACGTTGCGGCAAGACATGCTCTGGAAAAACCCGGTTGCGATGGCGATCTGTTCACTGGCCATCCCAACCATGGGAGCGCGTAGCTCAGCCGGTAGAGCACGTGACTTTTAATCACGGGGTCCTGGGTTCGAGCCCCAGCGCGCTCACCAAACAGCCGATCAATTTCCTCAGCAAGGACGGATACTTGTCAAAGTGAGCCGGACCACTCTGGAGGACATGGAACGCAACCCTTCGGGTTGGCGAATTCAGGATGTCGAGACGGTTTGCGCCGCGCATGGTGCAAAGTGCGCCCCACCTCGCGGCGGCGGTTCTCATTACAAGATTTCGAAGCCCGGCAAGCCCGAGATTCTGACGGTGCCTTTCAAGCGACCGATTAAGCCAATATATATCAAGAAGCTGGTAGCCTTCCTGCGAGACTGAATGCACATGGGCGAGCGTCCGCACTACAAGATCATCATCGAACCGCTCTCCGAAGAGGATGGCGGCGGATTCGTTGCGACCGTTCCTGATCTCCCCGGCTGCATGTCTGACGGCGAAACCGAATTCGAGGCGGTGCAGAACGTGCAGGATGCCATCGTCTGCTGGATCGAAGCAGCCGAGGAAAACCATCGTCCCATTCCTGTCCCGTCGCACCTTCGTGGAACGGCGGCGGGGTAACGCGCAGGCTTGCAAGCTTCCCGGAATGAGGTTTGCAGTTTGTCGGATGCGTTGATGACTCCGCCGTTCGGAGGAACGTTTGTCTGATGAATGATCACGCCGCTAATTTCTTGGGCTGCCTTCAGCGTGCAGAGGAGCACTTTCAAGCCGGAAATCCGTCAAATGCCAATGGACGTGCGGAGCGCGCACACAGCATTTGACGCCATGATATTTGAATGCGCTCGATCGAGGCGTATTGCTCGAGATGCGCCGGATGAAATCTCGAGATTTGGCATCGACCAAGACGAGTTTTTGGCGGTGATGGACGACGTCGCGAGAAATCGAAACGTGCAAGAGCACTGGCTCGACGTCAAAAATCCGCGAACGCTGAGATCTCACGGACGCACTACGCCAGCCGGCTTGCGAATTGCGGTCGATGAAACCTCTTTGATTGTTCTCGGGCCCGAGGAAATCTACAAGGACCAACTAAATCTGTACGATGTTCACCGTTTCATTCGACAGAAGATCGAGCAAATCGAGGGCACTAGCGCGTGGCAACCATTAATTGGCGACCGCGGATCGCCCGCCCGGACAATGATGACGCCGTGCTCTCGGCGGTCAAGGCGTGGCCTGGTGGCGGGGTGATGTGACGCGACAGCGAGCGACGGCCAGCCTTGACGGCCGCAAGCAAGGCGTCATGCTCAAGGGCAATCGGACGTCGCTCTAATGGTTGCTACGCGCTACTTGCAAAGTGGGAGAGCGAGATTAGACTACTCTTGGTTGTCTGATCAGGAGATCATTCATGAAGCGGATTCTTGCTTTGATTTTCTTCCTTCTTCCGTTTTCAGCGCAGGCCCAAGTCTCTTCGTTCTCCACTTGGGTAAATAGCAGAGGGTCTATTCTAACCGTCTTTCTTGTTGATCCTGGTACGGGCGTATTTACCGGGACGTACGTGAATAAGGCTGCCGGTTTTCAGTGCCAGGGCGTGCCCTACGTAGCGTCAGGCGTGGCGAAGGGCACAAGTGTTACGTTTACTGTGAACTGGAAAGGCATCCTCGTTCCCGATTGTCATTCGACAACCGTCTGGACTGGTCGATCGATTGGTCCCGCTCTAAAGACCCGATGGAAGCTTGACTACATTGGGAGTGATGGCAAACCCCATGTCCTCTACGGCAAAGACGTTTTCGCCAAACAATAGCGCGTAGGATGAGTTGAGCTCTTGCGAAACCCATCACTCCTTGCGTGCAAGCGCCACTGCGATGACAGATCGATTATCACAGTAGTTCTCGAGAAGCCGTGGAGTGGCTGAGCCACCTGCTGACGATGGGTTTCGCAAGGGCTCAACCCATCCTACAAATTCCGAGGCAAGCACTCAGGCTGAAACGCGAACGTCGGAAAGCAGGTTCAGCCGCATCGATGGCCGCGGCCTGGGTGTGAGCGGCGTGAGCACGGCGCGGTCCCGCATCTCCGCTCTCGCCAAGGCCGCGCGCAACGCTTCTTCGGTGCGCTTCATCTGGTTGCGCATCTCCTGCCGCTGATGTCGCGTCAGCGACGGCTCGGCCAGATAACGCCACCCCTTGGTCAGCAACGCTTGCAACGCACGCACATCGGAATCGTCGCGCATGGGCCACCTCAAGCTTCGCCGTCAGCCTAAGGCGATTCGCGGCAATGGGACTGGTGGTTTTGCCTGAGTAAAACTACGGGATGACGCGCCTCACGGCACCCCACTCTCCTTCCGATCCATCGTCACCAGCCACGAGCACACCATCGCCGGCAGCGCCCACACCGGGCCGACATAGAACCAGCTCTCGCGAAACAGTCTTGCGTTCTCCTCTCCCGACGTGCCTTCGTGCATGAACACGTAGTAGAGCGCGAACGCGATAGAGAATCCCACACCGAAGCATGCGATGGACCGCCACCATTTGTCTGACAGCCGAGCGTCCACCCATGCCGCCGCGAGCATCGGCAAACTCGAGAAGGCGTAGCTGACCATCAGCGAGGCCGGCCAGTACCAGCCCTCCTCGAAGATCGGCTTCGGGTGCATCGACGCCCACGCCAGCACGAGGGCGTAGAGCCAGGCCAAAAACGGTCCGATCGCGGCAAAAATCCACATGCGCTCACCATAGCCCGGAATTGCTTTTTGGACTTGCCGGGTTGCGAAAAATGACCGTTAGTCGGCCCGCCCGCGGCCGGGGCGTTTTCGTGAGGGCTCGATGAAACTTGCTATCGTTGTCGCTGGACTGATCATCGCCGCTGCCGCGGCGCTGTTGGCGATCCGGCCGGACATTTTGAAACCCGCCTCCCTCGCGCACGTGCAGAAGTCAGACATTTTTGGATTTTCACCGGGCATGACGGCCGAGGAGACCGGCAGGCTCATCACTCAGCGCCGTTATCTCTGCCGCGAGAACAGGGAGACCTTCACGCTCGAATGTGCGGTCAATGGTGCGAAGGTGACCGTCGACACCGACGCCGTCGATCCCAGGCATCCGGTCTGGCGCGTCAACGCCGAGCTGAGCAACGCCGGACCGGACGACGCCGCGGTCAAATCGATCTCCGACCAGTTCAACGCGCAGCCGGCGAAGGATGCGCAGGGCTGGCAATGGATCGTCGGCCGCGCCCTGAAGCTGACCTATGACGGCAATGCCCTCAAGCTCGTGGACGAGGCCGCGGAGAAGAGGCTGCGCGAGGAGGACGCGAAACGTTCGAAAGGCGCTGCGCCGAAATCCTGACGGCACGCAGAGCCGACGCAGCGCTATGCCGCGGCAGACGGCCACGCCGGGGTCGCGCGAAGCGGTCCATTATGGCTTAGGATGGTCGCGACGACCTCGTTTGCCTTGCCAAATTATCCCGCCCCCGCAGCGAGCCCAAAATGAAAAAAGCCCTTCTCTTCGGCGCGACCGGTTTCATCGGCTCGCATCTGCTGCGTGACCTCCTGGACAGCCCCGACTACGCCGAGGTCATTGCCGTCGTTCGCAAGCCGCTGGCGCTCAGCCATCCGAAGCTCACGGTGCTGACCGGCGATCTCGCGTCCCTGCCCGCGCTCAAGCCGCAGCTCGTCGCCGACGAGGTCTTCATCGCGCTCGGCACCACCCGCAAGCACACGCCCGACGAAGCCGAGTATTACAAGATCGATCACGACTATCCGGTCAAGGCAGCCGAGATCGCCAAGGCCAACGGCGCGCACTCGGTGTTTCTGGTCACGGCCGTCGGCGCCAATGTCAAATCCAGCGTGTTCTATGTCCGCACCAAGGGCGAGGTGGAGCGCGATGTTCTCGCGCTCGGTTACGACCACACGCACATCTTCCGCCCCTCGATGATCCTGGGAGCGCGGACCGAGGACCGCCCGCGCGAGCGGATGTTCATCGCGGTGTGGAACGTCATCAATCCGCTGCTGATGGGACCCGTCGATCGCTACCGCGGCCTCAGCGGCGACCAGATCGCACATGCCATCGCCAGGGCCGCACGGCAACAGATCGGGACAATGCGCATCTATCACTGGCGCGAGATGGCGGCGCTGCTGCGGAGCTGACCTACCGCCTGCATACAAGGCGCGAGAGTTGCACATCAGATGATCTTGCGCACGCGCTGCCAGTGCGGTCTGATCCCAAGGCGGGTCCTTGGCGCGACACCCAGGTTCCCCTGGCCTCGAACCATCCACCCGCTTGAACCCCTGCCGTACTCCAAGTCGGCAGGGGTTTGCCGTTTGAGGGGCCAGCACGCTCCCAAATTGGCCCACATTCACAAATCATTGGCGCGACCTCCCAAGACACGCACCCGCCCCTTCGGCTAAGGCGTGCCGGTTGCCCCGGCGGACGGCAGGGCTATCGCATATGCGGTTTTCCATTGTTCGGCATGCTCGTGCCAAAAACTCGTCATGCCCGGGCTTGTCCCGGGCATCCACGTTCTTCTCGCTGCGCGAAAGGTCGTGGATGGCCG
>NZ_PPPT01000116.1 GCF_006483445.1 Bradyrhizobium guangdongense | reverse complement strand
CCCGCGCGTGCTCGCGGGCTGCCTGCTCGGGGCCTTCATCTCGGAAATCTTGCCGCACGAAAAAGTCTCGCGCTCGCTCGGGCCCTCGTCCGGCTTGAAGGGGCTGCTGATCGGAACGGCCTTTGGCGCGATCCTCCCCGGCGGCCCCTTCACGGTCTATCCCGTCGGCAGCGCGCTGCTCGCGGTCGGCGCCGATTTCGGCGCCGTCATCGCCATGGTCGTGAGCTGGACGCTGATCGGCTACGGCCGCGCGGTCGCCTGGGAAATCCCGATCATGGGCACGGATTTCACGCTGTGGCGCATCGTCATCTCGCTGCCGCTCCCGATCCTCGCAGGCGCCCTCGGCCGCTTCGTCTATGTCCGCCTCTCACCGAAGCGCGCGAGCGAGGAGGCCGAGACGTGAGTGCAGCGCTGCTGATCGACATGTTGTTGTGGGGCTCGGTGTTCGGCGTCGGCCTGATCGCCTTCCGCCGCGGCAAGCCGGTCTTCGTGGCCTCGCTGCGCGAAGGCGCGACGGACTTCATCAACATCGTGCCGCGCATTGCGTTAGGGGTGATCGGCTCCGGCTATATCGCCGCGATCATCCCGCAGGAGGTCATCACCGGCTGGCTTGGCCCCGATAGCGGCTGGCTCGGCATCACCTCCGCCGTCATTGCCGGCGCCGCGACCCCCGGCGGCCCCGTGATCGGCTTCTCCATCGGCGCGGTGGCGCTGAAGTCCGGCGGCGGCGTGCCCCAGGTGGTTGCCTATGTCGTCGCCTGGGCCCTGTTCGCCTTCCAGCGGGTGATTTTATGGGAAATCCCCTTCATGCCGGCCCGCTTCGTCTGGTTCCGCTGCGCCGTCTCGGTGCCGTTCCCGTTCATGGCGGCCGCGATTGCCATGGTGATCGGGAAGCCGTGAGGCGGCTTCCACCCACCGTCATTCCGGGGCGATGCGCAGCATCGAACCCGGAATCTCGAGATTCCAAGTCTGTTCCTTCGGACGATCCGGTTGTGCCTCGGTTTAAATTTTTCAGCTTTCGACTAACATTGACGCGGCATTAAGCGCGAGCCCAAGCTGTCGAAACCATGCCTATTCATGAATGCCCGACCTGTGGGACGGATCACGATTGGGGCGGCACCCGCAATCGCCTATTCATGTGCGTCAATAAAGACTGCGACCAGCGTGGACATCGCTACTGCTACGAATGCGGCGCATGGAATGTATGGATAACTAGGTGCAAATGCCCATTTTGCGATGAGGTGGGCAAGTTATTGGCAAAGATGAAGCCAGAAAATGAGGACGAGGACTGATATCCGACCCCATGGCGAGAAGCGCCACGCCAACAGAACGCAGGCGAATCGCCACGGGCAATGTTGAGGGACGTCAAATGGGAGAAAAACCCGGCTGCTGTAGCCTAAGTCGGCTTGGCGGTTCAAATGGCGGAAAGGCCCGCGCCGCCGCCCAAACGCCTAAGTCGCGGAAACGGCTAGCAAAACAGGCGGCGACCGAGCGGTGGGGACAAAAATAGAACAGTCATCCCAGCATACTTGAATCTTTTTCGTATGCTCCTATGATATAGAGGTGTTGCCCAGCACCCCATAGGAGATGGTTATGTCTGATACTCAGACGGACGACGACGCCAACAAATCGCGTCGCCAACAACCGACGGAGGCGTTACCCACCGTTCGGATTGCCTTCCAGAAGCAGCAGCGTTGCCTCTTGGCCTACGGCTACGAGAGCAACAACGGCAGCGAGCCGGTCAAGATCGAGCAGGTCGCAAAAGCGGTCGAGATGAATCCATCGACTGTCTCACTTGCCAACCCGTTCTTTGAAAAGATCGGCCTGATCTCCAAGGTCGGTCGTGCCTTTGCGCCGTCGTCGGCGTTGCTCGAATATGCTCGTGCATATCGATGGTCGCAGGACACTGCGCCGATCAAGTTGCAGTCGGTCTTCGCGCAAGCGTGGTTCACCCGAACTCTGCAGCCAAAGCTCCAGATGCGGGATATGGCCGCAGATGAAGCCATTCAAACATTGGCGGATCGGGCCAATGCATTGCCTGAGTACAAGTCCAACCTTTCCATGATCCTCGACTACATGGAGTGGGTTGGCTTGATCACTCGCGAGGGCGACCGAATCGCGTGGGTATGGCGTTCTGAGTCTACGGCACCGGAGGAGACGAAGATGCCATCAGCACCCGAACCTACAACGGCGGCGCGCGCACCCGAGCCAACCGCTCAAGACCAGAGTTCCCCCGGAGCGATCCGCCTCAGCGTCAATGTCTCGATTGATATGGCGGAACTGTCCGGCTGGTCGGCCGAGCGCATTACCGCGTTCTTCAGCGGCGTGGCGCAGGTCTTGGCGGCACAGAAGGGTTCCAAACCGTAACAAGCACACGCCGCGCACAGGAGATGTTTGCCCAACACCCGTGCGCGGCGATGGACCCGTAGCTCAAAGGATAGAGCTCTGCGCCTGCTAAGCCAGTGGTTCCGGGTTCGAGTCCCGGCGGGTCCACCACCACAATGTGAGTCCGGCGACTCGGATCGTCAAAAAAATACTGACATGTCGATTCACTCATGTGAATCAATGGTTACTCATATGAACTCGAGGGCGCACCTATATCTCTTGATGGTCTGTTAGGGTTCCTTCATGCGCTTTATCCCCGGATCGCCGACGTTTTCCTGAACACATTACCAAGCGCTTGATCGACGCCGGCAGCGCCCGCGCCGCCGTGCGCAACGTTCCTCCAAGCGCATCCGGTGCGGCGAAACCAAGCTGAGCATCTTGCGGTCGTGGACAGAGGTAATGTTATAATATAACGTCCTGCCATGGTTCCCGCCGCGTCCCACGCCCACCAGCACGACCATTCCCACGGCCACGCCCATTCGCACGGGCATGACCATACGCACGACCACGGTCATTCCCACACCCATCCTCATGCCCATGGTGAGGCCTCGCCACACCCCGCCCAGTCAGCGCCCTGGTCGATCCTGCGCATGACCATGGCCGGCCGGCTGTTGGCAGCGAGCGCCGTCTGCGCCGTGCTCTGGGGCATCGTGTGGCTGGCGATGAGGTGACCATGGCGGCGCAGGTCGAATTCCACAACGTCACGCTCGGCTATGACCGGCATCCGGCGGTTCATCACCTCAAGGGCGAGGTCGCATCCGGCGCGCTGGTCGCTGTCATCGGGCCGAACGGCGCCGGCAAGTCGACGCTGCTACGCGGCATCGTCGGCATCGTGAAGCCGCTGGCGGGCGCGATCCATCTCGGCGGCCTCGACGCGCGCGACATCGCCTATCTGCCGCAGAGCGCAGAGATCGACCGCAGCTTCCCCATCTCCGTGTTCGACTTCATCAGCACCGGGCTGTGGCGGGCGACCTCCCTGTTCGGCGGCATCGGCAAGGCCGCGCGTAAAAAGATCCTCGATGCCATCGCAGCCGTCGGCCTCTCCGGCTTCGAGAACCGTCCGATCGAAACGCTTTCGGGGGGGCAGATGCAGCGCGTGCTGTTCGCGCGCGTGCTGCTGCAGGATGCGCGCCTGATTGTGCTCGACGAGCCCTTCAACGCCATCGACAGCAAGACGACGACCGATCTGCTCGCGCTGGTGAAGCGTTGGCATGGCGAGGGTCGCACCGTGCTCGCAGCGCTGCACGATCTCGAGATGGTGCGTAACCATTTTGCCGAGACGCTGGTGCTCGCACGCGGCCCCGTGGCCTGGGGCCCGACAGCAGAGGTGCTGACGCCCGAGAATCTGATGGTCGCGATGCGGATGTGCGAGGCCTTCGACGACAGCGCGGCGGCCTGCGCCGATGACGGGCATTCGCAGGCAGCGTGATGATCTACGACGCGCTGATCGGCCCCTTCACCGAATTCGAGTTCATGCGGCGCGCGCTCGCCGCCGTCATCGCGCTGTCGCTCGCGGGCGCGCCAATCGGGGTGTTCCTGATGCTGCGTCGGATGAGCCTCGTCGGCGATGCCATGGCGCATGCGATCCTGCCGGGTGCCGCGATCGGCTTCCTGCTCTCCGGGCTCAATTTGTTTGCGATGACCTTTGGCGGCCTGGTCGCCGGCTTTGCCGTTGCGATTCTCGCCGGCGTCGTCGCGCGCTCCACCGGCCTGAAGGAGGACGCTTCGCTCGCGACCTTCTATCTGGCCTCGCTGGCGCTCGGCGTGACCATCGTCTCGATCAAGGGGACCAATATCGACCTTCTGCACGTGCTGTTCGGCAACATCCTCGCGATGGACGACCAGACGCTGCTGGTCGTCGCCTTCAACGCCACGGTCACGCTCCTGGTGCTTGCGG
The DNA here is from genome assembly GCF_006483445.1 of Bradyrhizobium guangdongense. Taxonomy (GTDB): domain Bacteria; phylum Pseudomonadota; class Alphaproteobacteria; order Rhizobiales; family Xanthobacteraceae; genus Bradyrhizobium; species Bradyrhizobium guangdongense_A. The sequence continues at coordinate 2,437 of NZ_PPPT01000116.1, read as the reverse complement.
TGATCTTCCGGCCCCTGGTGATCGAGAGCGTCGATCCCTTGTTTCTGCGCGCGGTCAGCCGCGCCGGCGGCCCGGCGCATCTCGCCTTCCTCGCGCTCGTCGTCATCAATCTCGTCAACGGCTTTCAGGCGCTCGGCACCTTGCTCGCGGTCGGCCTGATGATCATGCCGGCCGGCATCGCGCGGTTCTGGTCGCGCGACCTCACGGCGATGATCTGCATCGCCGTGATCGCCGCCGCGGTCTCCGGCTATGCCGGGCTGGTGCTGTCGTTCCAGACCCGCGTCCCCTCGGGCCCCGCGATCATTTTGGTGGCGACGGTGTTTTACGTGATCTCCGTGCTGTTCGGCCGCGTCGGCGGGCTGGTCCGCCAGATGTTTCCTGGCCGGCATCTCGAGGCATGACGGCGATGCGGCGCATCCTGTTCTTGCTGATCGCGTCCCTGCTTACCGCATCGCCCTTGCACGCGGCCGAGAAAGTCAACATCGTCACGAGCTTCTCGATTCTCGCCGACTTCGTCCGCAATGTCGGTGGTGATCGCGTCAATCTCACCACGCTGGTCGGCGCCAACAGCGATGTCCACGTCTACACGCCGGCCCCGAGCGACGCGAAGCGGATCGCCGATGCAAAGCTCGTCATCGTCAACGGCCTTGGTCTCGAAGGTTGGCTGCCGCGCCTGGTGCAATCCTCGGGCAGCAAGGCCACCGTCGTCACCGCCAGCGCCGGCATCACGCCGCTAAAACTCGGCTCGGATGCCGATCCGCACGCCTGGCAGTCGATCCCCAACGCCAGGCTTTACGTGACGAATATCGGCAATGCGCTGGCAGCAATCGCGCCTGACGATGCAGAATTTTTCCGCATCCAGACCAAGGCCTATCTGGAAAAGCTCGAAACACTCGACCGCGAGGTGCGCGACATCCTGGCGAAAATTCCGCCCGACCGGCGCAAGGTGATTTCGACCCACGACGCCTTCGGCTATTTCGCGGCCGAATACGGTATCCAGTTCATTGCGCCGCTCGGAGTTTCCACCGAAACCGAGCCGAGCGCGCGCGATATCGCGGCCATTATCAGCCAGGTCCGGGCTGCGAAAATACCGGCCGTTTTCCTCGAAAATATCAGCGACGACCGGCTGATCCGGCGGATCGCGGCCGAGACCGGCGCAAAGGTCGGCGGGACCCTGATTTCGGACGGTTTGACGGGCGAAAAGGGGCCTGCCCCCACTTACATTGACATGGTCAGGCACAATATAAAGGCCCTGACCAGCGCGCTTGACCATTAGGGTGGGGGCCACCCCGCCGCAGCGTCGCGCGCCATGCCCGATCTCGGAGTTCTTATGTCTGAAGTGACGTCTTCCAAGATTCCCGTGACCGTCCTGACCGGCTATCTCGGTGCCGGCAAGACCACCCTTTTGAACCGCATCCTGTCGGAGAACCACGGCAAAAAGTACGCCGTGATCGTCAACGAGTTTGGCGAGATCGGCATCGACAACGACCTCATCATCGGCGCCGATGAGGAAGTGTTCGAGATGAACAATGGCTGCATCTGCTGCACCGTGCGCGGCGACCTCGTGCGCATCATGGACGGCTTGATGAAGCGCAAGGGCAAGTTCGACGCCATCATCGTCGAAACCACGGGCCTCGCCGATCCGGCGCCGGTCGCGCAGACCTTCTTCGTCGACGAGGACGTGCAGAAGAATGCCCGCCTCGATGCCGTCGTGACGGTTGCCGACGCAAAATGGCTGTCCGACCGGCTGAAGGATGCGCCCGAGGCCAAGAACCAGATCGCGTTTGCCGACGTCATCGTGCTGAACAAGACCGACCTCGTCAGCAAGGGCGAGCTTGCCGAGGTCGAGGCGCGCATCCGCGGCATCAACCCCTATGCCAAGCTGCACCGCACCGAGCGCTGCTCGGTCGCGCTCGCCGACGTGCTCGACCGCGGCGCCTTCGACCTCGACCGCATCCTCGAGATCGAGCCGAGCTTCCTGGAGGCCGACGATCACCACGACCATGATCATGACCACCACCATCACGGCCATGACCATCATCACCACCATGATCACGGTCACGGCCTGAAACACTATCACGACGAGGAGATGCAATCGCTCTCGCTCAAGACCGACAAGCCGCTCGATCCCGGCATGTTCATGCCCTGGCTCCAGAACCTGGTGCAGACCGAGGGCCAGAAGATTTTGCGCTCGAAGGGCATCCTGTCGTTCCGCGGCGATGACGACCGCTACGTCTTCCAGGGCGTCCACATGATGCTGGAGGGCGACCACCAGCGGAAATGGAAGGACGGCGAGCCGCGCGAGAGCCGCGTCGTCTTCATCGGCCGCGAATTGCCGGAAGAGGCCATTCGCAAGGGTTTTGAGAGCTGCATCGTTTCGTGATGTCCGAGTTCGATCCCGACGACGAATCCCGCTCCATCGTCTCCGTCACCAGCC
>NZ_PPPT01000115.1 GCF_006483445.1 Bradyrhizobium guangdongense | reverse complement strand
GCGGATAGTCGGTGGAGAACAGCAGCCGATCCCAGCCGATCCGCTCGAAGAGCTCCGTCAAATGCGAGGCGCGCTCGGGCTCTTCCATCGGCTGGGTCGTGAACCAGACGTGCTCGCGCACATATTCCGACGGCCTGCGCTTCAGATGCGGGACCTCGCCGCGCAGTTTCGCCCAGTGCTTGTCCATGCGCGCCGAGAGCGACGGAATCCAGCCGAGCCCGCCCTCCATGATCACGACACGCAGCTTCGGGAAGCGTTCGAATACGCCTTCGAAAACCAGGCTGCTGACGATCGCCTGCATGGATTCCGCGACCGCGTGATGCTCTTCCATGTAGTAAGAGGGCCAGCCGCCGCCGGTCGACGGGTGCCCGTTGGTGCCGCCGACGTGAATCGCGATCGGAAAGCCCGCCTGCTCGGCAGCCGCGAAGATCGGCCAATAGCGCCTGCGTCCGAGCGGCTCGTCAGTCCGCGGCAAGACGAGGACCTGAACGAAATTGGGATCGCCGGCCCGCGCCTCGATCTCGGCCACCGAGCCGGCCGCATCCTCCTGGGCAATCAGCACCGACGCCTTCAGGCGCGGCTCGCGGCGAACCCAACGTTCGACCTGCCAGGTGTTCATCGCCTGGGTCAGCGCGACGCCGAAATCGAGGTTACGCTGACTGCCTGGATTCCAGCGCAACGGGATCAGGATGCCGTGGTCGACCCCGTTGGGATCGAGATGCTGTTGTCGCATCAATGCAAGGCTTGATCCCGGCGGGCCACCTTCGTCCGGATAGGCATCGACGCGGGCCGCATCCGGCGACATGCGCGGATGGGTGAGCGCCTCGGAGAAGGCGTGACGCAAATGGCTGCCATAGACCTGCAAATGATCGATCCAGCGCTGCGCGAGGAACGGATGGACCTCCGTCCAGGCGGTCATCGCCGGATGAATGTCGCAGTCGATGATCCGCAATTTCGATTGGGCGAGATTGGCGCGATCGAGTTCGGTGACGCTCATGCATGCACCTCGGCTTGGGGCTTGTCGACGGGAGCCGCCAGGCGCGGATAGGCGGCGAGCGGATTGTCGCGCAGGATCTTCTGCACCAGCGTTCCCGGGAGTCCGGACGGCAGCGCGGCATCGCCGTCGAACTGCCAATGCGGATAGTCGGTGGAGAACAGGAACAGCTCATCCGACTTGAGGTGATCGATCAGCCGCAGCAATCCCTCGGCCTCGTTCGGGTCGTCGATCGGCTGCACCGTGAACCTGACGTGATCGCGCAGGATGTCGGACGGCGCGCGCGTCACCCACGGCACTTCGGCCCGGACACCCTTCCAGGTCTTGTCGGCCCGCCAGATGAAACCGCTGAGCCAGGTCAGACCGGATTCGATCATGACCACCCGCAACCGCGGAAACTTCGCAAAGACACCTTCGGAGATCAGGCTCTGCAGCTGATTCTCGAACGCGCCGGATTGCGCGACGTAGTCCTCGACGAAATAGGACGGCCACCCGACCGAGGTTGGAGCATAGCGATACGCACTGCCGGCATGAACGCCGATTGCCAGATCGTGCCGCTCGGCCGCCGCATAGATCGGCCAGAGCTGACGGCGACCGAGCGTGACCTCGCCGGAGACCAGCAACAAGACCTGCACGAACCGGCGGTCGGCCGCAGCGCGCTCTATTTCGGCGACTGCGAGCTCGGTGTTGTGCGCGGGCACGACAATCGAGGCGCGCAACCGGGAATCGCGGTCGAGCCACGTGTCGCGAATCCATTCATTGGTCGCTCGGCACAATGCCGCGGCCATATCCTCGCTGTGCATGACCTGGCCGCCGTAGAGGCAGTTCAGGATGCCGAGCTTCACCTGGAAACGGTCGAGCACATGCTGCTGCATGGCCGTGAGCGACGATCCGGGTTTTGTCGCACCCTTCGGTTTCCAGTCGGGACGGCAGCTCAGGGGCGCATTCTGGGGATAGCTGGTCAGGCTGAGGTTCAGGCGATCGAGCGCCCGGACCGCGATCATCTCTCGCCAATAATCGTCGAGATACGGCGCGAGAACATCCATCCCCGGCACGGCGGGATGCAGGTCGCAATCGATGGCGCCAGCATAGGCTTGAGGGCTGGCAGACGGATCGGTCGTCATCCTCGGGCCTCGTCCCTTCTCAATCGCTTCCAGCAGCGCCCGGGCGCTGGGTTCGGGTTTTTTGTTGATCACTCAATAAATGACATGTCAAAAAATTTGATCCAGATCAATAGCCTCGAATCGGACCTATTGGGTATAGTGACCCGCAATCGGGGGAGCAGCATGCCGACACGGCGCACCAAACCTAAAGACGCGTCCGAACCGCTCGCCTTCGGCGGGTTGCTTGCGGAACAACACATCACCGTATTGCTGGTCGGCATCGGCTTCCGCCTCAACCGCGGAGCATCGACCTATTATCGCAATGCCTGGAACCTGAGCATGGCCGAATGGCGCCTGCTGCTGGCACTCAAGAGCACGCGCTCGCTCAATGTCGGAGAATTGTCGGCGGTGATCGACATCGACAAGGCGGCCGTCTCGCGCGCGCTGGCGTTGCTGCAGAAAAACGGCCTGGTCTCGGTGCAGCAGACAAGGACCCGCGGCCGCGCGGCCATCGCAACATTGACCGACGACGGAAAGAAATTGTCGGCCAAGCTGCTGCGCGTGTCTCTGCAGCGACAACGGCGGCTGTTCAAGTCGATTGCGCCATCGGACAAAGCCGAATTGGGACGCCTGTTGCGCCAGCTCGCCAAGGCGCTGGCGGAGGCCGACTGGGAGCACTGAGGCACGACGAGACCGGTCTGAACCGTGGTCACGGTTCAGGTTGTCCTTCGCGTACGTGGCTCCGACAGGCGCTGCTATTTGTAAATCTCCTTCGCGAGCGCAAGCATCGCGTCCTGGGTGTCGACGTTGGTGGTGCCCAGCAGTTTGGCGCCGGTCATCGCCCGCATCTCCTCCTTGATCGGTCCGTTGAGCTTGTCCACGACCGGGATCAGTCCTGCATTCGCGTAAATCAGCTGCACCTCGTCACTGAGATAGTGATTGATGAAGAGGCGTGCGGCATTGGGATGCGGCGCGTTTCGCAGCAAGGCCATGTCGAAGCGAATGTAGGGTACGCCCTCTTCGGGAATCACCAGCTTGACCGGCAAGCCTTTCAGCACGGTCGTGTTCGAGAACAGCTGGGGGATGCGCATCGGAAACTCGCCGCGCGCCACGCGCCGCTCGTCATTGCCGACGTCGCGGCTGAAGATCGGTTGCTGGGCCGCGAGCTTCTCGTGATAGTCGCGTCCAAGCGCGTCCTGCAACACCGAGAACATCACCTGGCCGCCGCCAAGCGCGCGCATGTCGTCGGACTGGATCTTGCCTTTCCAGCGCGCATCAAGCAGGTCCTTCCAGCTCTTCGGCTCGTCGGCCGGCTTGACCAGCGTGGTATTGACGAGAATGCCGTAGGCCAGGATGTAGCTTGGCACCAGGACGTCGGTGGCCGGCTGCTGTGGCGATAGAAGCCGCGCGTTGACGATGCCGCCATGTGGCTGCAGCTCGCCGTCGCGCTGCGAGCGGATCATCGTCGCCGCACCATTCTGGATCACATCGCCGATGAAACGGCCGGCGGCCTGCTCGGTCCGCAACCTCTCGCGGAGCTCGCTTGCCCTGACGTCGAGCAACTCGACCGTGACACCGTATTTCTTCTCGAAACTCTTGATGGCGGCGAGGTGAAACGGCGCGCCGAGAAACGACGTGTAGAAGGTCAGCTTACCCTCTGCCTTGGCGGCTGCGACCAGCGCGGCATTATCCTCGCCCCTTGCCGACGAGGTCGCGACACAGGCCGCAATCATTGCCACGATATACCAGGACGCCCGTCTCACTCGCTGCTCCCTTCGACCTTGCAAACCGCCCCTCTTGCCGGAGGCATTTTCGCGCGCCGGTCACGCCGGCCTCGACCGATTACGAATCCTTCTTCGTGATCTCCACGATCCCCTGGTCGGCATCGACCCTGACCCAGTCGCCGTTCTCGATGATCGACAGCGGATCGCGGTCGAAATCGGTGAGCGCCGGCACCCGCATCACCACCGCGCCGAGCGCGACCTTGGTGGTGGTCCGGTTGTAAAGGATGGCCTTGGGTGCGGTGCCCGCAAGGCGCGCGAGGTGGAAATATTGTGACCAGCCCGACGAGCCCTTGGCACCCGGAAACACGAGGATCTTGTCCTTGAAGGAAACGCCGCACAGTTCATGATGCGTCTCCACGACCTTGCCCGTGCGCGGGTCGATGCCTCCCCATCCCGAGATTGTCTCGCTGGTCACCAGCGCCTCGCCCTCCGAGACGCCGCCGACGACCTTCCGGCCGCGCAAAGTGATAGTGGTCATCGCAGCCCTCCGGTCCAGCGTCCTTCGATGGCGGCTTCGACGCAATCGGCGACCGAGCCGAACCAGGCCTGAACACCGGTGATGGCCGGCAAATAGTGAGCCTGCTTGGCCGAGTCCGTCGCGACGACCTTGGTGCCCTTCGGCATGATCCGCGAGATCGCAGGGCAGGTGTCGCTGAGCACATGGCCTCCGGCGGCCTTGATGACGTCGGTATAGCCGCTGCGATCGGCAATCTCTTTCAGGGCCCGCGGCGTGAAGACCCAGAGCGAGGTGTTCGGGCTGATGCGCCGCCCCTCCAGCAGGCGCGCAACCTGCCAGACCTGCTCGATGGAATTGTGCGGACAGCCCAGCATGATGAAGTCGACCTCGGCCGATTTGGCCGTCGAGTTCAGCTTTTCATAGGCCGCGCGCTGCTCCTTCGGACCATAGACCCAGGTCTGGCGCGGCGGCTTCCCGCCAAGAGCCCCTTCTTCCGATTTCGTCTCAGGGGTGACGCCCGGTATGTGGTACATCTCGACGCCACCCGACGATGCCGCGGCCGCTCCGAAATGCTTCAGCTTGATCAAGCTCGGCTGCGACGCGAGCCCCCGGAATACCGGGATGTCCTCCTCGACCATCTCGCCGATCGCATAGCCAAGCAGGCCCCAATCCATCATGTCGTCGACGGCGATCTTGACGTCGACGAGGTGCGATGCGAAGCGGTTTTCCGGAATGTGCAGGCCGAAATAGGGAATTCGCCCGGTGATGCTCGCAGCCCCCGTACTCTCGCGCCCTTCGGTGTTGGTGCGCGCGCCGAGCACCGAGTTGCAATAGATCACCGCCGACGATTCCATCCAGGCGCAGTGCTCACCCATCACGGGGACGTTGCCGACCTGGTACGGCGTGCAGGTAGAAAGCATATTGACGCCCTTGGCGCCAAAGAACCGCTCCCCTTCGCTCTGCACCCGCGCGGCATCCTCCGAGAGCTGCCGCATTTCGGGATGCTCGCTGTCGATGCCCATGATCAGATGGCAGGTGTAGGCCTTCACCGACGGCATCGTGACCTGTTCACTACTGTCCAGGTTGAATTCGGAGAAGATCGCGTCGTTGCCCTTGCTGGCGTACTCGCGGATCATCGGCCCCGCGGCAACAAAGGTGCCGCACACATTGTTGGTCTCCACCAGCCGCTCGGCGCCGAGCGCCTCGCCATAGCGAACGAGGAGATCCATGGCCTTCTGGACGGCAGCACCTTCCGCACCGTCCAACATCCCGCGTTCGGCATCCGTCAACTTCATGTCAAATACCCGCCTCTGCAAAGGGACGAATGCCCCGGGCAATGTCGTGGCCGCTGACCTTGCGCTCGAGATTGTCACGCAGGCGGTGTCGCAGCGCCGCCATGTCGATCTGGTGCACACTGCCGGTGCCCGCAAGATCGAGCGCATGCGCCGCGGCGGCTCCCATGGCGATGCACGGCCCCATCACGCGCACGCTCGACAGCGCCGCATTGTCGGCATCGATGCAACGTCCGGCCGCGACGACGTTGTCGGCGTCGCCGGGCGTGAGACTGCCGAACGGCACGTAGTGCATGTGATCGTCGCCGAAGGGACGCCAGACGTGGTCCGTTCCGGAATCGTGCAACTCGATCGGCCAGGCCGTGCGTGCGATCGCGTCCTCGAACTCGCGCCCGGTGATGACGTCCTCGGCGGTCAATTGCTGCCGGCCGCGGATCCAGCGCGTCTGCCGGATGCCAGGAAAGCCGTAGGCGCGCACGCGCGCCTTGCCAAAGGCCTTGGGAAACTCGCTTCGCAGGAACTGCACGGCGCGATCGGCCTGATCGCGGCCTTCCAGCGTCTTGTTCGACATCTCGAAGGGATCGAGCGGAGTCTCCATATGCGTCATGTTCATCGCCGCGATGCCGCGGCCGGGAATGATGAAGCTCAGCCCCTCGCGCCGCACCAGACCGTAAGACGCGGCCCGCTCGCGCATCCGCGCCGGCAATTCAGCCCGGCTTGGCACATGCGCCTCATCGATGCCCTCGAGCACGACCATCTGCGTGCCGAACACCGGCCCGTCGGCCGCCTCCTGGCAGGGAAAGCCGGCCTGCCACACCAGCGCGGCGTCGCCACTGGCATCAACAAAGCCGTTTGCCTCGACGCGGACGTCACCATAGCGCGTTGCGAGACCGAGCGCGCGCACGCGACGGTCGCGGACTTCGACCTCGCGCAGCACCGCGCCGAGCAACACGTCGATGCCGGCATCGCGGATCGCGTTCTCGATCCAGCGCCCCAGTGCCACCTCATCGTAGATGATGATGTTGGTGACGCCCTGTCGGTAGTGAACAGCCCCCGTCTTGGACAGGTCACGAATGATGTCCTCGGCAATGCCGTAGGTGAGCTGATAGCCGTCGCGGCCGTTGGAAAACATGCCGCAGATGGTACCGACGATCGAATTGACGGCCTGACCACCCAGCACGGGAAGCCCGTCGATCAGCAGCACTTTCTTGCCGAGTCGCGCCGCTTCAATCGCCGCCGAGACGCCGGCGATGCCGGAGCCAACCACGCAGATGTCCGCAGAACGCTGCAGCGGCCGAGACGACTCTCGTCTGACAATGCGCGTCGCCGTCGAGGCTTTGGTCCGTACGGACAGGGAATCAGCACCCATGCCTTGGTAATCCTTGGATCGTCTCGCCTGAAGTTTTCTGGCATCACCTGCTGCGGTAACCGAGAGTTGCATCCTCTTGAGGTGGAAATAAACCTGCGAATTTGCCTGTTCAGTTTTCTCGATTTGGAAATTATGATAGATCCTTTCCACCTGCCTCCCGGGAGCGTGTGGTGGATACCATCCTGAACATCAAAGCGTTTTTGCTCGTCGCGGAAACCAGCAGCCTGACCGCGGCGGCTCGTCAACTCGGCGTAGTGCCTTCGGTCATCACCAAACGCATCAACCGGCTCGAGGATCAGATGCGCGTGCAACTCCTCCACCGGACGACCCGGCGGATCACGCTGACGCCCGAAGGTGAGATGCGGCTGCCTCGACTGCGTGCGGCAGTGGGCCAGATCGACAGCATCTTCCAGGACTCGGCGGCATCGTCGGCGGAAGTGGAGGGGCATCTGCGCATCAAGTCACCGACCACGATCGCAATCCGCAGTCTCGGAGAGATGCTGCCCCGATTTCAGCTCTTGCACCCGAAGATCAGCGTCGAACTGGTCATGCTGGATCGTTCCGTCAATCCAGTGGAGGAGGGCTTCGACATCGCGATCGGGGCCTTGCCGACGTCCTACCCCGGGGTCATCGACGAGCCACTCTGCGCTTATCCGCGCGTGCTCTGTGCCGCGCCCGCCTATCTCGCCCGCTATGGCGAGCCCAGCCACCCGCGCGATCTGGTCCAGCACGATTGCCTCACCTTCGCAACGACCGGATTGAGTTGGGGGTTCGAAAGCCGCCGCGGCCTGATCAATGTCGAGATCAAGGCCCGGCTGAGTGCGAACGACAGCCAGTTACTGTTGCGCGCGGCGCTCGCTGGTATGGGCATCGCGCGCCTCGCCAAGAATGTCGCCGAGCCTGCATTGTCGAGTGGACTGCTCGTGCCCGTTCTCGCCGACTACCCCGTCCCGGAGTTCTGGATCAAGGCGCTCGTGCCGCGGAATCGCCAGGACCGCCCGGCGGTTCGCAGCTTCGTCGACGCCCTGAAGGCACACTTTGGTCAATCACTGGGGAGACCGCACGACTGAGCAGCGAACAGCCATGCGACGCGTCAATTCGCTGCGAGATGTGCGCTGTGAAGAATGTTCGGGTTCCGCCGTAACGCCTCGGGTTCGGAGAAATTCAGCCGAAGCACTTCTCGCGGGAGTTCGCAGCAGCGTCGCCCAGTGCATCTACGCGGAGGGCGCTGGCGCTGCTGGGTCCGCGGAGATTTGCATCCCCGGCGGGTTCAATTTCTCGAAGCCGTTTTATTATGGCGGAGAGGGAGGGATTCGAACCCCCGATAGGCTTGCACCTATGCCGCATTTCGAGTGCGGTGCATTCAACCACTCTGCCACCTCTCCTTGAGTGCCAAATCGGGGCGGACCCCTGTGGTCGGGGTGTCTTCTAGGCGAGGATGGCTGGCCAGACAAGGCGCGAAAGCCGAAAATCCGCCACCTCCTTGAAGCATGGGAACAGGCATGGAGCATCTTCAGGTCAAGGCCAACGGCGCCAGCTTCCATGTGGCGCGCACCGGCACGGGCAAGCCGCTGCTATTGCTGCATGGTTGGCCGGAATTCTGGCTGACCTGGGAGCCGGTGATGACACGGCTTTCCGGCCGCTTCACGCTGATTGCGCCCGATTTGCGCGGGTTCGGCGACAGCGACAAGCCCGATGGGGCGTACGGGCCGGACCAGCACGCAGCGGACATGCTGGCCCTGATGGAGGCACTCGGGATCGAGCGATTCGGCGTCGTCGGTCATGACGTCGGCGGCGCGGTGATGCAGCCGATTGCGCGCCGTGCCGCAGGAAGGCTCGCCGGGCTGTTCTTTTTCGATTTCGTCTATCCTGGCATCGGGCCGCGGATGGCGGCGCCCGACCGGCTCAATCACATCTGGTACCAGTCCTTCCACCAGATGGAGATGGCGCCACAGCTCGTGGGCGCGACGCGCGAGAGCTGCCGGCTCTACATCGCGCATTTTCTCAAAAGCTGGTCGCATCGCAAGCACGCCTTCGACGACGTGCTCGAGGCCTTCGCCGATAATTTCTTCAAGGCGGGGAATCTCGCCGGCGGCTTTGCGCATTATCGCGCGGCCCACGCCGCGCGCATCGCCATGATGAAGGGCGAAGCGCCACCATCATCGCCGATTGCAGTGCCGACCTGCGTGCGCTGGGCCGAGCATGATCCGCTGTTTCCGTTTGAATGGACCGATCGTCTCGCAGAGACGTTCAGCGAACTCGATCTCGCAATGTTCAGCGATGTCGGACATTTTCCGCATCGCGAGGATCCGGATCGCGCGGCGGAGGAGATCGCAAGTTTTTTTCAGCGGAAAGGCTGGGGCTAAACCCCCACGGGTGGGACCGCCAGACGCGGTAAACACTGGCGGTCCCGTGCCGCTCATAAAAATCTGGTCGGGAAGGGCGGCTTCGCCGGCCAGGTGAGACGACGGAATCGACCCTAGCGACTGGCCTGTGCGCCGCAACGCAATCCCTCCCTTAACCTAACCGGTCAAGGTTACTCCTTGCCCTTTCGCTTGTTGTTCTCCGTAGACTCCCGGTCTTTTGCGTTGCCGTTCTCCTTGCGGCGGTTGGTGAACCGCGCATTGCCGAGGCCGGTGCCGATGGTGAGCACGCCCCAGCGCTCGACGTCCTGCATGAACGGCACTTCCGACAGGCCCTGCACCACGCCGTCATTGTGCATGAGGATCGCGGTGTCGTGCTCGCCGATGGCAGGAATGCCCTCGATCAGGCTCGCCGGCAGGTTGAACTTGCTGCTCTCCCAATTGCCGGGAAGATTCTGCGCGCCCTTCTCGATCGAACCGTCGTCGTTGATCACGCCGGGACAGGCGATGCCGATGAAAGGCGCGAGCTTGAAGCCCTCTTTTTCGGCTTCGGTGATCAGCCCCTTCAGCATCTTGGTGAGCCGCTTCACCGCGCCTTCGCGCGTCGGCTCGTCATCGGCGTGACGCCACAGGTCGGACTTCCACACTGCAGCTTTCGACAGGTCTTTTGCCTTCTTCCAGCGCGTTTCCACCACGCCGCAGCGGATATTGGTGCCGCCGATATCGACCGCGAGGATGCTGTCATGGGCCTCGAATATCCAGGATGGCGCCAGATGCAGCGTGCCGATCAGGCCGGCCTCGTCCGGATGGGCGCGGATCGGCACCATGTCGCTCTTGAAGCCGTCGGATTTGAGGATGATGTCGGCCCGCGCGATCGCGAGCTCCCCTAACCGGGAATCGCGAAAGCCGCCGCCGACCACGATCCGCTCGGTCTTGGCCCAGGCTTTGGTCTTGAGGAAGCGGCGCGTGACATAGGCGAGTTCCTGCGCAAATTCCTCGATCGCGCTGTGCACCACGGCGGAGGCCTCGGTGTCGTCGCCGACCAGCATGTCGTCCAGCAACTTCTTGCTGATCTTGTCCGAGGGCTCGTCGCCGAAGGGGTCCTCGCCCGACTTGCGCAGCGGCTTGCGCCAATGGTCCAGGATCTCCCGGAACGCGCCCTTGCTGGCGCGGTCGCCCAGGAAGCCGTCCTCGTCCTTGATCTCGATGTTGAAGCTGTCGACGTCCACCGACGGCAGCCGGCCCGCGCCGTGCTGCGCGATGCCTGTCGTCGCGACCAGTTCGTCCGTTGCCATGGTGAGCCCTTGCCCGCTTGCCTGTTCGGCGGGACAACGGCGCGGGAACCTGATGGTTGCAGGTTCGGTGTTTTTTCGAGAAACAACCCCATGCACAGTAGAAATCCGGCCCGAAATGCCCGCCAAATGCCTCCAATTTCGAGCATTTTTGGCCAGTTTTCCTTGACTTGGAGCGCTAAGCGGCTATAAATCCGCCCGATCCGGCGCGGGGCGTTCTCGCGCCGCTTGCTTTTGCGTGGATTTTCAAAGGGATAACTCCCGTCCACGCAACGATCATAAACCCATAGCGACTGACAAAAAGCCGACCCGGACGGTACGCCGCCCGCAAGGTCGGGAATGAACACGAAGGAAAAAAACGATGTTCGCAGTCATCAAAACCGGCGGCAAGCAGTACCGCGTCGTTCCGGATGATGTTCTCGAAGTAGGCAAGATCGAAGGCCAGGTCGGCACGATCGTGCAGTTGAATGAAGTTCTGGTGCTCGGCGGCGACACGCCGGTGCTGGGCGTTCCAACGGTCGCAGGTGCGTCCGTTGCGGTCGAGGTGCTCGACCACAAGCGCGGGCCCAAGGTCATCGCGTTCAAGAAGCGCCGCCGCAAGAATTCGCGCCGCAAGCGCGGCTATCGCGACGAGATCACGGTTCTGCGCGTCAGCGAGATCCTGACGGACAATGCCAAGCCCACCAAGGGCCCGCGTCCGAAGAGGGAGAAGGTGGCCAAGGAGCCGGCGGCGGAAGCCGCCGAGTAACGAGATTTGATCACGCCAATTCACGAATTGATGCGTGAGAAATTTTGAAATGATTCCGTCAAGGAATTGACCTAGAAATACGCAGGATTTCGGAGACGAGCCATGGCTCACAAAAAAGCAGGCGGTTCATCGCGCAACGGTCGCGATTCAAAGGGCAAGCGCCTTGGCATCAAGGTGTTCGGCGGGGAGCATGTGATTCCCGGCAACATCATTGCACGTCAGCGCGGCACGACCTGGCATCCCGGCCATAATGTCGGCATGGGCACTGACCATACGTTGTTCGCCAAGATCGAAGGTCGTGTCGAGTTCCAGGCCAAAGCCAACGGCCGCACGTTCGTATCGGTACTTCCGATGGCCGAGGCGGCTGAATAGACGGTGGATCAATTTGGAGTCCGCCGGATCCTACCAAACCGGCGGAGTCCTTAGGATCGAAAGATCGAAGGCTCCAGGGGAGGCGGGAAACCGGCCTCCCCTTTTCGTTTTGACTGATTGAAGTTGACGGAGCCGGACATGTTGCAGGACTTTTCGAGCACGACCTTGCACGAGGCGAGACCGAGCGTTGTCGCCACCGAGCGGCTGACGCTGCGCCGCCCGACGCTTGCCGACGTGAAGGCCATCGCGCGCCTCGCCAACGACCTCCGTGTCGCCGAAAACACCCGTCGGCTGCCGCACCCCTACCACCAGGATCACGCGGTGGAGTTCATCCGCGCCACTGCCGAGCTCGGCAGCGAGAGCGTGTTTTTGATCGAGCATGACGAGACCGCTGTGGGCATGGTCGGCATCGATCGCTCGACGCCCGGTGAGGCCGAGCTCGGCTACTGGCTCGGCGTCGAGCATTGGGGCCGCGGCTACGCCACCGAAGCCGCGCGCGGCGCGATCGACTTCTTCTTCGAGGAGTTTTGCGAGGACCACCTCTACGCCGGCGCGCGCGTCACCAACCCGGCCTCGCGCAACGTGCTGGAGAAGTGCGGCTTCCAGTGGAGCGGCGTCGAGCTGCACCGCTTCGAGGCGCTGGGGTCGTCGACGCCGGTCGACAGCTTTCGGCTGTCGCGTGGGGTGTGGTCGTCGTTGAAGAGCTGGAGCAGCGCGCGAAGGGTGAGGTAGAGCGCGGACGTCGCCACCCTCCCCTGGAGGGGTCCGAGACGAGCGTAGCTCGCTCGTGGGTCGGCTCACATTGAGCGCAGCGAAATGTGAGACGGGGTGGGGTGATCTCTCAACGCGGACAGCGTCAAACGTGGAGGGACCTTCACCCCACCCCGCTCGCCCTTCGCGCGATCGACCCTCCCCCTCCAGGGGAGGGTAAGGATTACACCGGTGGACTCACCTGCGTATCTTCCTGTCGGCCCAAATCGCGCTCGCGCAGATAGATGTAGAGGCCGGCGCCGATGATGATGGCGGCGCCGATGATGGTCGCGACAGACGGCACGTCACCGAACACGACGAAGCCGAAGATCACCGCCCACACGATCATCGAATATTGATAGGGCACGACCACGCTGGCCGGTGCGAGCTTGAGCGAGCGGTTGACGCAGAAGAGTGCTGCGACCGAGGTGAGACCTGCGAGCGCGAACATCACCAGGCTGCCGCCGGTCGGCGGCACCCAGTTGAACACCGAGAGCCCGAGGCCGAGCAGGAACGTACCGACGAATTGCGATGATGCCATCACGATATCAGGCGTCTGGCGCAGCGAGCGCGTGATCAGCATCAGCACAGCGAAGGAGAGACTGCCGCCGAGCGCGATCAGCGCCGGCAGGCTGACGGTCTGAGCCGACGGACGCAACGCGATCAGCACGCCGCAGAAGCCGATCAGGATCGCGGTCCAGCGCCGCCAGCCGACATGCTCCCCTAACAGGAGCGCGGACAAGGCGGTGACGAAGATTGGACCTGCGAGATAGTAAGTGATGACGTCGGCGAGCGGCAGGTAGACCGTTGCGAGAAAGAAGGCCGCGACCTCCAGCGTCGAGAGCGTCACGCGCAGAAGCTGCAGCCAGGGCCGTTCGAGCCGGGCAAATTCGTGGCGCTGCCGCCAGATGATCGGCGACAGCAGGAGCAGCGCCGCGCAGGCGCGCAGGAACAACAGCTGCCCCACTGAATAGGTCGCCACCATGAACTTGCCCATGGCGTCGCCGAACGAGAACATGAAGATCGACAGCAGCATCAGGGCGATGCCGGCCAACCGTGCGGAGCGTTCGTCGTAGGCTGAGAGTTTCTTGAAGAGAGGCATTGGCGCTGTTGTAGCGGCCTCACAGGCCGGGACAAGCCCGGCCACAGCGAATTGAGCGGATTGTCGCACCCTTCGCAGCGCGGTACCGATAGCTGTTGCCATCGCGAGAACAAAAGCCATGACCGCGTTCGATCCGACCCAGCACCGCATGGTCCCCGAGCAACGCTGGTTCGAGGATTTCGTCCTCGGCGAGCGCTTTGTGCTGCCGAGCCGCACCCAGACATCGGCGGTGTTCGCGGCGTTCCAGACCGCGAGCGGCGACACCCATCCGGTGCACTATGATGTCGAATATTGCCGCGCCCGCGGCATGCCGCACCTGCTCGCCCACGGTTTTCAGACCCTGATCCACACCGCGCCGGGCGCCGGCCTGTTTCCCTTCATGGTCGAGGACTCGCTGGTCGGCTTTCTCGAGCAGTCGAGCCGGTTCCTGAAGCCTGTGTTCGCGGATGACACGATCTATCCGGCGCTCGAGGTGATCGAGCTGGTCCCAGGCCGCACCACCGGCACGGTGACGCTGAAGAGCACGATCTACAACCAGCGCAAGGAGCTTGTGCTGGAGGGGATGCAGAAGTTTTTGATCCGGCGGCGCCCGGCGTGACGCCTACTCCACCACCCGATCAGCGCTCGCGAGCAGCGTCGCCGGCACCTCCAGCGACAGCGCCTTCGCCGTCTTGAGATTCAGCGCCAGCTCGAATTTCGACGCCTGGTAGAACGGGATGTCTCCGGGATAGGCACCACGCAGGATCGCATCGATATTGTTGGCGGCGCGCTTGTTCAGTTCGACGAGGTCGAAGGAATAGGTGATGAGGCCGCCGACATCGACGAATTCCGACAGCGGGTAGATGGCCGGAAGTGCTGAAGACGCGATCTGCACCGCGATCACCTCGCGCTTCGCCATCACGTCGGGACTGTCGCCGATCATGACCGCGTCGGCGCCGCCGGCGCGAATGCCCGCGATCAGATCCCGATAGCTCGCATCCGTCGTCGGGAACTCCACCAGATATGGCGTGACCTCGGTTCTCGTTGCGGCTGCGGCCGCGCGCACGCTCGGCCCCTGCACGCCATCCCATGCACCGCGCAGCGTAACGTAGGCGAGCTTCGAGAGCTTTGGATAGATCTCGCGCAGCAGCGCGATCCGCTTGCCGTGGATCGACGGGCCGGTGTCGACGCTGACGCCGGTGAAATTGCCGCCGGGGCGCGCGAGGTTTTGCGCGATCCCCTGCGCCACCGGATCGGCGGTCAGGGCCACGATCGGGATCTTGTCGGTGGCGCGCTTGAACAGGAGCGCGCCGGGGCCGACGATGTAGATCACATCGGGATTGCTGCGGACGACCGCCTCGACCAGCGCAGGCGCACCGATGCCGGCCTTTTCCGCACCCCAGCGCTCGATCGTCACCGTCTCGCCGCTGACCTGGCCGAGCCGGCGCAGCTCGGCGAACAGGGCGCGGTAATAGCGGTTGGTGCTGTCCTCCTGCATCAGGGAGGACGGCTCCGACGGGCTGTAGATCGCGAGCCGCTTGGCCCCGGCCGCGCTCTGCGCGCGGGCTCCGGACAGCATGGCGGCCGACAAAACGCCTGTAATGAACTCCCGCCGCCTCATTCCCACTCCTGCCCCTCTGGGCTCCCGAACCCGGTTAATCACGCCTGAAAATGACCGAATTTCGCTGCTTTTACGGAGAAGTTCGGGTTGCCGCGACCCCTCCCCTGCCCTACCTATGCCCAATGAAATTCCTCGACGAAGCAAAGGTCTATATCCGCTCCGGTGACGGCGGAAACGGCTGCGTGGCGTTCCGCCGCGAAAAATTCATTGAATTCGGCGGTCCCTCCGGCGGCAATGGCGGCCGCGGCGGCAATGTCATCATCGAGGTCGCCGACGGCCTCAACACGCTGATCGACTACCGCTACCAGCAGCATTTCAAGGCCCAGAAGGGCGAGAACGGCATGGGCTCGGACCGCCATGGCGCCAACGGCAAGAACATCGTGCTGAAGGTGCCCATGGGAACGCAGATCTTCGACGAGGATCGCGAGACGCTGATCCACGACTTCACAAAAGTCGGCGAGAAATTCGTGCTCGCCGAAGGCGGCAATGGCGGTTTCGGCAATGCGCATTTCAAGTCGTCGACCAACCGCGCACCGCGCAACGCCAACCCCGGCCAACCCGGCGAGGAGCGCTGGATCTGGCTGCGGCTGAAACTGATCGCCGATGCCGGCCTCGTCGGCATGCCCAATGCCGGCAAGTCGACCTTCCTCAGCAAGGTCAGCGCGGCGCGGCCGAAGATCGCCGACTATCCCTTCACCACGCTGCATCCGCAGCTCGGCGTCGTGAATGCCGACGGCCGCGAATTCGTGCTCGCCGATATTCCCGGACTGATCGAAGGCGCGCATGAAGGCACCGGCCTCGGCGATCGCTTCCTCGGCCATGTCGAGCGCTGCCGCGTGCTGCTGCACCTCGTCGACGCGACCTGCGAGCATGCCGGCAAGGCCTACAAGACGGTGCGCCACGAGCTCGACGCCTATGGCGGGCAGCTCACCGACAAGATCGAGATCGTCGCACTGAACAAGATCGACGCGGTCGAGCCGGACGAGCTGAAGAAGCAGAAGGACCGCCTGAAGCGCGCGGCGAAGAAGACGCCGCTCCTGATGTCAGGCGTCACCGGCCAAGGCGTCAAGGAAGCGCTGCGCGCGCTCGCCGATGTGATCGGCGAAGCGCCGGTGTCCGCCAAGGCGAAGGGTGCGGCGGAAGCGGAGCCCTGGGCGGGCTGAACCGTCGTCCCGGCGCAGGCCGGGACCCATACCGCGTGATCTCTCGATTGCGAACGGTCGCAGTACCGATCGACGAGTCTTCGCCAAACTACTCCCTGGGGTTATGGGTCCCGGCCTGCGCCGGGACGACAGCGGAATGTGTGGCCACGGGCGCGCGCATCACTGGCGGGTTGTCTTCGCCCGCGCGATAGCGCAGCATTGCACCCCAAAGAAAATGCAGGGGCGAGGCATGGCGCGCGCGAAGAACGTTCTCTGGATCA
Organism: Bradyrhizobium guangdongense; assembly: GCF_006483445.1. Classification (GTDB taxonomy): domain Bacteria; phylum Pseudomonadota; class Alphaproteobacteria; order Rhizobiales; family Xanthobacteraceae; genus Bradyrhizobium; species Bradyrhizobium guangdongense_A. The sequence continues at coordinate 30,351 of NZ_PPPT01000115.1, read as the reverse complement.
TGTGCGACCAGCTTCGCTATGATTATCTCGGCTGCACCGGCCATCCCCGACTGAAGACGCCGAACATCGACGCCATGGCGAAGCGTGGCGTGCTGTTCTCCAACGCCTATGTGCAATCGCCGATCTGCGGACCCTCGCGGATGTCGTTCTACACCGGGCGCTACATGCGCTCGCACGGCTCGCACTGGAACGGCTGGCCCCTGCGCGTCGGCGAGCCGACGCTCGGCGATCACCTCAAGAAGATCGGCGTGCGCAACGTGCTGGTCGGCAAGACCCACATGGCGCCCGACCTCGAAGGCATGAAATCGCTCGGCATACCCCCGGAATCGATCATCGGCGTGCATGTCGCCGAATGCGGGTTCGAGCCCTATGAGCGCGACGACGGATTGCATCCCACCGGACGCCCGCGCCCGAAATACGACGAGTATCTGCGCAAGCAGGGTTTTGAAGCGCCGAACCCGTGGGAGCATTGGGCCAATTCCGGCGCCGACGATGACGGCAGTTTGCAGAACGGCTGGCTGCTGGTTCACGCCGACAAGGCCGCGCGCGTTCCGGAGGAGCATTCCGAGACGCCCTACATGACGCGGCGCGCCATGGATTTCATCAGCGAGGCCGAGAGCGATGGCCGGCCGTGGTGCCTGCATCTCTCCTACATCAAGCCGCACTGGCCCTATATCGCACCGGAGCCTTACGCCAGCATGTACAATACGGCGGATATGCTGCCGGCAATCCGCTCCGAGCGCGAGCGACAGAATCCGCATCCGGTGTTCGGCGCCTACATGGACATGCGTTACTCCCGCAACATGGCGCGCGACGACGCGCGGGAGAAGGTGATCCCGACCTATATGGGCCTGATCACGCAGATCGACGACCAGATGGGCGTGCTGATGAAGTTTCTGGAGGCGCGCGGCCTGCTGGAGACCACCATGATCGTGTTCACCTCCGATCACGGCGATTATCTCGGCGATCACTGGATGGGCGAGAAGGATCTTTTTCACGAACAGTCCGCCAAGATTCCGCTGATCGTGATCGATCCCTCGCCCGAGGCCGACGCCACGCGCGGTACGACGAGCGATGCGCTGGTCGAAGGCATCGATCTCGCGCCGACCTTCGTCGACTATTTTGGCGGCAAGGTGCCTGCGCATATTCTCGAGGGACGCTCGCTGCTGCCGCTGCTGCGCGGCGCAAAGCCGGCCGACTGGCGCAAGGTCGTGTTCTCCGAATACGACTACGCCATGCAGGATGTGCGGTTGAAGCTGAACCAGCCGATCGAGCGCTGCCGCCTGTTCATGGTCTATGACGGCCGCTGGAAATACATCCACGCCTCAGGCTTCCGTCCGATGCTCTACGATCTGCAAACGGACCCGCAGGAATATCTCGACCGCGGAGATGATCCTGAATGTGCGGACGTCATCGCACGGCTTCAGGCCGCGCTGTTCGACTGGGCGCTGCATCCGAACGGCCACATCACCACGCCGAACGAGAAGATCGCTTCCTATGCCGACAACCAGATGCAGGTGAAGGGCGGGATCTTGATCGGCATCTGGGACGAGAAGGAGCTGGCTAACATCCGCGACGGCATCGCGCAGCGCACGAAGTTGTAAGCGCTACCCTCTTCGCCTCTCCCCGCTTGCGGGGAGAGGCCGGAATCCGCGCAAAGCGCGGATTCCGGGTGAGGGGGACTCTCCGCGAATCGAATTCGTCGATGATCAACGATCCATCCACGCCGTCATTGCGAGCGCAGCGAAGCAATCCAGAGTCTTTCCACGGATGCAGTCTGGATTGCTTCGCTGCGCTCGCAATGACGGAGGCTAAGCCAGCCCGAGTCCGACTACCACCGCCCCCGCGGAGAGTCCCCCTCACCCCAACCCTCTCCCCGCAAGCGGGGCGAGGGAGAAAAGATCAATTCTCGATCTTGTAGCCCGTCGCCTTCACGATCGGCTGCCAGAGGGCGATGTCGGCGGCAAGCTGTTTTGACAGGCCCTCCGCCGTGCTGCCGACCGGGATCAGGCCGATCGCCGTCAGCTTCTCCTGCACCTCGGGTTTTGCCATCGTCGCCATCGCGGCGGCGCTGAGCTTTGCGGTGAAATCCGGCGGGCTGCCGGCGGGGAGCCACATGCCATACCAGCCGTCGGCGACGAGATCGATGCCACTCTCCTTGAAGGTCGCCACCTCGGGCACGAAGGGCGAGCGCTCTGCGCTCGAGACCACGAGAATCCTCACGCCCTTGGCGCGGTGCTGCGGGACTGCGTCGGCCAGCGTGGTGATGCCGAACGGGATGTGACCGCCGATGAGATCGGTGATGATCGGCGCGGTGCCGCGATACGGTACGCGCGTCATGGGAATGCCGAGATCCTTCTCGAGCTTCGAGCCGGTGAAATGCGGGATGGTGCCGTTGCTGGGCACGCCGAACGACGTCTTGTCCGGATGCGCCTTCAGCCAGGCGACAAAACCCTTGAAGTCGGTCACCCCGATCGACGGGCTCACCACGAGCGCGAATTCGAAGCGCGCGAGCAGCGACACCGGCACGAAGTCCTTCGCCGTGTCGAAGCTCGGCGTCGTCTCCACCATCGGCAGCAGATACATGGTGGGGCCCGTCGTCACCAGGATGGTGGCGCCATCGGGGTTGGCGCCCTTCACCGCCTTGATGCCGATCAGGCCGTCGCCGCCGGTCCGGTTTTCGACGATGATGGTGCGTTCGAGCATGGGCGCCAGATGCTGCGCCACCAGCCGGCACAGCGTGTCGCCGCCGGCACCCGCCGCGAAGGGGAAGATGATTTTGGTCAGTGGACCGGATTGGGCCCGCGCGGCGCCGGACTGCGCCAGCCATGGCAGCGAAAGGCCTCCGGCAATGAAGCTGCGGCGGTCCATGTGCTCTCCTCCCCGTTATTCGTTGTCCGAGGCATAGACTGGCGCGGCGGGCGCCGACAAGAGCGCCGTTCGGCCAATATACCGGGCTCCTGACCGGCTCCGCCGCCTTGCGCCGGCCACCGTCCTGCTGCAAAAGCTAGCCGCATCGGCGCCGCGTTGTCGCTCCGCCGCTCCCAGATCAGAGCAATTCGTCGCACACGCCATGGCCAGCCCCGAACTCAGTCAATTCCGCCGTATCGTCGTCAAGGTCGGCTCGGCCCTGCTGGTCGATTCCGACGCCGGCGAGGTGCGCGCGTCCTGGCTCGCCGCGCTCGCTGACGATCTCGCAAAACTGCACCGCGAGGGCCGCGACGTCCTGATCGTGTCGTCGGGCTCGATCGCGCTCGGCCGCAGCCGGCTCAAGCTGCCGCGCGGTCCGCTGAAGCTGGAAGAGAGCCAGGCCGCCGCCGCCGTCGGCCAGATCGCGCTGGCGCGGATCTGGTCGGAAGTGCTCGGCGATCACGGCATCGGCGCCGGGCAGATTCTGGTGACGCTGCAGGATACCGAGGAGCGCCGCCGCTATCTCAATGCGCGCTCCACCATCGGCAAGCTCCTGGAGTGGCGCGCGATCCCCGTGATCAACGAGAACGACACGGTCGCCACCAACGAGATCCGCTATGGCGACAATGACCGCCTCGCCGCGCGGGTCGCCACCATGGCGAGCGCCGATCTCCTGGTGCTGCTGTCCGACATCGACGGCCTCTATGACGCGCCGCCGAAGAACAATCCGAACGCCAAGCTGATCCCGGTCGTCGACAGCATCTCCTCCGAGATCGAGGCCGTGGCCGGCGATGCCGAGTCCGAGCTGTCGCGCGGCGGCATGCGCACCAAGGTCGAGGCCGCGAAGATCGCGACGACGGGCGGCACGCATATGCTGATCGCCTCGGGCAAGATCGAGCATCCGCTTCAAGCCATCGCCGACGGCGGCCGCTGCACCTGGTTCCTGACGCCGGCCAATCCCGTGACGTCGCGAAAGCGCTGGATCGCCGGTACCCTGGAGCCGAAGGGCACGCTGACCATCGACGCCGGCGCGGTCCGGGCCTTGCGCGCGGGCGCAAGCCTGCTGCCGGCCGGCGTGATCAAGGTCGAGGGTGAGTTCGCCCGCGGCGACGCCGTGATCGTGCGCGGCCCCGACACGCGCGAGATCGGCCGCGGCCTGATCGCCTATGACGCCGACGATGCCGAGCGGGTCATCGGCCGCTCCTCGAAGGACGTGATGGCCATTTTGGGCATCAGCGGAAGGTCCGAGATGATCCACCGCGACGATCTGGTGGTGGGCGGGTAGCGGCCAACCAGACGACTACTGCATATCGTCCGCATTGATGTCTTGCCGGCCGTGCACGATACGGATTACCTCGACGCCGTCAGACAGCGGAACGTAGAAGATCACGTAGTTGCCGACAGCAAAACTATGCAGGTCTCTTCGCAACTCGGCGCGCTTTCTGCCAGCCAATGGGTTCTGGACCAGCATCTCAAAAATCTCGCCTATGCGCTGAATTTGACGATCTGCCGCACGCACGCTGTCCGCAGCAATGAACTCCCAGATGGAGTCGAGATCGCGGTCGGCCTGTGGAAGCTTGCGGAATCTATTTGTCACGTTTGCGCGCGGCCAGTCGCTGCCGTCCCCGCGCCTTGATGTCTTCCATCCACTGACTGATGTCGCCGACCTCTTCCGCCGGCCCGCTGTCGAAACCCTTCTGGATCTCTTCGCGCAGTGCCTCCAGCTTGACCTGGCGGCGCTGTTCGCGCTCCTCCACGAGGCGCAGACCCTCACGCATGACCTCGCTCGCGGTGGCGTAGCGCCCGCTCTCGAGCAGGCCCGCGATGAAATCCTCAAAATGCTTGCCGATGGTGTAGCTGCTCGCCATCAGGGGTCTCCTATATCATTTTATGATATGTAATGAGGGACTGGATTGGCAAGCTGTCCCGCGCAGGTGTAGGCCAATGGCCGATGCGAGACACCTTGCCAGCCGCGAGGGCCGTGCAGCCATACCCGCCCTACCCTTCGCAAATGCGGGATTTCCGTGCTAGGACACCGCCTTAGCAGAAGGTTCAACCGCTATGGCCACCCCCCTCAAAGCCCTCGACGGCACCGCCGATCTTCAGGCGCTGATGTCCGACCTCGCCGCTCGTGCCCGCGCTGCGGCGCGTGTGCTGGCGCTGGCGCCGGCCGAGCAGAAGAACCGGGCGCTGGAGGCGATGGAACGGGCGATCCGCGCCAACGCCGCGGCGATCCTCGCCGCCAACGCCGAAGACGTGGCCGAGGCCCGCGCCAGCGGCGATGCAACCTCTGCCTTCATCGACCGCCTGGCGCTGACGCCGGCGCGCGTCGAAGCCATGGCCGAAGGCATCGCGATCGTGCGCGGCATTGCCGATCCCATCGGCACCGTCACCGAAAGCTGGCAGCGGCCGAACGGGATGACCATCGAGCGCGTCCGCGTGCCGCTCGGCGTCGTCGGCGTGATCTTTGAAAGCCGGCCCAATGTCGCGGCGGACGCCGGCGTGTTGTGCCTGAAGGCCGGCAACGCCGTGATCCTGCGCGGCGGCTCCGACAGCTTTCGCTCCTGCCGTGCGATCCATGAGTGCCTGACGCAGGGCCTGCGCGAGGCCGGCCTGCCCGAAGCCGCTATCACGCTGGTGCCGACGCGCGACCGTGCGGCGGTCGGCATGATGCTGTCGGGCCTCGACGGCGCGATCGACGTGATCGTGCCGCGCGGCGGCAAGAGTCTCGTCGCGCGCGTCGAAGCCGAGGCACGCGTGCCCGTGTTCGCGCATCTCGAAGGCGTCAACCACGTCTATGTCGATGCCAGCGCCGATCTCGACATGGCGAAGTCGATCGTGTTGAACGCAAAAATGCGCCGGACCGGCGTCTGCGGCGCTGCCGAGACGCTGCTGGTCGATCGCGCAGCCGCCGCAACCAAGTTGAAGCCGTTGGTCGAGATGCTGATCGAGGCCGGTTGCGAAGTGCGCGGCGACGCCGCCGTGCAGCACGCCGATGCGCGCGTGAAGGCGGCGTCCGAAGACGATTGGGACGCCGAATATCTCGACGCGATCATTGCGGCAAAGGTGGTCGATGGCGTCAATGGCGCGATCGCGCATATCCAAAACCACGGCTCGCACCACACCGATGCGATCGTCAGCCAGGATGAAGCGGCCGCGCAAAAATTCCTGAGCGAGGTCGATTCCGCGATCGTGCTGCACAATGCCTCGACGCAGTTCGCCGACGGCGGCGAGTTCGGCTTTGGCGCCGAGATCGGCATTGCCACCGGCAAATTCCATGCGCGCGGCCCTGTCGGGGCCGAGCAGTTGACGAGCTTCAAGTACCGCGTGCACGGCACCGGACAGACGCGACCGTAACGTCGCGAGGCGCGGGCGTTGAGCAACACATTCCTGGTGCCGCCCTTCGTGGCGCAAGCGCTTCCGCCCTCTACGAGCGGCATGCGCATCGGGCTGCTCGGCGGCTCCTTCAATCCGCCGCACCAAGCCCATCGCGCGATCAGCCAGTTCGCGCTGACGCGCCTCAAGCTCGACCGCGTGTGGTGGCTGGTGACGCCGGGCAATCCGCTGAAGGAGAACGGCGCGTTGCACGCGCTCGGCGAGCGGATGAAGGCCGCGCGCGAGGTCGCCGACGATCCGCGCATCGCGGTGAGCTGTCTCGAATCCGTCATCCGCACGCGCTACACTATCGACACGATCAACTTCTTGCGCCGCCGCGCAAGCGGCCTGCGCTTTGTCTGGATCATGGGCGCCGACAACCTCGCGCAATTCCATCGCTGGCAGGACTGGCAGCGCATCGCGGCCCAGATGCCGATCGCGGTGGTTGATCGCCCTCCACAGAGTTTTCGCGCCCTCGCCTCGCCGGCGGCCCGCGCGCTCGCGCGCTACCGTTTGCCCGAGAATGAGGCAGGGCTGCTTGCGGATCGGCGCCCGCCCGCCTGGGTCTTCCTCACCGGGCTGAAGCTCAGCCTGTCCTCGACCACCCTGCGGAACCCGGACGGAAGCTGGAAGGCACCCAAGTAAGGCAATGGCGGTTGGGGGAGCACTGGCGTATTGAAACCCTTAACCCCACATGATGTAGTGTAACGGCGGACCCCGGATTCGGGAGTTCGCGATACAGGAAAGGAATGGTCCCTGGCCCCGTCTGTATTGTCCAAGTCTGTTTTACCCAAGGTCAAAACCGCGCGTAAAACATCGACCCAAGCTGCGGCCTTGAAGGCGCAACCCGACGCCGACAAGACGCTGAACCTGATCCTCTCCCGCCTGGACGACATGAAGGCGGAAGAAACGGTCACCATCGACCTTCGCGGCAAATCGGCGTACTCCGACTACATGATCGTCACCACGGGCCGTGTGAACCGGCACGTCGGCGCGATCGCGGAAAACGTCACGAAGGGCCTCAAGGAAAACGGCATCAAGAACATCCACGTCGAGGGCTTGCCCAATTGCGACTGGGTGCTGATCGATTCCGGCGATGTGATCGTGCACGTGTTCAGGCCCGAGGTCCGCGAGTTCTACAATCTCGAGCGATTGTACACGCAGGGCCCAGGGGCTGCGAAAGCAGTCGCGGCGAAGGCGATCTAAGGGTTCGAGGCCGATTTCGAATCGGCTGACGCGCATGCTAGCGTCCTGCGCGCGCATGCTGTGCGCGGTTCAATGGACGCTCATGCGTGTCGCTGTCATCGCTGTGGGCCGGCTGAAGCAGGGGCCGGAACGGGAGCTTGCCGACCGCTATTTCGAGCGGTTCGACGAGATCGGCCGCAAGCTCGGCTTCCGCGAGCTCAAGGTCCACGAAATTCCCGAAAGCCGTGCGCGCGACGCCGCCACGCGCATGGCCGAAGAGGCCGCCGCGATATCCGCGCATATTCCCGACAAATCGGTCATCGTGGCCATGGACGAGCGCGGCCAAAATATCGATTCGACCGTATTCGCACGGAATCTCGGGCGCTGGCGCGACGAAGGCAGCGCACATACAATATTCGTCATTGGCGGTGCGGACGGACTTTCGCCCGAATTGCGGCGTAAGGCCAAGCTCGCAATGGCGTTCGGCTCGGCGACCTGGCCGCATCAAATGGTCCGCGTCATGCTTCTGGAACAGCTTTATCGGGCCGCAACCATCCTGGCCGGCCACCCCTATCACCGCGCGTGATGCGCGCACAACGAGCACCTTTGCCGACGAGATGCGCGCGCCGTTCCTCAATCTGCTGCTGATCGCAGGCACAAGCCTCGCAGGCGCAAGTCTCGCGCAAGCGCAGACGGCGGCGCCTGCGCCGCAGACCGCAGCCGTATCTCCCGAGGCGATCAAGCAGCGCGAGCAGGAGCTCGAGGCGGCGCGTGCGAAACAAAAGAGCGCCGAAGAGGCGCAGGCCAAGCTGAAATCCGAGATCACGACGCTCGGCCAGGACCGCACCCAGCTCAATCAGCAATTGATCGACACCGCCGCCAATGTGCGGACCGTCGAAACCAAGATCGGCGAGGCCGAGGCGCGTCTGACCGCGCTGAACGGCCGCGAACAGCAGATGCGCAACTCGCTCGATTCGCGGCGTGCCGACATCGTCGAGGTGCTGGCCGCACTTCAGCGCGCCGGACGGCGCACGCCGCCGGCACTTTTGGTGCGCCCCGAGGACGCGCTGCAATCGCTGCGCACGGCGATGCTGCTCGGTGCCGTGGTGCCGGAACTGCGCGGCCGCGCCGAGAAGATCGCAAGCGAGCTCGGCGAGCTCGTGGCGCTCCGCAAGAATATCGGTGCCGAACGCGATCAGCTCGCCGCCGACCGCGACAAGATTCGCAACGACCAGACCCGCCTCGCAGCGCTCGTCGAGGAGCGGCAGCGCCAGCAATCGGCGCGGGAAAAGGATCTCGACGCCGAGAGCGCGCGCGCCATCGCGCTGTCGAAACAGGTCGGCGACCTCCAGGGCCTGATCGGCAAGATGGAGCAGGACATCAAGAGCGCCGCCAAGGCGGCGGAAGCTGCCAAGGAGGCCGCGAATCGCGCCGCCGCAACCGCCGGTGGCAAGCCGACCGCGGCCGCGTTCAAGGACCGGTCCCGGACCAGCCCGGCGATCGCCTTCGCCTCGGCCAAAGGCCTGCTGCCTCTGCCCGTCAACGGTAACAAAATCAGGGATTTTGGCGGTTCCGACGGCTCGGGCGGCGTACAAAAAGGCATTTCTTTGGCAACCCGGCCGGGCTCCCAGGTCACAACGCCGTGTGACGGGTGGGTGGTCTATTCAGGGCCCTTCCGCAGCTATGGACAACTCTTGATCCTCAATGCCGGGGGCGGGTATCATGTCCTGATCGCCGGGATGGAGCGCATTTCGGTAAACATCGGACAGTTTGTGCTCACGGGGGAGCCGGTCGCGGTGATGGGGTCGACGTCGCAAGTCGCTTCCATTCTCGCCACCAACGCGAGTCAACCTGTGCTCTATGTCGAGTTCCGCAAAGACGGCACTCCAATCGATCCAGGCCCATGGTGGGCCGCAAATGAAGGCGAGAAGGTTCGCGGATGATGCGCAAGACTTCAGTTATCCTCCTCAGCGCGGCCACCGGTGCAGCGCTGACGCTGTTCGTGACCCAGCCGCGCGCGGTGTTCATGGGCTCGAGCGCGCGGGCCGCCACCGCGGACACCTATCGCCAGCTCAATCTGTTCGGCGACGTCTTCGAGCGCGTGCGCTCGGACTATGTCGAGAAGCCCGATGACACCAAGCTGATCGAGTCGGCCATCAGCGGCATGCTTACCGGCCTCGATCCGCATTCCAGCTACATGGACGCGAAGAGCTTCCGTGACATGCAGGTGCAGACCCGCGGCGAGTTCGGCGGCCTCGGCATCGAGGTCACCATGGAGGACGGCCTGATCAAGGTGGTCTCGCCGATCGACGACACGCCGGCTTCGCGCGCCGGCATCATGGCCAACGACATCATCACCAATCTCGACGACGAAGCGGTGCAGGGCCTGACCCTGAACCAGGCGGTCGAGAAGATGCGCGGCCCCGTCAACACCAAAATCCGGCTCAAGATCATCCGCAAGGGCCAGGACAATCCGCTCGACGTCACGCTGGTGCGCGACAACATCCGGGTACGCTCGGTGCGCGCGCGCGTCGAGCAGGACGACATCGCCTATATCCGCATCACCACCTTCAACGAGCAGACCACCGAAGGCCTGAAGCGCGAGGTCGCCAACCTCTCGAACCAGATCGGCGACAAGCTGAAGGGCTACATCATCGACCTCCGCAACAATCCGGGCGGTCTCTTGGAGGAAGCGGTCACCGTCTCCGACTCGTTCCTGGAGCGCGGCGAGATCGTCTCGACCCGCGGCCGCAATGCCGAGGAGACCCAGCGCCGCTCCGCGCATGCGGGCGACCTCACCAAGGGCAAGCCGGTCATGGTGCTCGTCAATGGCGGCTCGGCCTCGGCCTCGGAGATCGTCGCCGGCGCGCTGCAGGACCACAAGCGTGCGACCATCGTCGGCACGCGCTCCTTCGGCAAGGGCTCGGTGCAGACCATCATTCCGCTCGGCTCGGGCAACGGCGCGCTGCGCCTCACCACCGCGCGCTATTACACGCCGTCGGGCAAGTCGATCCAGGCCAAGGGCATCGTGCCCGACATCGAAGTGCTGCAGGACGTGCCGGACGAGCTGAAGGCCCGCACCGACACCAAGGGCGAAGCTTCGCTGCGCGGCCATCTGAAGAACGACGGCGACGAGAAGACGGGATCGCAGTCCTACGTCCCGCCGGACGCCAAGGACGACAAGGCGCTCAAGCTCGCCGCCGACCTGCTCCACGGCATCAAGAACAGCGCATCGGCTGCACCCGCGCCTGGCGGCGACAAGGCTGCTGCGGACAAGCCCAAGGCTGCCAACTAAGGCGGCGAACTAAACGGCCCATCGGCCTCATACGAACCAATCGCAAAGGGCGGCTCCTGGAGCCGCCCTTTTTGCTTGAAGTTCCCACTGCTTCGCGGGGCCCCGGCCTCTCCCGGCCTGCCGTGGCCCAACCGCGCCGTGGTATCGTCGCGCGAGTGATTCGGGATCGCGCATGACAGAAACGGCCGATGATCTGAGCACCCCGCTCGGACAGGACAAGCCGCGCCGGAAACGGCGACTGCGGCTGCCGTTCACGTTCATGCAGGCCCTCGCCGTGCTGCTCGGCCTGTTCCTGGTCGCCTTCGGCGGCTTCGCCATCTTCAACAAGGACCCGCTTGGCGGCGAACCGATCACGAGGGTCGCGATCCGCGAAGCCAAGGCCCCCGCCGATGAGAAGGCCGCCATGGCGCCCGCGGCCGGCGGTCACGAGACCAAGGCTGTGCCAAAGCAGGCCGCACCCGGTGAGCAGAAGACCGTCACCATCATCGACGGCTCCAGCGGCACCCGTCATGACGTCGTGATCGGTGCCGGCGGCGAAGCGAGCGACAAGCCCGGCGACCCCGCCGCCGCGCCGTCCACCGCCGCCATGACCGGCGTCGACCAGCGGCTGCTGGAAAAGGGGCGCTACGGCATGATCCCGGTGGCGGCGGCCGACATGAAGCCGTTCACCACCTACGCCGCCGAAGCCGATCGCGCCAAGGCCGCCAAGATGCCCGTGGTCGCGATCATGATCGGCGGCCTCGGCGTCGGCGCGGCCAAGACCACCGACGCGATCATGAAGCTGCCCGGCGCGATCACGCTGGCCTTCACGCCCTATGGCGCCGATCCCGCAAAGCTCGCCGAGCGGGCCCGCGCGCAGCGCCACGAGGTCTTTTTGCAGCTCCCGATGGAGCCCTACGACTTCCCGGACAACGATCCGGGGCCGCAGACCCTGCTGACGTCGCTGACCGCGGACCAGAACCTGGACCGGCTGCAATGGCACCTCAGCAGGATGCAGGGCTATGCCGGCATCGCCAACTTCATGGGCGCGCGCTTCATCGCCACGGAAGCCGCGATGGCCCCGATCATCCGCGAGGCCAACAAGCGCGGGCTCGGCCTGTTCGACGACGGCTCCTCGCCGCGCAGCGTCGCCGGCCAGATCGCCTCCAGCCAGGCCATGCCGTTCGGCAAGGGCGATATCGCCATCGACGCGGTGCCGACGGCCAATGAGGTCGACCGCGCGCTGACCAAGCTCGAATCGATCGCCCGCGAGCGCGGCGTTGCCATCGGCACGGCGTCGGCGCTGCCGGTCTCGATCGACCGGATCGGCGTCTGGATCAGGGGGTTGGAGGGCCGCGGCGTCCTGCTGGTGCCATTGACAACGGCGATGCTGAAATCAAAATCCAGCTAGATCAACGGATTGGTACGGCACAGGTCCTGGTGGGCCGATGAGGCCCGGCCAGGACAGACGCGAGAGGTTTGGCGGCATGGCGCGTTACGAGGATCTGCCCTACCGGACCTGCGTCGGCGTGATGTTGATCAACAAGGACGGGCTGGTGTTCATCGGCCGCCGCGCCGGCGGCATCGAGCATGTCGACGACACTCATGTCTGGCAGATGCCGCAAGGCGGCGTCGACCCCGGCGAAGACACCTGGGAAGCCGCCAAGCGCGAGCTCTACGAAGAAACCAGCGTGAAGTCGGTCGAGCGCATCGGCGAGGTGCCGGACTGGCTCACCTACGACATCCCCCGCACCGTCGCGGGCCGCGCCTGGAAGGGCCGCTATCGCGGCCAGCGCCAAAAGTGGTACGCGGTGCGCTTCACCGGCAAGGACAGCGAGATCAACGTCGCAAATCCCGGCGGTGGCGGCCACAAGGCCGAATTCGTCACCTGGCGCTGGGAGCCGATGAAGAACCTGACCGGGCTGATCATCCCGTTCAAGCGGCCGGTCTATGAGCGCGTGGTGCAGGAGTTTGCTGCGCTGTCGGAGGGGTGAGCGGGGCGCGGCTGCCACGCTCCGCCGCTGCCAAGCACTCCGCTGTCATCCCCGCCTAGTGCGTAATTGCGCACGGGGGCGGGGATCCATAACCCCAGGGAGAAGTTGGTCGGGAGACATCGACCACGAGCTTTCATCCGATGACCGCCTGTGTTTATGGATTCCGGGCTCGATGCTCCGTATCGCCCCGGAATGACGAAGGAAGCAAGTGACTGAAACAAAACCCTACCGCCCGAATGTCGGGATCGCGCTGTTCAATACCGATGGCCGCGTGCTGATCGGGCATCGCTTCAAGGGCGATGGTCCCGAGATCATTTTGCCGGGACTGGACTGGCAGATGCCGCAAGGCGGGGTCGACGAGGGCGAGAATTTGCGCGACGCCGCGATGCGCGAGCTATGGGAGGAGACCAACGTCAGAAGCGCCGACTATCTCGGCGAGACCGACTGGCTCACCTACGAGTTTCCGCCCTATGACGGCCCGCAGACGCATCGGCTGGCAAGATTTCGCGGCCAGCGGCAAAAATGGTTCGCGCTGCGCTTCACGGGCGACGACAGCGAGATCGATCCGCTGACGCCGCGCAACGGCCAGCCCGCGGAGTTCGATGCCTGGCGCTGGGAGCGCCTCGACCGGGTCGCCGACCTCGTGGTGCCGTTCCGCCGCGACGTTTATCGCACGGTGGCCGAGCAGTTTGCGCATCTCGGAAGCTGACGGGTCCGCCTAATTGTTCGGCCCCACCGTAAACGGGCCGATCGCGATGACGTGGCAGTCGCTGTCCTTCTTGGCGCATTCGCCGAGCGCGCCGTTGACGGCGGTCTGCTCGTCGGCGGCCTTGAGGCCGAGGCCTGGACGCCCCGCTGTGCCGACCGCCACGGCATTCCAGCCGAGGCTCTCGCCGAGCCGGCGCACGACGTCGTCGCGGGCGTCAGCCACGATCGTGGGATTGTTGGCGGCATGAAAGAGGCCGGTGACTTTGAACAGGCTCGGAATCGGCACGACGAAATTCTCGTCGACCGCAATGATCAGGCAGGGACCGCCGGCGATCGCACCGCACGACTCCAGCGCGCGACGCATCGCCTCTTCAGGCGATGGTGAGCCGCTGTTCATGAAGTATTGACCGGGGCCAAGCGCGAGCGCCCGCGATCTGGCCGCCGGGACGAACATGGTCTCAAGCCGTTGCTTACCTTGATCGCGTATCAGCGGTACGTCCTTGGATACGAACGCACGCTCGGTCATTGCGTCGTGCCGCATGAAGGGCTGCGGCGGCATCGGCGGCTTGCCGTGTGCATAGACCAAATTGTTGCCGACCGCGTAGACCTCGCAGCGACGCTGATTTTGCGCGGCCTCGGCGCGCTTCTGGCACTGTTCGAGGGCGGCGTTTCGCGCCGCGTCTTCGTCGGGCTGGTTGAACGCCGAACCGGTGATGCCGGCGATGTTCAAGGCGAACGCCTTGTAATCGGCGCCCCGCGCATATTCAGTGCTGAGATAGCCACGGACGCGGTCGCTGACGAAGGGGACGCTGTCGGCGAGAAGCTTTCCGGTCATCGGCGAGACGGAGGGCGACGGCATCGGTGTCGGAGCCATCGCGGCGTTGGCCATGGGCGGCGTCATCGGTGCCATCGGCGCCTTTGCCATCTGGGTCGGCGTCGGGCTCGGGGTCACGGCCGCCGCCGTTGGGGTCGCGCTCGCCACAGCATTTGGCGACACGCTCGGCGTCACGACTGCGGTTTCGGTCTGCTTCAGCTTCTTATTGTAGAGGAAGCCGGTGACGCCGATGCCGACGAGCGACACGACGGCGACCACCAGCGGCCACATCCACACCGGGGCCGCCGCCACCTTGGCGCCCGCCTTCTTCACCTGTGGCGTCGCATAGGTGCCGTCCTCGCGGCGCATCGCCACCATGTAGGCGTGCACCGGAGTCGGGATGTTCTTGACCTCCTGCGCGCCGATATCGGCGAACTGCACCGACAGCTTGTTGGCGACCTGCTCGTGCACCGCGCGCGAGACGCAGATGCCGCCGACTTCGGCAAGGCCCTCCAGTCGCGCCGCGATGTTGACGCCGTCGCCCAACAGGTCGCCGTCGCGCTCGACCACGTCGCCGATGGTGATGCCGATGCGAAACGACATCTGCCGGCTCGGCGGATAGGCCATGTTGCGGGTTCGCAGGGATTCCTGGATGTCGATCGCGCAGCGCACGGCATCGACGGCGCTCGGGAATTCCGCGAGCACGGCATCGCCGGCCGTGTTGAAGATGCGCCCGCCGGCCTTTGCGATGAAATCGTCGACGACGGAGCGATAGGAGGCCAGGCGCCGCAGCGTCTCCTCTTCGTCTTCCGCGACCAGTCGGGAGTAACCGGCAATATCGGCTGCGAAAATCGCTGCGATCTTGCGTTTCATGCTCTACCGGCCCCGGTCATGCCACGAACTCGTCATGCCCGGGCTTGTCCCGGGCATCCACGTTCTTGGTGCCGCAAGAAAGATCGTGGATGGCCGGGACATAGGCGAGCGGAAGCGACGCCGTCCTTCGGACGGCTATGCCCGGCCATGACGACGTGGAGGCCTCTGCGCTTAATTGCGCTAGGGTCATATGCAATCGCCCCGGTGTTCCGCGGCAGAATGCCGCTAACGGCAGCGGCGTGCAATAAGGTTTCGGCGCCCGCCACCATCGTGACGAGCGCCGATTTGAACCGTCATTCTTTGTTTGAGCGGCGATTGCCGGATCAGTGCATCGCCGTCGACGAGAGCTGCTGCTGGATGCTCTTGTAGTGGTCGAGGCGGGTGATCGCGAGATCGAGCTCGTCGCCTTCCTTCTGCTTGAGCTTCTCTTCCATCTCCGCGATCGTTTCGGCGAACTGCGCACGATCGAGCTCGTCGAGGGAAGTGGCGACGTCGGCCAGCACCGTCAGGCGATTGTCGGAAACCTCGGCCAGGCCACCGAGCACGATGACCTTCTGCTTCTGGCCGCCGGTGATGATGGTCAGAATGCCGGGCCGTATCGCGGCCACGACGGGCGCGTGGCCCGCCAGCACGCCGAAATCACCTTCGAAACCGGGAATGTCGACCTGATCGACCTCGCCGGAGAAGGCGAGCTTTTCAGGAGAGACGAGATCGAAGTGGAAGGTGGCCATGATGAACCTTGCGAATAGCGAGTAGCAAACGGCTGATGGCGAGAAGGAGTAGCAACCTGATCGCTACTCCCAATTCGCCATTCGCGTCTTAGGCGGCTTCCGCCGCGAGCTTCTTGCCCTTCTCGACGGCTTCTTCGATGGTGCCGACCATGTAGAAGGCGGCTTCCGGCAAATGGTCATACTTGCCTTCGCAGAGGCCGCGGAAGCCCTTGATGGTATCCGCGAGGTCGACGAACTTGCCGGGCGAGCCGGTGAAGATTTCGGCGACGTGGAACGGCTGCGACAGGAAGCGCTCGATCTTGCGGGCGCGGGCCACGGTCAGCTTGTCCTCTTCCGAAAGCTCGTCCATGCCGAGAATGGCGATGATGTCCTGGAGCGACTTGTAGCGCTGCAGCACCTGCTGGACCTGACGCGCGGTCTCGTAGTGCTCCTGGCCGACGACGAGCGGCGAGAGCATGCGCGAGGTGGAGTCGAGCGGGTCCACGGCCGGGTAGATGCCCTTTTCCGAGATCGCGCGCGACAGCACGGTGGTGGCGTCCAGATGGGCGAACGAGGTCGCGGGCGCCGGATCGGTCAAGTCGTCGGCCGGAACGTAGATGGCCTGCACCGAGGTGATCGAGCCCTTCTGGGTGGTGGTGATGCGCTCCTGCAGCGCGCCCATGTCGGTCGCGAGCGTCGGCTGATAACCCACGGCGCTCGGAATACGACCGAGCAGCGCCGACACTTCCGAACCCGCCTGGGTGAAGCGGAAGATGTTGTCGACGAAGAACAGCACGTCCTGGCCCTGGTCGCGGAAGTGCTCGGCGACCGTCAGGCCGGTGAGGCCGACGCGGGCACGCGCACCGGGCGGCTCGTTCATCTGGCCGAACACCAGCGCGCACTTCGACTTCACGCTCGGATCCGGATTGTGCGGATCGGCGTTGACCTTGGACTCGATGAACTCGTGATAGAGGTCGTTGCCCTCGCGGGTCCGCTCGCCGACGCCGGCGAACACGGAGTAACCGCCGTGCGCCTTCGCGACGTTGTTGATCAGCTCCTGAATCAGCACGGTCTTGCCGACGCCGGCGCCCCCGAACAGGCCGATCTTGCCGCCCTTGGCGTAGGGAGCCAGGAGATCGACGACCTTGATGCCGGTGACGAGAATTTCAGCTTCGGTGGACTGGTCGGTGTAGGTCGGCGCGTCCTGGTGGATGGCGCGCTTGCCGTCGGACTTGATGGGACCGGCTTCGTCGATCGGCTCGCCGATGACGTTCATGATGCGGCCGAGCGTGCCGTCACCCACGGGCACCGCGATCGGCTGGCCGGTGTCGGTCACTTCCTGGCCGCGCACCAGACCTTCGGTGACGTCCATGGCGATCGTGCGCACGGTGGACTCACCGAGATGCTGCGCAACTTCCAGCACCAGGCGGATGTTGCCGTTCTTGGTTTCCAGCGAATTGAGAATGGCCGGCAGGTGGCCTTCGAACTGCACGTCGACGACGGCGCCCATGACCTGGGTGACGCGACCGACCGGGTTAGCTGCTGTAGCCATGAAGCTCTCCTTCGAATTCTTGACGTGAACGACCGTCGTTATGCCTTTAGACCGCCTCGGCGCCGGAGATGATCTCGATCAGCTCCTTGGTGATCTGTGCTTGACGGGTTCGGTTGTAGATCTGGGTTTGCTTGCGGATCATTTCGCCGGCGTTGCGGGTGGCGTTATCCATCGAGCTCATCTGCGCGCCATAGAACGAGGCGTTGTTTTCCAAGAGCGCACGGAAGATCTGCACCGCGATGTTGCGCGGCAGCAGGCGGGAGAGGAGCTCGTCCTCCTCCGGCTCGTATTCGTAGGACGTCGACGGCGCATTCGCGGCCTTCTCTTCCACCTTCAGCGGAATGATCTGCTGCGCGGTGGGGATCTGGGCGATCACCGACTTGAACTGCGCATAGAACAGCGTGCAGACGTCGAATTCGCCGGCATCGAAACGGGCCAGCACCTTCTTGGCGATGTCCTCGGCATTGACGAAGCCGAGCTGACGGACGCTGCGCAGGTCGAGGTGCTCGACGATCTGCTTGTCGTAGAGGCGGCGGAGCTGCTCGTAACCCTTGCGGCCGACGCAGAAGAATTTGACTTCCTTGCCCTCGTTCATGAGGGCATTCGCGCGCTCGCGCGCGAGGCGCACGATCGAGGAGTTGAAGGCGCCGGACAGGCCGCGCTCGCCGGTGCAGACCAGCAGCAGATGAACCTGGTCCTTGCCGGTGCCGCCGAGCAGCTTCGGTGCTCCGGGCGAGCCCGCGGCCGCGGTGGCGATGTTGGCGATCACAGCCGCCATCTTGTCGGCATAGGGCCGCGCCGCTTCGGCCGCCTGCTGCGCGCGGCGCAACCGGGACGCTGCGACCATCTGCATGGCCTTGGTGATCTTCTGCGTCGCCTTGGTGGAGGCGATGCGGACCCGCATGTCTTTAAGTGACGCCATTCTTCGTTCACCCCGACGATCAGTCTGCGACTTGATCGCTAGCCTTTCCGTTCGTCATGCCCGGCCTTGTGCCGGGCATCCACGTCTTCGTCTCCACGCCGTAGAACGTGGATGGCCGGGACAAGCCCGGCCATGACGGCTGTCTGTTACGCGAAGCTCTTCGCAAAACCTTCGACGACCGACTTCAGCTTTGCAGCGGTGTCGTCGGAGAGGTCGCGGCTGTCGCGGATCGCATTGAGGATGTCGGCGTTCTTGCCGCGCAGCAGCGACAGGAGGCCGTCCTCGAACGCGCGCACCTTGTTGAGCGGGAGCGGATCGAGATAGCCGTTGGTGCCGGCCCAGATCACGCAGACCTGCTCTTCCATCTTCAGCGGCGCGAACTGCGGCTGCTTCAGGAGCTCGGTCAGGCGCGAGCCGCGGTTGAGCAGGCGCTGGGTCGAGGCGTCGAGATCGGAGCCGAACTGCGCGAACGCCGCCATTTCGCGGTACTGCGCGAGTTCGCCCTTGATCTTGCCGGCGACCTTCTTGGTGGCCTTGGTCTGTGCCGACGAACCCACGCGCGACACCGACAGACCGACGTTCACGGCAGGACGGATGCCCTGGAAGAACAGGTCGGTTTCCAGGAAGATCTGGCCGTCGGTGATCGAGATGACGTTGGTCGGAATGTAGGCCGACACGTCGTTGGCCTGGGTTTCGATGACCGGCAGCGCGGTCAGCGAGCCGGAGCCCTGGTCCTTGTTCAGCTTCGCCGCGCGCTCGAGCAGGCGGGAGTGCAGATAGAACACGTCGCCGGGATAGGCTTCGCGGCCCGGCGGGCGGCGCAGCAGCAGCGACATCTGGCGATAGGCGACGGCCTGCTTGGACAGATCGTCATAGATGATGACGGCGTGCATGCCGTTGTCGCGGAAGTACTCGCCCATGGTGCAGCCGGTGAACGGTGCGATGTACTGCATCGGGGCCGGGTCGGACGCGGTGGCGGCGACGATGATCGAGTATTCGAGCGCGCCCTGCTCTTCGAGCACCTTCACGAACTGCGCGACGGTGGAACGCTTCTGGCCGATCGCGACGTAGACGCAATACAGCTTGATGTTCTCGTCCGGCTGCGCGTTGAGCGGCTTCTGGTTCAGAATGGTGTCGAGCGCGATCGCGGTCTTGCCGGTCTGACGGTCGCCGATGATCAGCTCGCGCTGGCCACGGCCGATCGGGATCAGGGCGTCGATCGCCTTGAGGCCGGTCGCCATCGGCTCGTTCACCGACTTGCGCGGAATGATGCCGGGCGCCTTAACGTCGACGCGCATACGCTTGTCGGCCTGGATCGGGCCCTTGCCGTCGATGGGATTGCCGAGCGCGTCGACGACGCGGCCGAGCAGGCCCTTGCCGACCGGCGCGTCCACGATGGCGCGGGTGCGCTTGACGGTCTGGCCTTCCTTGATCTCGCGGTCGGCACCGAAGATGACGACGCCGACATTGTCGGTCTCGAGGTTCAGCGCCATGCCGCGGGTGCCGTTCTCGAACTCGACCATTTCGCCCGCCTGGACGTTGTCGAGGCCGTAGACGCGAGCAATACCGTCGCCGACGGACAGCACCTGTCCAACTTCGGAGACTTCAGCTTCCTGGCCGAAATTCTTGATCTGGTCCTTGAGGATCGCGGAAATTTCCGCGGCGCGGATGTCCATCAGCCTGCCTCTTTCATCGCGTGCTTGATCGAATTGAGTTTGGTGCGAAGCGAACTATCGATCATGCGGCTGCCAAGCTTGACGACGAGGCCACCGATGATCGAGGGATCGACTTTCACGTTGAGCGCGACGTCCTTGCCGGTCACCGACTTCAGGGCAACCTTGAGGGCGTCGAGATTCTTGTCCGAGAGCGGCTCCGCCACGGTGACGTCGGCCGAAGCCTCGCCCTTGAACCTGGCGACCAGCGCGCGGTAGGCGCGGATGACGTCGGCCACCGCGAACAGGCGGCGGTTGGCAGTCAGCACTTTCAGGAAATTGGCGGAGATGCCCGCGATGCCGGCCTTGTCCAGGACGGCGCCGAGCGCCTTGGCCTGGATATCGGCCGAAAACACCGGGCTGCGGACGAGGCGCTTGAGATCGGCGCTCTCGTTCAAAAGGCCCTCGAACCTGTCGAGATCGGCCTTGACCGCGTCGACCGAATTCTGGTCGCGGGCCAGTTCAAACAAGGCCGTTGCATAACGGCCGGACACACCGGAAACGGACGTATCTTCTGCAGCCACAGACGCGCTCTTTTAGCTGTCAAATTCGCAAGGGAAAAACCGTCGCCACGGAAGCGGCGCCAAGCGATCCAAGCCCTTGGAATTCAAGCGGGACTTCGATTTCCGACCGGCACAGGACGTGCCGGGCTCGTTAAAATCGCGGCTTTGCTATCATAGCAGGCGCGCAGGTGCAACATGACGCCAGATTAAAGGCTGCGGCGCGCGGTCCCTGTGTTGATGACATTGATGACGCCGGTGTCCCCGCGTCGTGTCGCCGCCGCCACGATTTGGTTCACCCGCGTGAGCGCCGACGGACCGGCTAAGTCGCGCTAGCTCCTGCCCTCAGCGCATAGCCGCCATGAACACGCCTCGCAGAGGCGTGAGCCGCCGGCATTTTGTTTCACTTCGCCGATTACTTACCCAATTCTAAACCGGGAAGATGACAACTTATCTTTACAGTATTGATAAGTATAAGATCAGTTAACGATGCGTTAAAGTGCAAGATTACGGAACATTCGCTGATTAGCCGAATCGTCTCACAAGATATTTCATTACGACACATACGGGATTTACTGCCCAATTCATGCCGCATTGCGACAGGAAACGGCCTGACGCTCGCAAACCCATGGGGGCTCCACTGGCCACATATGTGGCAATACTAGTACAGGGACTACTAAATGCTGTCATTGAAAACGCTGGGAAACGTAACCCGGCCCCGTACGGCGATCGCGTTCGTCGCCGCAACTCTTCTGATCGGTGGAACTGCCACCGAGGCTTCCGCCAAGTCGCGGCACCATCGCCATCACCACGTCGCCAAGGCCGAAGGCTCGGACTGGCGTAACGCCAATGCGTCGATGAACCCGACCTCCGGTTCCGGACATTCCTTCTCCGGCATGGCCTCCTATTACGGCAACGAGTCCGGCTCCCGGACCGCCTCCGGTGCGCGCTTCAACCAGAACGCCATGACCGCGGCGCACCGCTCGCTGCCCTTCGGCACCAAGGTCCGCGTGACCCATCGCGGCCAGAGCGTCGTCGTCACCATCAATGATCGTGGCCCGTTCATCCGCGGCCGTGTCCTCGACCTCTCGACCGGTGCCGCCCGCGCCATCGGCCTGACTGGCGCCGGCGTCGGCCGCGTCACCGCCGAGGTCGTCTCCTAAGGCGTCGCTGGACGCACCTCACCCGTACGCACAGCTCTGATCATTGTCCGCCAAGGGCATGAGCGACTTGTTGCGCGCGTGTGAAACAAAGCCCGCCGTTTGGGGACGGCGGGCTTTTTGTTTGTCCATCGTCATTCCGGGGCACGCGAAGGGTGAGCCCGGAATCCATCGGGCCACAATATCCGCGGTGAAATGGATTCCGGGCTCGCGACTTCGTCGCGCCCCGGAATGACGGGGGCTACAAAAAACTCTGCGGATCGACGTCGACTTCGAGCTTGAGATTGCCCTTGGTCTTCGGGCCAACCGCAAGCCAGTTGCGCAAATAATCCGAGAGATCGAAACCGCGTGCCGATTTCACCAGGATGCGAAAACGGTAGCGGCCCTTGATCACCGCGAGCGGGGCTTCGGCGGGACCGAGCACCACGACGCGCTCGTCGCGCGGCGCGATCGTTACGAGACGGCGCGCAAAGCCTTCCGCGCTCGGGCGATCGCCGGCGGAGATGATCAGGCTCGCGAGCCGCCCGAACGGCGGATAGAGCGTGCGTTCGCGCAGGTCGATTTCGCTGCCATAGAAAGCCTCGCGGTCGCAGGCGATCAGCGCCTTCATCACGGGATGATCGGGCTGGTGCGTCTGCAGGTAACCGACGCCGCGGCCCTGCTCGCGGCCGGCGCGGCCGATCACCTGATTGAGCAATTGCCAGGTGCGCTCGGCGGCGCGCGGATCGCCGTTGGAGAGGCCGAGATCCGCATCGACCACGCCGACGAGATTGAGCCGCGGAAAATTGTGGCCTTTTGCGACGAGTTGCGTGCCGATGATGATGTCGACGCGGCCCTCCGCGATCTCGCTGAGCTCTGAACGCATCGTCTCGATCGAGGTGATGAGATCACTCGACAGCACCATCGTGCGGGCCTCCGGAAACAGCGCGGCCGCTTCCTCCTGCAGGCGTTCGACGCCGGGACCAACGGCGACGAGGGATTCCTCCGCCGCGCAATGCGGACAGGTCGGCGGGCGCGGCATCGAGAACCCGCAATGGTGGCAGACGAGACGCTGTCGAAAGCGGTGATCGACCAGCCAGGCATCGCAGATGGTGCAGGCGAAGCGGTGGCCGCAGGCGCGGCACAAGGTCAGCGGCGCGTAGCCGCGGCGATTGAGGAACAGGAGCGATTGTTCCTGCCGCTCGATGGCGGCTTTCATCTCGCCCGCCAGGCGCGGCGAGATGAAGCGGCCGCGCGCGGGCTGCTCGCGGCGCAGATCGATCGCCTCGATATGCGGCATGTGCTGGCCGCCGAAGCGCGACGGCAGTGCGATGCGCTGGTAGCGGCCTTTGCGTGCGTTCACCTCCGACTCGACCGACGGCGTCGCCGACGCAAGAATGATCGGGATCTTCGCGATATGCGCGCGCACGACTGCCATGTCGCGGGCGTGATAATGCACGCCGTCATCCTGCTTGTAGGCCTGGTCGTGCTCTTCATCGACGATGATGAGCCCAAGATCGGCATAGGGCAGAAACAGCGCCGAGCGCGCGCCGACCACGACCGATGCGCTGCCTTCGGAGATCGCAGCCCAGTTGCGCGCGCGGGTGCGCGGCGTCAGCTCCGAATGCCATTCCAGCGGCCGCACGCCAAAACGCTGCGCAAAACGATCCAGGAATTGTCCGGTGAGCGCGATCTCCGGCATCAGGATCAGCGACTGCTTGCCGCGCCTGATGGTTTCGGCGACGGCCTCAAAGTAGACCTCGGTCTTGCCGGAGCCGGTGACGCCGTCGAGCAGCGCGACATGAAACGTGCCGTTGGACGCAAGCGCGCGCATCGCGTCCACCGCAGCGCGCTGCACCGGCGTGAAATCCGGCTGGCCATAGGCGGGATCGGGCGCCGGCGGCGGAGGTGGCGGCGGCAATGGCTCGATGGTGAGCGTGCCCTCGTCGACGAGGCCGTCGATCACGCCGGCGGAGACGCCGGCTTCTTTGGCGGCTTCCGACTTGCCGTGCAGCAGGCGATCCGACAGCACCTCGATCACGCGCTGCCGCGCCGGCGTCAGCCGTCGCGGCGGATCGCCGACCAGCCGCACGCCAGCGCGCACGCGCTCGGGGCCGAGGTTTTCGCCCATGCGCAGGCACATGCGCAGCACCATGCCGCGCGCACCCAGCGTGTAGTTGGCGACCCAGTCGACGAGCGCGCGCAGCTCGGGTTTCAGCGGCGCAACGTCGAGCTTTTCGCTGACGTCCTTCAGGCGATTGTGCAGGCGCGGATCGGGGTTGGCGTTCTCGCCCCACACCACGGCCAGCACCTCACGGGGCCCGAGCGGCACGCCGACGAGATCGCCGGCCTTCAGCTCCATGCCGCGCGGCACCTTGTAGGAATAGGTCTGGTCGAGCGCAACGGGCACCAGCACATCGACCATGCGGGTCGATGCGGCCGGAGCAGCGGGGCGCGAGGCGTGATCCATCTCTGAGAATCGGAACCCTGGGGTGGTCAAAGGCTAGCGCCGCGGGGCGGCCTTAGCGAACGATAAACGTCTGTGATGCGATATACTCTGAGGAATCACCGCGTCCAGAGCCATGTCCAAAGCCGCCACCCAGGCAATCGAGTTACCTTCCGCCGACGACACCGTCGCGCTGGAGATGACGCGCTGGCTGTCGCATCTCGGCGCCGAGCGCCGGCTGTCGCCGAAGACGCTCGAGGCCTACGCCCGCGATCTCAGACAGTGCCTCGATTTCCTCTGCGCGCATTGGGGCGAGCGCGTGACGTTGAAGCGGTTCGCCGCGCTGGAAGCCACCGACATCCGGGCCTTCATGGCGATGCGCCGCGCCGACGACATCGCGGGACGCTCGCTGATGCGCGCACTGGCCGGCCTGCGCTCCTTCGGCCGCTTCCTCGAACGCGAGGGCAAGGGCAAGGTCGGCGCCCTCTCCGCCATTCGTGCGCCAAAAATCGCAAAGAGCCTGCCGAAGCCGCTGCCGATGGCCTCGGCAAAACGCCTGGCCGATGCCGATGAGCGCGCCGGCGAGGAGCGCGAGACCTGGATTCTGGTGCGCGACGCCGCCGTGATGGCGCTGTTGTATGGCTCGGGCCTGCGCATCTCCGAAGCGCTCGGGTTGAAGCGCCGCGACGTGCCGCGCCCCGGCGAAGGCGACGTGCTGATCGTCACCGGCAAGGGCAACAAGACCCGTATGGTGCCGGTGCTGCAGAACGTGCTGGCGCTGGTGCAGGAATATGCCGGCCTTTGTCCTTATCCGCTGCCGCCGGAAGGTCCGGTCTTCCTCGGCGCACGCGGCGGTCCCCTGAGCCCGCGCATCATCCAGCTCGCGATGGAGCGCCTGCGCGGCGCGCTCGGCTTGCCCGACTCCGCCACGCCGCACGCGCTCCGCCATTCCTTCGCCACGCATCTGCTCTCGCGCGGCGGGGACTTACGCGCCATCCAGGAATTGCTCGGCCATTCCTCGCTCTCGACTACGCAAATCTACACCGGTATCGATTCCGAGCGGTTGCTGGAAGTCTACGCCTCGGCACATCCGCGGCGCTAAGCGCCGCTATCGTGCCCCGGACGCAGGGCAGCGCTTCTTCAGCGGTGCGCTGCTGAGCCGGGGCCCATGTGGCCTTACTGGGTCCCGGCTCAGCGTCGCGTCATTTCATGCCGCGCCGCGTCCGGGACACGAGACCCCGACATAACGTTGTCACATCCAGCATGCCTCTTGCGCGGACGCCGCGGTTCGGTCAATCGTGGGCGATCGAGGCAGGAGGGACATCATGAGCGCACATGAAAGCATGGAGCATGCCGAGCATGCCGAGCACGCGTCCGGCTCGAACAAGAAGATCGCCCTGCTGATCGCCGTGCTGGCGCTCTTCCTCGCGATCTCGGAGACGCTCGGCAAGGGCGCGCAAACCGAATCGATCAGCAAGAACGTCGAAGCCTCCAACCTCTGGGCGTTCTTCCAGGCCAAGAGCATCCGCCGCACCGTGGTGCAGGTCGCCGCCGACCAGGGCAAGCTCGAGCTTGGTGCCACGACGGACGACGCCCGCAAGGCCGCGGTGCAGAAGCAGATCGACGACTGGACCAAGACCGCGGCGCGCTACCGCTCCGAACCGGAGACCGGCGAAGGCACCGAGCAACTGGCCGAGAAGGCCAAGCACGCCGAGCACGAGCGCGACGAGGCGACCGCAAAATATCATCACTTCGAGCTCGCCTCGGCCGCCTTCCAGATCGGCATCGTGCTGGCATCCGCCACCATCATCACCGGCATGGCCGCGCTCGCCTGGGTCGCGGGACTGCTGACGATTGCGGGATTGGGCATGACGGGGCTCGGCGTGTGGCTGCCGCATCTGTTGCATTTGCATTGAGATCTTGTTGCCCGCGGACGGTGTCGATCCCGTCATCCTGAGGTGCGAGCCGTGCGACGCGACGCGTCGCATGGAGAGCCTCGAAGGATGAACGTGAACGGCCTCGCTGAAGCAGCCGGGCCGTCGCCCTTCGAGGGCCGCTGAAGAAGCGGCCACCTCAGGGTGACGGTTGATAGATTAATTGCTGCGCTACCTCGCCTCGTGCACGCTCTTGCGGAAACGCTGGATCAGACGCAGCGTGCGGGCGGACCAGCCCTCGCCGTTGCCGGTGAGTATCTCCTTGATCCGCAGCTTGATCGGATCGACCAGTGCGTGGGCCTTGGCGCGCACCGAGAGCACGAATTCGTAGATCTTCTCGAACCAGGCCATCTCCAAGAGCTTCGGGCGCGTCACGTCGAACACGAAGGCGGTGACGCCGACGCCGAGCAGTTTTGCGAACACGATCGTGACGATCGCGCTCATCCAGTATTCGTGGGTGAGCAGCCAGAGCCCGACGAGCTTGAGCGGAAACAGCGGGACGATCGGCACCGCGAACACGATCAGCGTCATCGCCGGCGACAGCGCGTCGACGCGATCGGACAGCCACTGCTTGAATTCCGCCAGCGGAATCGCCGCAACCAGCCGCGCCACGATCGGTTCGAGGTGGTCCCACAGCCAAGCCTCGATCAGGAAGATGATCGCAAGCAGGACCCAAACCGGTTGAAGTAAGCGGCGCAGCATGTGATGTCCGGCCCGATTCAGCGTAGGGCGCGTGTTGCTACATATGGATCGCTCGCTTGCCGACTGCAAGCGCGGCTTCCTTGATGGCCTCCGAGCGGGTCGGATGCGCATGGCAGGAGCGAGCGAGATCTTCTGCACTGCCGCCAAATTCCATGAGAACGACCGCTTCATGGATCATTTCCCCGGCTTCGCGGCCGATAATGTGCACGCCGAGCACACGATCGGTCTTCGCATCTGCGAGAATTTTCACAAAGCCATCGGTCGTCTGGTTGACCTTGGAGCGACCGTTGGCGGTAAAGGGAAACTTCCCGACAGTATAAGCCTGACCGGCCTGCTTCAGTTCCTCCTCGGTCTTGCCGACGGAGGACACCTCTGGCGTGGTATACACGACGCCTGGGATAACATCGTAATTCACGTGGCCGGCCTGGCCTGCGAGAATCTCGGCGACCGCAACGCCTTCGTCCTCGGCCTTGTGCGCAAGCATGGGGCCTGCGACGACGTCGCCGATGGCATAGACGCCCTTCACGCTGGTGGCGAAATGCGCGTCGATCTGGACGCGGCCGCGATTGTCGAGGACGACGCCGGCTTCCTTCAGGCCGAGCCCATCAGTGAAGGGCACGCGACCGATACAGACCAGCACGACGTCGGCTTCGATGGTTTCCGCAGCGCCGCCTGCGGCGGGCTCGACGGTCGCCTTGAGCGTCTTGCCTGACGTGTCGACGCCGGTGACTTTTGCGCCGAGCTTGAACGAAAAGCCCTGCTTCTCGAGGATGCGCTGGAATTGTTTGGCGATCTCGCCGTCCATGCCGGGCAGGATGCGATCCAGAAATTCGACGACGACGACTTCGGCGCCCAGGCGATGCCAGACCGAGCCAAGCTCGAGCCCGATCACGCCGGCGCCGACGATCAGCAGCTTTCCGGGCACCTTCTCCAGCGACAGCGCGCCGGTCGAGGACACGATGCGCTTCTCGTCGATCTGGATCCCCTTGAGCCGCGCGATGTCCGAGCCGGTAGCGATCACGATGTTCTTGGTCTCAACCACCTGCGACTTGCCGTCGGCGAAGACTTCGACCTTGCCGGTGCCGAGGATCTTTCCGGTGCCCTTCAGCACGTCGATCTTGTTCTTCTTCATCAGGAACTCGACGCCCTTGACGTTGCCGTCGATGCCCTGCTGCTTGAAGTTCATCATCGCCGGCAGATCGAGTTTTGGCGTTGAGACCGACACGCCCATCTTGGCGAAGGAATGCCCGGCTTCCTCGAACATCTCGGAGGCATGCAACAGCGCCTTCGAGGGCATGCAGCCGACATTGAGGCAGGTGCCGCCGAGCGTTGCGTTCTTCTCCACCACGGCGACTTTCATGCCGAGCTGAGCTGCGCGCACCGCGCAGACATAACCGCCCGGTCCGGTGCCGATGATGACGAGATCGTAGGTAGCCATGAGAGGAAGTCCCGTAAGTTAAGCGTGGTGAGATGCGTCAGCGTCCGCCGGACACATCGAGAATGGCCGAGGTGACATAGGAGGCGTCGTCCGACATCAGCCAGACGATGGCATTGGCGATTTCGTCAGCGGTGCCGACGCGCTTCATCGGCACCACATGGGCGAGACGATGGTGGCGATCCGGCTCGCCGCCGGCGGCATGGATTTCGGTGTCGATCAACCCGGGGCGAATCGCGGCGACGCGGATGCCCTCGCCCGCGACCTCATAGCCGAGGCCGACGGTGAAAGAGTCGATCGCGCCCTTGGACGCGGCATAATCGACATAGGTGTTGGGCGCACCGAGGCGCGCTGCGACCGACGACAAATTGACGATCACGCCGCCCTTGCCGCCATGCTTGGTCGACATCCGTTTCACGGCTTCGCGCGCGCACAGCATGCTGCCGGTGACGTTGATGGCCAGCACCCGCTGGATGCGTTCGGCCGACATCTCGTCGACCCGCACGCCGCTGGTGCCGACGATGCCGGCATTGTTGACCAGCGCGCCCAGCGTGCCGAACTTGTCGGCGGCCTTGAACAGCGCGAGGATGTCCTTCTCCTCGGCGACATCGCATTTCACCGCGATGGCCTTGCCGTTGCTGCCTTCGATCTTGGCGACGACGTCGTCAGCGGCCTGCTTGTTGCTGGCATAGCCGACCACGACGCGAAAACCGCGCGCGGCGGCCGCAAGCGCGGTTGCCCGTCCGATGCCACGGCTGCCGCCGGTGATGACAACGACCTTGTCTGTCACGTCAGTCTCCATCGTTCGACATGCGCCGCCGCTTCGCGAGCGACGGCGTTTTTGAGGACATCAGGGGATCAGAGGTCCAGCACCAGCCGCGCCGGGTCTTCCAGGCTCTCCTTGACGCGAACCAGGAAGGTGACGGCTTCCTTGCCGTCGATCACGCGGTGATCGTAGGACAGCGCCAGATACATCATCGGGCGAACCTCGATCTTGCCGCCGACGACCATCGGCCGCTCCTGGATCTTGTGCATGCCAAGAATGCCGGACTGCGGCGCGTTGAGGATCGGGGTCGACATCAGCGAGCCGTAGATGCCGCCATTGGTGATGGTGAAGGTGCCGCCCTGCATCTCGTCGATCTTGAGCTGACCGTCGCGAGCACGGCGGCCGAAATCGGCGATGCCCTTCTCGATGTCGGCGATCGACTTGTGGTCGCAGTCGCGCACCACGGGAACGACCAGGCCCTTGTCAGTGCCGACGGCGACGCCGATGTGGTAGTAGTTCTTGTAGATCAGGTCGGTGCCGTCGATCTCGGCGTTGACGGCCGGGATGTCCTTCAGCGCCTGCACGACGGCCTTGGTGAAGAAGCCCATGAAGCCGAGCTTGGCACCATGCTTCTTCTCGAACGCATCCTTGTAATGCGCACGCAGCGCCATGACGTTGGTCATGTCGACCTCGTTGAAGGTCGTGA
Source organism: Bradyrhizobium guangdongense (assembly GCF_006483445.1). GTDB lineage: Bacteria > Pseudomonadota > Alphaproteobacteria > Rhizobiales > Xanthobacteraceae > Bradyrhizobium > Bradyrhizobium guangdongense_A. The sequence goes on along the minus strand of NZ_PPPT01000115.1, from coordinate 694 downwards.
GCATCGCGGCCGTGTTCTGCACGTCCTTGAGGCGGCGCGCGATGGTCTGGCGCAGCCGCGTCATCTTCACGCGCTCCTCGCGCGCGGCATCGTCGGCCGGCGATTGCGTACGGACCTGCACCGAGGCGGCCGGCTGGTTGACCGGGGTCGGCGCGGAGGCCGCACGCTCGATCGCGGCGAGCATGTCGCCCTTGGTGACACGGCCGTCCTTGCCGGAGCCCGGAACGGTCGAGGCGTCGATGCCTGATTCAGCCGAGATTTTTCGCACCGAGGGCGCGAGCGGCGCATCTGCCGGCGGCGCCTTCGCAGCGGGGGCGGCAGCAGCGGCGGCAGCGGGCGCAGCAGCAGCGGGCTTCGCCGGCGCGGCGGCGGCAGGCTTGGCCGCGGGCGCAGCACCATCATTGATCTGGCCGAGCAGCGCACCGACCGCGACGGTCTCGCCATCCTTGGCGATGATCTCACCGAGCGTGCCTGCTGACGGCGCCGGCACCTCGATGGTCACCTTGTCGGTCTCGAGCTCCACCAAGGGCTCGTCGACGGCGACGGACTCGCCGGCCTTCTTGAACCAGCGGCCGATGGTGGCCTCGGTGACGGATTCGCCGAGCGTCGGCACACGAATTTCAGTCATGGTCTTTTCCTTAAGGGGATCGCCAGTGCGGTCATAAGATTCAAATGTCATCGCCCGCCTCGTGAG
>NZ_PPPT01000114.1 GCF_006483445.1 Bradyrhizobium guangdongense | reverse complement strand
CCTCACCCCAACCCTCTCCCCGCAAGCGGGGCGAGGGAGCGCACCGGACTCGCGGCGAGCAGTCTTGCAACTCAGACCTGCGCCGGCCTCCTCCCCGTTGAGCAACGCTAAAACTATCTCTAGTCTGTCGCCAACAAGAACCAGGAGAAGCGCTCCATGTCAGCCCCGCGCGACGACGATTTTGGCTTTGCGCCCGATTACGACGCCGCCATCCCCTATATGCAGCGGACGCGCGATTACTATGCGGCGATCGGCTACACCACGGCATATCGCTGGGCGCATTACACCGAGGCGCCGTTCCAGCCGCTGACCAAGCCGCTGGCGAAATCGCGGGTGACCATCATCACCACGGCGGCGCCTTACGATCCGGCCAAGGGCGACCAGGGGCCGGGCGCGGCTTATAATGGCAGCGCAAAATTCTACCAGGTCTATGACGGCGACACGACCAAGCCGCACGATCTGCGCATCTCGCACATCGGCTACGACCGCAAGCATACCACCGCGACCGACAACGGCACCTGGTTTCCGCTGCCGCAACTCTTGAAAGCCTCCGCCGCGGGGCGCATCGGCGAGGTCGCTCCGCGCTTCTTCGGCGCGCCGACCAACCGCAGCCATCGCGTCACCCTCGACACCGACGCGCCGGAGATCCTGGCGCGCTGCCTCACTGATGCTGTCGACGTCGCCGTGCTCGTGCCGAACTGCCCGGTGTGCCACCAGACCACCGCGCTGGTCGCGCGGCATCTCGAGGCCAACGGCATTCCGACCGTGGTGATGGGCTGCGCCAAGGATATCGTCGAGCACGCGGCCGTGCCGCGCTTCCTGTTCTCCGATTTCCCGCTCGGCAATTCGGCCGGAAAGCCGCATGACGTCGCCTCCCAGGCGCAGACGCTGGAGCTGGCGTTGAAGCTGCTGGAGAGCGCGAGCGGCCCGCAAACCACGATGCAGTCGCCGCTGCGCTGGAGCGAGGATGCCTCCTGGAAGCTCGACTACAACAACGTCGCGCAGCTCTCGGCCGAAGAGCTGGCACGCCGCCGCGCCGAGTTCGACAAGCAGAAGGAGATCGCGCGGGGCAACCGCGCGGCCTGACCGGACCTAACAGGGAGGCGCGGCGTGACCCGACCGTTCGAGGGCGTGAAGATCCTGGACTTCACGCAGGTGCTCGCCGGCCCCTATGCGAGCTACCAGCTCGCGCTGCTAGGTGCCGACGTGATCAAGGTCGAGCGGCGCGAGGGCGAGGACATGCGCCGCACGCCGCTGTCGCGCGAATGGGCCGAGCGCAACCTTGCGCCGGCCTTCCAGGCCGTCAACGGCAACAAGCGCAGCCTGACGCTCGACCTGCAAAAGCCTGACGCAATCGCGATCGTGAAAAAGCTCGTCGCGAAGGTGGACGTCGTGATGGAGAATTTTCGACCCGGCGTCATGGACAAGCTTGGCATCGGCTATGAGGCGTTGTCTGCGATCAATCCAAAGCTGATCTATTGCGCCGTCTCCGGCTTCGGCCAGACCGGACCCGATCGCCTGCGGCCCGGCTATGACGGCAAGATGCAGGCGTTGTCGGGCATCATGGCGATCACCGGCCATCCCGAGACCGGACCGACGCGCGCGGGCTTTGCGGTGTGCGACGTGCTGTCAGGCGCGACCGCTGCGTTCGCAGTGTCCAGCGCGCTCTACCAGCGCGACCGAACGGCTAAGGGCCAGCTCGTGGATGTCTCCATGCTGGAAGCAACGCTGGCGTTCCTGTCCGGCCAGATCGCGGACTGGTCGGTCGCCGGTCATCACCAGCAGCTCTCGGGCAACCAGGCCGTCAGCCGCAAGACCACGGCAAATCTCTTCAAGGCCGGCGACGGCTACATCCTGCTCGCGGTCAACAACGAAAAGCAGTATCGCGCGCTGATGAGCGCGCTCGGGCGCGAGGACACGTTTGCGGATCCGCGCTTTGCCGACTGGTTTTCCCGCAATGAGAACGAGCCGGCGCTGCGCGCCATCATCGAGGAGGCGCTTTCGGCAAGGTCATCGCGCGAATGGGAGACGATTCTGGAAGACGCCGGCGCGCCCTGCGCCGGCATCTGGAAGGTCGAGGAGGTCATCGACCATCCCCAGATCAAGGCGCGCGGCGCCATCCAGGAGATCGACACACCCTATGGCCGCCTGCGCTTCGCCGGCAGCGGCTTCAAGCTCGCCCATGGCGGCGGCAAGCTCGACCGCATGGCGCCGGAGGCGGGCGCGGACACGGATGCGGTGCTGGGTGAGATCGGGCTGGATGCGGCTGCGATTGCGGAGCTGCGGGCGCGGGAGATTGTTTAAGGATTCGCGCTGAACTCGTAGGGTGGGCAAAGCGAAGCGTGCCCACCACTTCTGTCAGGCATGTGGAGCGATGGCGGGCACGGCGCGTTGCGCCTTTGCCCACCCTACGGCAGCGGAAATCAGAACAACGATCCCTGCCCGTCGTCGGCCTGTGACGCCGCCGCCTTCCGCACCACCTTCTTCGGCTTCGGCGCTTCCGCCTCCATGTCCTCCGCGCTAATCGGAAGCAAGAGTTGCTCGTCATCATTCGCGACACGGTTGACGCGCGTAGACACCGGATGCCAGGCGAATTCGCCGATGCGCGGGGCCGTCATCAGGTCGAGCACGGCATCGACCTCGTCGCCGCGGCAGTCGAGCCAGCGCTCGAAATCTTCGGGCCTGATGGTCACCGGCACGCGGTCATGCAGCGCGGCAAGGTCCTCGCTGGCCGCCGCCGTCACGATCGCGACGGTGTCGAGCTCTTCGCCGTTCGGCCCCAGCCAGGTCTCGAACAATGCGGCAAAGCCGAGCGGCGCGCCGTCGGCGCGGTGGATGAAATAGGGCTGCTTGCGCCCGTCGATCGCCTTCCATTCGTAATAGCCGTCGGCCGGGATCAGGCCGCGCCGCCGGCGTATAGCGTGCTTGAAGGCGGGCTTTTCCAGCACGGTTTCCGAGCGCGCGTTGATCAACAGAGTGAAGCCGCGGGGGTCTTTGACCCAGCTCGGCAGCAGGCCCCAGCGCATCAGGTGGAAATGACGCGCACCCTTGTCGATGAACACGACCGGGATCGGTTGTGTCGGTGCCACGTTATACCGTGGCGGGAAATTCGGCTGATCGAGATAGCCGAAGAGTTGCCGCAAAGCCGCAGGGGCCGAGGTTATGACGAAGCGTCCGCACATTCTGGGTGCCTATATAGGGTCCATTCAGGTCCTTTTAACCCCAAACGTTAACACTGCAGCTGATGAACTCCATGGCCGCCGCACCCGCGCAAAAGCAAGTCGTGACGGGCCCCGAGGCGGCGGCCTGGGCCGAACGGCTGCGCGTGGCCAACATCAACCCGCGGACCGGCCTTGCCACCGACTATCTGAACCATTTCAATGAAGCCGTGATGCTGCTGGAAATGGTCCCGGACATGCCGGAATGCGCGGAAGATTTTCTGACCTGGACGCCGCTGTCCTATGCCGAGCATTTCACGGCCTCCAATTTCAAGGCGCGCGACCTCGCGATCGAAGCCTATGAGAAGGCCGACCCCGCCGTGCGCGGCCAGTTCGACCACATCACCGACACCATGACCTCGATCCTGACGGCGGTCGGCTCTGCCATGCGCGAGGTCGAGAAAGACCAGACCAAGGTGCGCCTCGCCGAGCAGGCGTCGCTCTGGATCAGGCCGCTGATCGCCGCCTGCGGCGGCATCATCAATGGCGGCACCGAGGCCGACATCGACACCATCATGGCGAACTGACACGTGTCGTCGCCCGACCAGCCCGCCCGCCCCCAGCTCGCCGTCAGCGCGGCGATTTTCCGCGACGGCAAGGTGCTGCTGGTTCGCCGCGCCCGCTCACCCGCAAAAGGCTTCTATTCGCTGCCGGGCGGCCGGGTCGAATTCGGCGAATCCTTGCACCAGGCGCTGGCGCGCGAGGTCGACGAGGAGACCGGGCTCAATATCGAGATCGTCGGCCTCGCCGGCTGGCGCGAGGTGCTGCCGGCCGCTGGTGGCGCCGGCCACTACCTCATCATGTCCTTTGCCGCCCGCTGGGTTGGCCGGGAGCCCAGCCTGAACGACGAGCTCGACGACTTCCGCTGGCTCGCGCCGTCCGAATTCCAAGCCATCGGCGACCTCAAGATGACCGGCGGGCTGGAAGATGTCGTTTTGCAGGCGGAACGGCTGATCGGGTCCTGATCCCGGTTCCTGCCTGCCTTGCTTCCCCCGGCCGGAGGGGGCATATCACCGCCGATGTTGATGCGATCCCTCGCCATTTTTGCCCTGATTCTGGCCTGCACCGCCGTGCCCGCCCGGGCCCAGGACGCGGCAGCGCCGTTCGACGGCGATCTACAACGGCTCGCCGAGATCCTTGGCGGCCTGCACTATCTCCGCGGCATCTGCGGGGCCAATGAGGGCAACAAATGGCGCAACGAGATGCAGGCGCTGATCGACGCAGAGACGCCCTCCGGCGAGCGCCGCACCCGCATGATCGCGGGCTTCAACCGCGGCTATAACGGCTTTCAGCAGACCTATCGGAGCTGCACGCCCGCGGCCTCGGTCGCGATCCGCCGCTACATCGAGGAAGGCTCGAAAATCTCGCGCGATCTCACCGCGCGCTACGCGAACTGAGCCTCGCCGCACGTGTCTGCGGAACCACTAATCCACATTGTTCACACCCGTTAACCGTTCCTAAAGATGTGGGCTAGGCGGTTCCGGTGCGCGTGCTACACGTTAACAACCAGCGCGTCGCCGTGGATTGCGCCTCCAGCCTTGTCCGGGATTCATGAGTTCTCCGATTTCCTACGCACCCGCCCGCGCGCCGCTGCCCGACCACGAGCAGAAGCAGGCTGCACTCAGCTATCTCAACGAGGCCTGGGCCGAAGCGCGCCATGATGGCGTCGACGGCGACTGCCTCGCGCAGGCGAGCCTGTTCGCCGCGCTTGCCGAGCTCGTCGGCACCTATGGCGAGGATCCCGTGGCAAAGTTCGTCGAGGGCCTCGCCGGACGCGTGCGCAACGGCGAATTCTCCGTCGACCTGGCGCGGCAGTAAACCCTCACGAAAAATGACCCCGCTCGGTTGAACGGGGCCAGTTTCGGATGAATGACCCGCGACACGTCGCGATGTCCGGGCCGTTATCGCACAGACGCGGATTTCCGCAGACAAGCATTAGTCTGGAAAACGCCGGGAGATTTTCCCGGCGCCCGCTACGGTGCGATCCTGAGCACAGCTTTCATGTTCGGATGAAAGCGGCAGTAATACTCCACGATGCCTGCCTTCTTCACGATCGATGTCGCCGATTTCTTCGCCGGGAGATTGACGTCGAAATCGCCGCCTCTCGCGGTGGCCGTGTGAGCGAACACGTCCTTGTTGATCCACTCGACGGTGTCGCCGACCTTCAACGCAACATCGGCCGGCGCGAATTCGAGGTTCTCCATCGTGATCTGAACCGTCTCCGCTCGTGCCGGGACGATCATCGCCACGAATGCGATCGCGCGTGCGATCGCCAACAGCCGTCCCGGCTCCATCGCGCGCTCCCTATTTCAGCTCGGCCGCGACATGCTCGGCGTGCTGCTGGTGGCCCTGAAATATCTTCAGGCCGGTCTGCAACAGGCTCTTCAACTCGGCATTGTTTGCGGAGGGAATGAGCTGGGTTTCCAGCGCGCCGTTGACTGCCTTGTGGTAGGCGACCTCGTTCTGGACATAAGCCTTGTCGTACGCAGCGCCGCTGAGCTTATCGAGCTCGGCGAGCTTGTCGCTGGCCTGCTTCGACAGCGTCTTGCTGGTGTCGTTATCCTCCGGCGTGACGTTCAGCTTCTTGACCAGCGCGAGCGCCTGCTTGTTGACGGCCTCATGGTCGCGAACCATGTCCTCGGCGAACGCCTTGACGTCCTTGCTCTTGGTTTTCTTGATCGCCTGCTTGGCGGCGTTGATGTCGATCACACCTGCGGTGTAGGCGATATGCGCGATCTGCGGATCGGTCGGCTTGGGACTCTGAGCGAGCGTTGGGCCGGACAAAAGGGCGACCGCGGCGATCGCCGCGCTCCATCGAACGAACATGTTTGACACTCCTGTAGTGCCGGCATTTTTCCGGCGCGTTGCTTGCACAGGAGTTGGATGAGAAATTTGCGCGAACGTTCCCGAAAAATTATGCGCCGATTCCTAGGCGCTTCAGCACGGCTTCGGTCAGACGCTCGCAGCGTACGCCTGCGAACGGGAACGCATTCATCACCACGGGGCCGATCTTCTTCTCGACGTTCTCGCGCAGCATGGTGCGCGCGCGATGCAGCCGCGTCTTCACCGTCTCCGGCTTGACGCCGAGCAGCGTCGCCGTCTCCTCCATGCTCATGCCCTCCATCACCCGCGCGATGAAGACCATGCGGAAGACATCAGGCAATTCATCGACGGCATGCTCGACGACGCGCTGGATCTCACGTTGGGCCATGGATTTTTCCGGATCGACAGACGAGAGGGGGAACGGGATGATCTGCGCTTCGAGCGTTGCCTCCGGCACCGATCCGAGCTCGACGTGAGGCTTTTGGCTGCGCACGCGGCCGAGCGCCTCGTTGATGGCGATGCGCGACAACCAGGTCGACAGCCCTGACTCGCCGCGAAAGCTGTCGAGATGGGTGAAGGCGCGGACATAAGTTTCCTGCACCACGTCCTCGGCCTCGCTGTCGCTGCGCAAGATGCCGCGGGCGAGACGATAGAGCCTGCGGTTATTGGCCTGCATGATGGCGCGCAGCGCGGCCTCGTCGCGGGCCTGCGCGCGGCGGACCAGCTCGGCCTCGGGCGTGCCGGTATCGATATCCGGAAATGTTGCGGTGCGATGCATGGCGGTCACGGGCTCGTCTCCAGTTCTAGCGGACATTGGATGCGAGCCGATGAAAAAGGTTCCCGGATTTCTGCGCCCTCTCCTAGTCCGTTTCAATCGGCAGGTTCGCGTCCCTGGCCCATTCACCCATCGAGGCGTCGTAGAGCGTGAGATTGTCGTAGCCGAGCGCGGTCAGCAAGAAGAGGTCGATGGTCGCCGAGATGCCGCCGCCGCAATAGCAGATCACGTTCTTGTCGCGCGTCACGCCTTGGCTAGCGAATCTTGCTTCGGCGTCCGCGAGTGTGGTGAGCGTCTTGTCAGGATTGACCAACGTCGCCGCCGACACGTTCACGCTGCCGGGAACCCGCCCGGGCCGGCCATAGCGGCTCGGCTCAAGGCCGCGATGAAACTGCGGTCCGAGCGCATTAACGGTCACGGTTGAGGCATCGCCGATCCGGGACAGCACCGTCGACTTATCCACGAAGAAGCCGGCACGCGGCGAAGCCTTGAACGTCGCTGGCGGATAGCCTTTCGGCGCGCCCTGCTCAATCGGCCGAGCCTCCGCCTTCCATTTGTCGAACCCGCCGTCGAGGACCTTTGCCTCGACGCCGAGCGAACGCAGCATCCACCAGAACCGCGTCGACCACATCATGGTGCCGATGCTGTAGAGCACGATGGTCTTGGTCGCATCCATGCCGTGGCGGCCGAAGGCGGCCTCCAGTTGCGGGACACCGGGCATCATGAAGAACTGCTGCGCGGAGGCGTCGGAGAACTCGCCCTGCAGGTCGAGAAAACCGGCGCCAGGAATGTGGCCTTCCGCGAACGTCTTGTCGCCGGGCACGGCGCGATAGGGCACGTCGCTGCCGGGCGGCACCGGCTCGTTGTAGGTCGTGCAGTCGTAGAGGCGTAAGGCGGGATCGCCGAGGATGGCAGCGAGTTGCGCGGTGGTGATGAGGGCGGTGGGCTGGGTCATTCACTGCTCTCCCTGTCGAGGAACCGTAGCTTGTTCCCCCGCGTCATTGCGAGCGCAGCGAAGCAATCCAGACTGTCGCCGCGGAAAGATTCTGGATTGCTTCGCTGCGCTCGCAATGACGAGTATGTGGACCCGCCAACGCGCGCGCCCTTACGCCTTTAGCGTCTCCAGAAACCGCACCGGCTCGCCCTGCGAGGCCGTTGTCAGCTCGCCCTGCCACATCACGCGCTTGCCGCGGACGAAGGTGCCGACCGGCCAGCCGGTGACGCGTAGGCCGTCATAGGGGGTCCAGCCCGCTTTCGAGGCGGTCCATTTGTTGGTGATGGTCTCGCTGCGCTTGAGGTCAACGACCGTGAAGTCGGCGTCGTAGCCGGCGGCGATGCGGCCCTTGCAGGCGATGTTGAACAGGCGCGCGGGGCCTGCGCTGGTGAGGTCGACGAAGCGCGCCAGCGAGAGCCGGCCGGCATTGACGTGGTCGAGCATCAACGGCACCAGCGTCTGCACGCCGGTCATGCCCGAGGGCGAAGCGGGATACGCCTTCTGCTTCTCCTCCAGCGTATGCGGCGCGTGGTCGGAGCCGAGCACGTCGATGATCCCCTGCTCGATGCCGCGCCAGATGCCGGCGCGGTGATCGGCACCGCGCACTGGCGGATTCATCTGTGCCAGCGTGCCGAGCCGCTCGTAGCATTCGGGCGCGGCCATGGTGAGGTGATGCGGCGTGGCTTCGCAGGAGGCGACGTCCTTGTGGTCGCGCAGATATTCGATCTCTTCCTTGGTCGAGATGTGCAGCACGTGGATGCGTTTTCCCGTCTCGCGCGCGAGGTTGACCAGGCGCTCGGTCGCCATCAACGCCGCGGTCTCGTCGCGCCATACCGGATGCGAGCGCGGATCACCCTCGATGCGCAGCGGCTTGCGGTCGTTGAGGCGGTACTCGTCTTCGGCATGGAAGGCGGCGCGGCGACGGATCACCTGAAAAATGCGGCGCAGGCTTTCGTCGTCCTCGACCAGCAGCGCGCCTGTCGAGGATCCGATGAACACTTTGACGCCGGCGCAGCCCGGCGCGCGTTCCAGCTCCGGCAGATGGTTCACGTTCTCGCGGGTGCCGCCGATGAAGAAGGCGAAATCGCAATGCATGCGATGATGGCCCGCCTCGATCTTCGCGGTAAATGCCTCTTCGGTGACGGTCAGCGGATTGGTGTTCGGCATCTCGAATACGGCGGTGACGCCGCCCATGACGGCGCTGCGCGAGCCCGTTTCGAGGTCTTCCTTGTGCGTCAGGCCCGGTTCGCGGAAATGCACCTGCGTGTCGATCACGCCGGGCAGGATGTGCAGGCCCTTGCAATCGACGGTTTCGCCGGCGGACGCCTGCGACAGGCTGCCGATCTCGGCGATGCGGCCGCCCGTGATGCCGATGTCCCTGATACCCTCGCCGTCCTGATTGACCACGGTGCCGGATTTCAGGATCACGTCAAAGCGCTGGGTCATGGCTGTCCGTCTCTGTCATCCCCAAGCGCAGGGCTCGAGGTCTTGTCGTTCATCTTTTGGGGGCTTACGTTCGTTGCCAAGATGTCGCAAGAGATTTTCGCATGAAAGCAGCGTTTCTCAGTGATCGGGGCGTGGTCAAGGTCACGGGCGAGGATGCGCGCAGTTTCCTCAACGGCCTCGTCACCACGGATACCGACAAGCTGAAACCCGGACTCGGCCGATTCGGCGCCCTGCTGACGCCGCAGGGCAAAATTGTGGTCGATTTCCTGATCACCGAAGCCCCCGCCGGCCATGGCGGCGGCTTCCTGATCGACTTGCCCCGCGCGCTGGCGCAGGGTCTCGCCGACAAGCTGAAATTCTACAAGCTGCGCGCAAAGGTCACGGTGGAAAACCTCACCGACGATCTCGGCGTGCTCGCGGCCTGGGACGGTGTGCCCGCGGCCTTGCCGGACCTGACCTTCACCGACCCCCGCGACGAGAGGCTCGGTGTCCGTATCCTGATCCCGGCGGATCTGAAGGAAAAGCTCGCTGGCCTGATCGGCGCGGAACTCGTCGATGCCGCCGACTACGAGGCGCACCGCATCGCCAGCGGCGTGCCGCGCGGTGGGCTCGACTTCATGTATGGCGATGCGTTCCCGCACGAGACCAACATGGATCGGCTGGCCGGTGTCGATTTCGACAAGGGCTGCTATGTCGGCCAGGAGGTGGTGTCGCGCATGCAGCACCGCGGCACCGCGCGCACGCGCAGTGTGAAGGTGCTGCTCGACGGGCCCTCGCCCGAAGTCGGCGTGCCCGTGCTTGCCGGCGACAAGCCGGTCGGCACAATGGGTTCGACCGCGCGCGGCGCCGGCATTGCGCTGGTGCGGACCGATCGCGTCGCCGATGCGCTCGATGCGGGGCTGCCGCTCACCGCCGGCGGACTCACGATCCGGCTCGCCGATCCCGATGTCGTCCGCACACCGGCCAAGCAACCCGTCGCATGAGCCGCGCCCCTCGCCTGCACGCCGATGGCCTGACCCGCTGCCCCTGGCCGGGCGAAGATCCGCTCTACGTCGCTTATCACGACACTGAATGGGGCGTGCCTGAGTATGACGACCGCGCGCTGTACGAAAAGCTGATCCTCGACGGCTTTCAGGCCGGCCTCTCCTGGATCACGATCTTGCGCAAGCGCGACAATTTTCGCAAAGCCTTTGACGATTTCCAGCCGGAGAAGATCGCGCGTTACAATGCGAAGAAGGTCCACGCGCTGATGAACGATGCCGGCATCGTGCGTAACCGCGCCAAGATCGACGGCGCGATTTTGAGCGCAAAGTCCTATCTCGACATCATGGAGAAGGGCCCGGGCTTCTCAAGACTGCTGTGGGACTTCATGGGTGGCAAGCCCAAGGTCAACAACTTCAAGACCACCGCGAGCGTGCCGGCCTCGACGCCGCTGTCGGTGCAGATCTCCAAGGAACTGTCATCGCGCGGATTCAAATTCGTCGGCCCGACCATCGTCTACGCCTTCATGCAGGCAACCGGCATGGTCAACGATCATCTCGTCGACTGCCACTGCCACGCGACCTGCGGCAAGGCCCCGCGCAAGCCACGTCTCAAAATCAAATGACGGCGAAGAAGTCGTCCGCCTCCGACGTGAAGTCGCGCGCCTGGCAGCGCATGCTGTCGGGCCGGCGGCTCGACCTGCTCGATCCCTCGCCGCTCGATGTCGAGATCGCCGACATCGCCCATGGCCTGGCGCGCGTCGCGCGCTGGAACGGGCAAACCACCGGCGCGCACATCTTCTCGGTGGCGCAGCACACGCTGCTGGTGGAAACCGTGATGCGGCACGAGTCGCCGCGGGTCGATCAGCGCGTGCGCCTCGCGGCGCTGCTGCACGACGCCCCTGAATACGTCATCGGCGACATGATCTCGCCGTTCAAGGCGGTGCTCGAAGGCCATTACAAGGCGGTCGAGAAGCGCCTGCTCAGCGCCATCCACATCCGCTTCGGATTGCCGCCCGTGCTCGCCGACGAGATCACGCGGGCGATCAAGGCCGCCGATCGCGGCGCTGCCTATCTGGAGGCGACCCGGCTGGCCGGTTTCAGCCAGAGCGAGGCCAGGCGCCTGTTTGGCCGCGATCCCGGCCTGCCCGAACCGACCGAGCGCGACTACCTGACGCCCTGGACGGCGGCAAAGGCCGAGAAGCGCTTCTTGGAGCGGTTTGGCGCGGTGTTTTCGTAGGCTACAGGTGCCGTAGGGTGGGCAAAGCCATCGGGACGCGGAACGCGGCCCGGGCGTGCCCACCATTCAAGGTTAGACAGAAGTGGTGGACACGCTTCGCTTTGCCCACCCTACGCTGCTGGCTATACTGGCGGAAAACAGGACCACCATGATCCACGTCTGTTCGCTTGCCGCATTGCCCGAAACCGTCCGCCTCACCGGCGCCAGCCATGTGCTGACCGTGATGGCCAATGTCGAGCAGGTGGCCCGTCCCGTCTCCGTGCTGCCGGCCAATCATCTCAAGGTGTCGATGGACGACATCACCGAGGAGATGGATGGTTTCGTCGCGCCGTCCGAAGGCCATATCGAGCAGGTGCTCAACTTCGTGCGCGGCTGGGACCGCGGCGCACCGCTGGTCGTGCATTGCTACGCCGGCATCAGCCGTTCGACCGCGAGCGCATTCGCCGCCGCCTGCATGCTCAATCCGCATCGCGACGAGATCGAGATCGCCAGAAAAATCCGCGCGGCCTCGCCGATCGCCTCCCCCAACCGCCGCATCGTCGGCCTTGCCGACCGCGCGCTCGGCCGCGACGGCCGCATGCTGCGCGCGCTCGACGAGATGGGCCCCGGCGCCATGATGGTCGAGGGCCGCCCCTTCGTGATCGAGCTCGAATGACCGACACCCCTCTTTCGATCGCCGCCGGATGAGCGAGACGCCGCTGACGCCGATCGAGATCGGCCTGACCGCTGCGATCGTCGCGATCGAGGACAATGAGCCGCTGATCCTGACCGCGCGCGGTGGCGATCAACTCGCAGGCCTTCCCTTCGGTCCGTTCGATCCGCTGGCCCATCGCACCTTCGAGATCGGGTTGCGCGCCTGGGTCGAGGCGCAGGCGGGACTGAAACTCGGCTATGTCGAGCAGCTCTATACGTTTGGCGACCGCGGCCGGCACGCGGAGGCCGGCGATACCGACGCGCATATGGTGTCGATCGGCTATGTCGCGCTGACCCGCGCCGCCGACAACGCAGCGCGTGCGCCGGGCGCGACGTTCGAGCCCTGGTATCGTTTCTTCCCCTGGGAAGACTGGCGCGAACAGCCACCCGCAATCATTGCCCGCGACATCATCCCGGCGCTGACACAATGGGCCGCCGACGACACGCCCGAGACCACCCGCGCGCTGCCGCGCAAGGATCGCGTGCGGCTCTATTTCGGCCACGACGGCGCGCCCTGGGACGAGGAGCGCGTGCTCGACCGCTATGAGCTGCTCTACGAGGCCGGGCTGATCGAGGAGGCGCGGCGGGACGGCCGCCCTGCGGCATTAGCACGCAAGGCACTTCCTCCCCTCGGTATCTCCATGCGGTTCGACCATCGCCGAATCCTTGCCACCGCCATCGCGCGATTGCGCGCAAAACTGAAGTACCGCCCTGTCATCTTTGAACTTTTACCCGCCGAATTCACACTCACGGAATTGCAGCACACGGTGGAGGCCATCTCCGGCCGTCACCTGCACAAGCAGAATTTCCGCCGTCTGGTGGAGACCGAGGCCCTGGTCGAACCGACCGGGGTGATGTCGACACAGACCGGGGGGCGGCCGGCAGCGCTCTATCGCTTCCGCCGCGAAGTGCTGCAGGAGCGGCCCGCGCCCGGTTTGCGCGTGCGCTCCCGGCGCTAGGATAGAATCGTGCGATTCGCCTCCCGGCTGATCGCCTGGAGGCTTCATGTTCGAATTCGACGTCTTCGCGGTGATGCTCGCAGTCGCCGCCTTCCTGCTCGCATTGAAAGCAGTCAACCAATCCGGCGATTTGCGCCGGCGGCTGGATGCGCTGGAAGAGTTGGCTGCGCGCGCACCGCAAGCCGTGCCGGCGCAACCTGCGATGCCGACCTTCCAGGAAACTCCCGCGACCTCGACGAGCACGGTCGCGCCACCACCGCTTCCGCCCGAGCCCGAAATGGCACCGCCACTTGCTGCGGAGCAGGTTGCAGCTTCGCAGACCGATGCCGCCGACGTCTCCGCGCAGCCGCCGTTGGTACCGGGCGCCGGACCAGGACTCGAAGAACGTCTCGGCACACGCTGGGTGGTCTGGATCGGCGGCCTTGCGCTCGCGCTCGGTGGCTTCTTCATGGTGCGCTATTCGATCGAGGCCGGCCTGCTCGGCCCCGGCGTGCGCGTATTCCTCGGCGGCCTGTTCGCAGTCGCACTGTTAGTTGCCGGCGAATGGACGCGCCGCAAGGAAAGCATCTCATCGATCGAAGCCACGCCGATCGCCAACATCCCCGCGATCCTCACCGCAGCCGGCACGGCCGTCGCGTTCGCCACCATCTATGCGGCCTATGCGCTCTACGACTTCCTCGTGCCCGCAACCGCCTTCGTGTTGCTCGGCATCGTCGCGATGTGCACGCTGGCCGCAGCCCTCCTGCACGGCCCGGCACTCGCCGGCCTCGGCGTGGTCGGCGCCTTCGTGACGCCGATCCTGGTGTCCTCAGGCAAGCCGGATTTTTGGGCGCTCTACGTCTATCTCGCCATCGTCACCGCGGCGAGCTTCGGCCTCGCGCGGATCCGGCTGTGGCGCTGGCTTGCGGTTACCACCATCGTGTTCGCGCTGCTCTGGACTTTCCCTGGGCTCGATCTCGGCGCACAGCTCGTCGCGCCGCATGCCTTCCACGTGATCGCGGGCTTCGTCCTCGCGAGCCTGCTGGTCGTGTGCGGCTTCATGTTCGGCCCTGATATCGAGGACGGCACGATCGAGCCGATCTCGTCAGGTTCGCTCGGAGCCTATCTGTTCGGCGCCATGCTGATCGTGCTGTCGAGCGGCCATGCCGATCTCGGACTGATCACTTTCACCATCCTCGTTGCGGCCACGCTGGTCGTTGCCTGGCGCGCACCGGCCGCAACTGGCGCGCTCGGTGCAGCCGCCGCCTTCGTCTTCATCGTGTTCGCCGAATGGGCCGTGCGCGCCAATCCGGACATGCTGGTGCTGCCGGGCGGCCCTCTGCCCGGCATCGGCCCCGTCGCCACCGACAGTTCGGTGACGATGCATCTGGTGATGGCCGGGCTGTTCGCCGCAGGCTTTGGCCTCGCCGGATTCCTGGCGCAGGGACGCTCGAACTCCGCCATCATCCCCGTGGTGTGGGCGGCGACTGCGACCGCGACGCCAATCGCGCTGCTGGTCGCGCTCTATGCCCGTATCGCGCATCTCGACCGCTCGATCCCGTTCGCGATTCTCGCGGTCATCGTGGCCGCGGCCTTCGCTTTCGCGACCGAGACGCTGACCCGGCGCGAGAACCGCCCGGGACTGCCGATCTCGATCGCGCTGTTCGCCACCGGCACGCTCGGCGCGCTCGCGCTGGCGCTCACCTTCGCGCTTGAGAAGGGCTGGCTGACGATCGCGCTGGCGCTGATGTCACTCGGCACCGCCTGGATTTCGATGCAGCGGCCGATCCCGTTCCTGCGCTGGCTCGCGGCGATCTTCGCGGCCATCGTGACGGCGCGAGCGGCCTACGATCCGCGCATCGTCGGCGACGCCGTCGGCACCACGCCGATCCTGAACTGGCTGCTGTGGGGTTATGGCCTGCCGGCGCTGTCATTCTGGGGCGCGAGCATCTTCCTGCGCCGCCGCGCCGACGACCCGCCGCTGCGCATGGCGGAGGCGGCCGCCATCCTGTTCACCGCGCTGCTCGCCTTCATGGAGATCCGTCACTTCGCCACCGGCGGCAACATGACAGCGGCGCCGTCGCTGCTCGAATTCGCGCTGCAGGTTTGCGTCACGCTCGCCATGGCGATCGGGCTGGAACGGCTGCGGCTGCGCAGCGGCAGCATCGTCCACAATGTCGGCGCGGTCGTCCTGACCGCGATCGCGGGCCTGATTGCGGTCGGCGGGCTGCTGATCCTCGAAAACCCAATGCTCTGGCGCACCGATGTCGGCGGGCCGATCTTCAACTACCTCCTGCTCGGCTACGCGCTGCCCTCGGTGCTGATGCTGCTGTTGTCCTACGCGGTGGCGGGCCATCGCCCGACGGCCTATGCCAACACGCTTGCCGCCGGCGCGCTGGTGTTCGCGCTCGCCTGGCTTTCGCTGGAGATCCGCCGCTTCTATCACGGCCCGATCCTCTCGACCGGCGCAACGACCGGTGCCGAGCAATACACCTATTCGATCGGCTGGCTCGGCTTTGGCGTGGTGCTGCTCGGTGTCGGCCTGTTCGTCAATTCGGAGCGCGCGCGGCTGGCGTCAGCCGTCGTCATCGCGCTGACGATCCTGAAGGCCTTCGTCATCGACATGTCGGCCCTGACGGGTGTCTATCGCGCGCTGTCCTTCATGGGGCTCGGTATCGTGCTGGTCGCGATCGGGTGGCTCTACCAGCGGATCCTGTTCCGCCGGCAGACGCCACCGCCTGTTGCACAGACTGGCTCGTAGACGCTAAGCCGCGCGCACCGATTCGAGGAAGCTCGCGACCTCGATCTTCAGGCGCGTGCTGTCCGACGCCAGCGATTTTGCCGCGGACAGCACCTGCGTCGAGGCCGAGCCGGTATCGACCGCACCGCGCTGCACGTCGGTGATGTTGGAGGAGACCTCCTGCGTGCCGAGCGAAGCCTGCTGCACGTTGCGCGAAATCTCCTGCGTCGCAGCACCCTGCTCCTCGACGGCGGCGGCAATAGCCGACGACACTTCGGACAGCTTTTCGATGGTGCCGCCGATCTCCTGGATGGCGTTGACGGATTCCTGCGTCGCCGCCTGGATGCCTGCAACCTGCTGCCCGATCTCGCCGGTCGCCTTCGCGGTCTGTTCGGCCAGCGCCTTGACCTCGGAGGCGACCACGGCAAAGCCGCGGCCGGCTTCACCGGCGCGCGCTGCCTCGATGGTCGCGTTCAGCGCCAGGAGATTGGTCTGGCCCGCGATGGTGTTGATCAGCTCGACGACGTCGCCGATGCGGGACGCCGCCTGCGACAGCTCGTTGACGCGCTCATTGGTGCGTGCGGCCTGCTCGACGGCCTCCGCCGCCATCCGTGCCGAATCCTGCACGCGGCGGCTGATCTCGGTGATGGACGACGACAGCTCTTCGGAAGCAGACGCGACCGACTGCACGTTGGTGGACGCTTCTTCCGACGCCGCGGCAACCACCGTGGCAAGCTGCTGGCCGCGCTGTGCGGTGTTGGTGAGCGTGGTGGCCGATGCTTCCAGCTCGGTCGACGCCGACGACACGGTGCCGACGACCTCGCCGATCATCGTCTCGAATTTGCGGGTGATCTCGTCGACGCGGCGACCGCGTTCGATCTTGGCCTCGGCATCGCGCGCCGCCGCCTGGTCGGCCGCCCGCTTGGCGATCAAGGCCTCCTTGAAGATCTGCAGCGCATCGGCCATCGAGCCGATCTCGGTCCGCTCGCCGCGATGCGGTACTTCGGCGGCGAGATCGCCCTCGCCGAGCGCCTGCATCGGCTCGATGATGGAGGCGATACCGCGCGACACGTCGCGCACGAGGAAATAGGCTGCGGCGATGGCAAGTAGCACGGCGGTGAGGATGATACCGACCAGCACGCGGAAGATGAGCCGATAGCTGTCGGCGGCGGCCTTGGTCTCCGCCTCGGCGCCCTGATTGTTGATCTCGATGCCCTTCAGCAGCAGCGGATCGGCAGCCTGGGCCATCTTGGCGACCTTGGTCTGCAGCATGTTGTTTGCTTCAGCGGAGAAGCTCCCTACGTTCTTGCGGGACAGGGCCAGCAACTCATGCACGGCATTCATGTAGTCGTCCCACCGGTGACTCCATTGCTCGTAGAGCGAACGCTCCTCCGGCGAAGTGATCAGAGGCTCGTAGTGCTTGCGGGTGCTTGCGATCCGTTCGAGGAGCGGCCCCATCCGCTTCTCGGCGCTCGCCTTTCCTTCGGCCGACTCCTGCATCAGATGCAGACGGATCACGACCCGCAGTTCGTTGATATCGGCGCGCATGGATCCGAGCGCACGGACGCTCGGCAGCCAGCTTTCGGCGATCTCAACCGTGTGCGCGTTGATGTTTTGCATCGTGGCGATCGCCATGACGCCGACACCGGCTAGCGACAGCACCAAAACACTCAACACACTCAATATCTTAATGCGGATCGACAATTTCGACATGACGATAATCCCAACAGCCCAAGCAGCCGCGTTGCCGAATGTCCGGCGAACGCCCGAACGGAGGCCGGATTTTCAGATCGACAATGCTGGCTGGTTTTTATGGACCGCTATTCTCACACGGAAATCGCAAGCGACCGTTAACGCAGTTACTCCGGTAACCGGAAACGTGTTCGCAAACGCGAGATTTCGACCGCAAGTCGCGGCAAGAGGCCCGACGAACGGTTTGTCCGCCCATCGGGCCTTTACGCCCTTTAGGCTGCGCGCACCGTGCTGAGGAATTTGCCGACCTCGAGCTTGAGGCGGTTGCTGTCGCCGGAAAGCGACTGTGCGGCCGACAGCACCTGCGAGGATGCGGAGCCGGTTTCGCTGGCGCCGCGCTGCACGTCGGTGATGTTGGCGGAGACCTGCTCGGTGCCCTGCGCCGCCTGCTGCACGTTGCGGGAAATTTCCTGAGTCGCCGCCCCCTGCTCCTCGACCGCGGCCGCGATCGTCGAGGAGATTTCGGAAAGCCGTTCGATCGTGCCGCTGATCGCCTTGATCGCACCGACGGAGTCTTCGGTCGCGGCCTGAATGCCGGAGATCTGCTGACCGATCTCACCGGTTGCCTTCGCGGTTTGCTCGGCCAGAGCCTTGACCTCGGAGGCGACGACGGCAAAGCCGCGCCCGGCCTCACCGGCGCGCGCCGCCTCGATCGTCGCGTTGAGCGCCAGCAGATTGGTCTGGCCGGCGATGGTGTTGATCAGTTCGACCACATCTCCGATCCGCGTCGCGGCCTTGGAGAGCTCGCTGACCCGTTCAGTCGTGGTGCGCGCCTGACTGACGGCCTCGCCTGCGACCCTTGCCGATTCCTGAACTTGCCGGCTGATCTCGGTGATCGAGGACGACAATTCCTCCGTCGCCGATGCAACCGACTGCACGTTGGTGGAGGCCTCTTCCGACGCAGCCGCGACCACGGTCGCAAGCTGCTGCGCATGCTCGGCGGTCGATGTCAGCGTCGTAGCTGAGGCTTCGAGCTCGGTGGATGCCGAACTGACGGTCTCGATCACATCCCCGACCGCGCTTTCGAACTGGTCGGCAAGGCGCAGCATGTCCTGCCGCCGCTGCGCCGCACTGCGCTGCTCCGCCTCCTTCTGCTCGGCTTCCATGCGGATCTTGGCGAGGCCGTTCTCGCGAAACACTTCGGCAGTTCTCGCGACGTCGCCGACCTCATCCCTGCGGTCACCGCCGCGAATCTCGACATTGTAGTTTCCTGAAGCAAGGTCCTGGAGCAATCCGACGATCGCACGTATCGGCTTGGCGATGCCGTACTGGCCGAGCACGAAGCCGACCACGCCACCGATCACGACACCGAACGCGGCGAGCAGAACCAACACACGCGACGTCGACTCGTACTGGTCGCGCGTCTCCTTCGATTTTTCTTCGACCCGCATGTTCAGCCGGTCTGCGATAGCGCGGATCTTGGCCTGGAGATTCTCGGCAGCAGCCCTGCTCTTCATTGCCGTATCGCGCAGCCGGTCGGCGCTATCACTGAGCTTTGAGGATTTCTCGCCGTCGATCGCGCCCAGCGTCGCGTCCAACTGGGTCCTGTAGGCCGCGAAGGCCTCGCGGACCGCGGGGAGCATCGCCTTTGCCTGTTCGTCCACGGTCTGGCTGACCTTCTCGAAACGCTCCTGATATTGCTTGAGCTGCTCTTCGATGACCTGGCGCGCCGCAAGGCGATTGTCGTCGCGCGGGTCGAGCGCGCTGCGGAATTCGGCTCGGTTGAGCGCAATCACGTTCTGGTTGGCGCGAGCCGCCAGTAGCGCGCGCTGCGCCGCCGTTGACATGATCTCAGCCTTGCTGCTCAGGTCGGAAAGTGCGGAGACACCGATATAGGCGATGCTGGAGGCGATCACGCAAAGCAGCGCAACGATGCCAAGTATTTTGGGCAGGATGCGGAACCGGCCGAGGAAATGCATTGAAGCCTCCGAAGAGTAAGGCACGGAATTAGGTCCGCGTTAAGCATTGCCCGAAAGCCTCTCCAGGCTCTTAAGGAATCAAGCCGTACAAGTACGGCCTGTCCCGCCAGATCGCTACTCCGGGACCGTTCCTCTCGAAATGCGGAATCGCGCCGGCTTATGCCGCGCGCACCGTGTCGAGGAACTTGCCGACCTCGAGCTTGAGACGGTTGCTGTCGGAGGCGAGCGACTGCGCCGCCGAAAGCACCTGCGAGGATGCCGAGCCGGTCTCGCCCGCACCGCGCTGCACGTCGGTGATGTTGGCCGAGACCTGATGGGTGCCCTGGGCTGCCTGCTGCACGTTGCGGGAGATTTCCTGCGTGGCGGCACCCTGCTCCTCCACCGCCGCCGCGATCGTCGACGAGATCTCGGACAGTTTTTCGATGGTGTCGCTGATGTCTCTGATGGCCCCGACCGATTCCTGCGTCGCCGCCTGGATGCCCGTGATCTGCTGGCCGATCTCGCCGGTCGCCTTCGCGGTCTGCTCGGCCAGCGCCTTCACCTCGGAGGCGACCACGGCAAAACCGCGCCCGGCCTCACCGGCACGTGCCGCCTCGATCGTGGCGTTGAGCGCCAGCAGATTGGTCTGGCCCGCGATGGTGTTGATCAACTCGACCACGTCGCCGATCCGCGTTGCCGCCCTGGACAGCTCGCTGACCCGCTCGGTGGTGGTGCGGGCCTGGCCGACGGCCTCACTGGCGACCCGCGCCGATTCCTGTACCTGTCGGCTGATCTCGGTGATCGAGGAGGACAGCTCCTCGGTCGCCGACGCCACCGACTGCACGTTGGTCGAGGCTTCCTCGGACGCGGCCGCCACCATGGTGGTGACCTCCTGGGCGCGCTCCGCGGTCGAGGTCAGCGTCGAGGCGGAGGCTTCCAGCTCGGTCGAGGCCGAGGAGACGGTGTCGACGATCTCGCCGACGGCGGCCTCAAAACTGTCGGCGAGCTTGCGCATCTCCGTCTTGCGCTGATCGGCCGCGATCTTGTCCTGCCTGATCTTGGCTTCGGCCTCCTCGCGCGCCTTCTGCTCGGACACCACCTTGAATTTCTCCACCGCATCGGCGACGCCGCCGACCTCGTCCTTGCGGCCGAGCCCGGGCAGCACCACCGAGAAATTGCCGCCGGCGAGCTCGTTCATCGCAACCGTCAGCGCACTGATGGGGCGCGCGATGGTCAGGAAGGACATGAGCCAGGAGCCGATCAGGACGAACATGGCGGATGACCCGACGATGATGCCGAGCCGCTCGCTCGCGGCCATCTCCTGAACCGCACCGGCGATATCCTCCTCGCCCTTGTGCTTGGCAAACTCGGCGATCTGGTTGGTCACCCCGTCCATCTCGCTTGCGATCGGGAGCGTGACTTCACGGGTTACGCGCGCGCCCTCTTCGACGAGCTTGGCGAGGCGTGCAGCCGCGTCCGGACCCGTCGCGGCGATGGCCTCGCTGCGGATCGATGCGAGCTGTTGGGCCCCCTTTAGATAATCTGCCGTGAGGCTCTTGAGCTTCTCCATCCGCGCGCGATTCTCGGGCGCGTGCGACAGCTTCAGCATCACCTCAATGACGCCATTCAGGGTTTTGGACCGTTCAAGGAGGCTGTCGTTGGCCTTTTGAAATTCGGCAACATTGTTGGCGAGACGAATGTCGCGGGCGCTGAGCTGCATGCTGCGCAGCGCGAGCTTGGCTTCGACGGCATCGCGCGCCAGCGTCTGCTGTTCGAGCGCGGCGCCGTTGGAGTGGCGCACCTTGCCATTGCCGACGATCTGGCCCGCGATCATGGCTGCGACGAGGAGGATGCCGAGCGCCGAGGCAACCGCCAGCTTGGTACCGATCCGCAAATTCTGAATAAGGCTCAACATGGCACGTTTCCCCAGAAACGAAGCAGCCAAGTCATTGTCGGCCGCTTTGGACGTTGATCGCCCTTGCCCAAAATTTGGGCCCGTAGAATTCCGATTTGGTTAACAGCAGTCCCCGGACAACTACCGGAATCGACGCATAAGCACTTGAAAGTGCACACGGGTTACGAGCTTAACAGGTTAACTACACGCGAGCACGCGGGAGCCTAAATTTCAGCCAGTCCACGACTCTCGACGGTTTCGCCGACGAGACTGATCCGGAACAGCAGTTCCTTGTTCTCGTCGAGCAGATCCATGTGCCATTCGGCATTCGGCTTCAGGCTGCGCGCGATACTGCTGATCAGATTGGCGCAGACCTCGGTCATCTCACGCCATGCGGCGGTGCGATCCTCGAATTCATACGGCTGGTCGGACGCGCCGGAGTAACGTCCGGTGCTGATCCGAAAGAAATAAAGCGACATTTTTGAACCCTGTTATTGGGCCGCGTTTCCCGGCCTTTTGCAAAAAGACTGGGACGCGAGTCGCTACCAAGCGATGAAAGCCGCCGCCCGTATGACTACGGCGCGGCGGCGCAAAAGATTTCAGTCTGGTTTCTCGGCGCGTTGCAATGCGACGCGCTTGCGCGAGGCTCAATCGGTGGAGCGGCGCAGTTCGAGCGGCGCGTCGTTCTTCGGCGCTTCCGACTTCACCGGCTCGATACGGCCGGTTTCGACGCGCGGCGTTTCCACGCGCGTTGCAACTTCAGTGCGCGATGCATCGATCGAGCCCGTCTGCGCGGGTGCGTGCAGCGAGCGCGGCCGTGCGACCGCGCGCGCCATCAGCATTTGATTGCCACCTTGGTGGTGGAAGTCGCAATAGGCGAAGCCCATGCCGGAGACCGAGCCGCGGAAAGTGCGCTCGTCGCGCTTGTCGAGGTTGAAGCAGGGCTCGAACGGAATGCCTTTGATGGAGGCGCAGACGTTCTGGCCGCGGATCTGGAGCGTATTGCCGGGGAGCCGGAGGTGACGGACGGGACCGGAGCCAGAGAACTGAACGGAGCCGGCAGCGCCGAGATCGTCGAGGATGCGGCCCGCACCCTTGGTGCCGTCGAAACAGGTGAACGCGAACACCTTGCCGGCGACGAAGCGGCGCGCCTCGTCGGCGTTCATGCTTCCAGCCAAGGCAGGTACGATGGCCGGCACAAACGTCGCTGCCGCCATGGCGGCCCCCAACACAATACGCGCAAGCATGCTCAACTCCGAACCCAACCCGCAGCGGGCGATGCCTTATCTCTTTACCCGCTGCTTACCATACTAACCGTGGCAACATTGGAGCAGCTTGGTTGGTAAAGTCTGAACGCCGTTAGAGAATTTTTACCACGATCCGGCCGCGGACCTCGCCGGCGAGAATTTTCGCACCATAGCCGGCAACCTGGTCGAGCGAAATTTCCTTAGTGATTTCAGATAGTTTCGAGCGATCAAGGTCGGTCGCCAGGCGCTGCCAGGCAGCCTTTCGCGGCTCGATCGGGCACATCACGGAATCGATGCCGAGAAGGCACACTCCGCGCAAAATGAAGGGGGCGACCGACGACGGCAGGTCCATGCCGGCGGCCAGGCCGCAGGCCGCGATGGCGCCGCCGTACTTGGTCATCGACAGGAGATTCGCAAGCGTGGTCGAGCCGACGCTGTCCACGCCCCCTGCCCAGCGCTCCTTGGCGAGCGGCTTGGGAGTGCCCGAGAGCTCGTTGCGGTCGATCACCTCGGCCGCACCGATGTCCTTCAGGTAGCCCGCTTCCACCGCGCGGCCGGTCGAGGCAATGACGTGATAGCCGAGCTTTGACAGCACGGCCGTGGCGACGGAACCGACGCCGCCGGCCGCGCCTGTTACGACGACGGGGCCGCTCTTCGGCGACAGGCCGTGCTTCTCCAGCGCCAGCACCGAGAGCATCGCGGTGAAGCCGGCGGTGCCGATCGCCATGGCGTCACGGCCCGACAGGCCCTGCGGCAGGGCCACCAGCCAGTCGCCCTTCACTCTCGCCTTCTCGGCATAGGCGCCGAGATGCGTCTCGCCCATGCCCCAGCCGGTGCAGACGACCTTGTCGCCGGCCTTCCACTGCGGATGGGAGGATTGTTCGACCGTGCCGGCGAAGTCGATGCCCGCGATCATCGGGAA
This sequence comes from Bradyrhizobium guangdongense, assembly GCF_006483445.1. Classification (GTDB taxonomy): domain Bacteria; phylum Pseudomonadota; class Alphaproteobacteria; order Rhizobiales; family Xanthobacteraceae; genus Bradyrhizobium; species Bradyrhizobium guangdongense_A. The sequence continues at coordinate 24,190 of NZ_PPPT01000114.1, read as the reverse complement.
GCGGCGCACCACCGGTGCCTTGCCGGTGAGCGCAAGGCCGTCCTTGTAGTTCAGCGTCGACCACTCCACGCGCACGGTGACGTCGCCGTCCATCAGCTCGGCTTCGTCGAACTGGCCCAGTTGCGCTGATGTGCCCTTGTCGGCCTTCTCGATCCGGATCGCTTTGAACGTTGCCACGCCTGAACTCCCTGACTTGTTTCAGGCGATGTTTAGCCGATCAGGCGGGCTGCGCAACCGCTCGTGCGACAGGCTTCTCCACGATCGGCAGGTTGATCAGCGCCGACAGCACGCCGAACAGGATCGAGAGCCACCAGATCGGCGTGTAGGAACCAAAGCGCTCGAACACGATGCCGCCGAGCCAGACGCCGAGGAAGCCGCCGACCTGATGGCTGACGAAGGCAAAGCCGTAGAGCGTGGCGAGCCAGCGCGTGCCGAACATCAGCGCGACCAGCGCCGAGGTCGGGGGCACCGTCGACAGCCAGGTGAGGCCGGAGATCGCGCCGAACGCCACGGCCGAGAACGGCGTGATCGGGAACGAGATGAAGGCGAGCGTCGCGAGTGCGCGCGTAAGGTAGATCGTGGAGAGGATGTAGCGCTTGGGCAGATAGTTCTGCAGCCAGCCGACGCTCAGCGAACCCACGATGTTGAACAGCCCGATCGCCGCGATCACCCAGCCGCCGGTCTGCGTGGAGATGCCGCGATCGACCAGGAACGCCGGCAGATGCACGGTGATGAAGGCGAGCTGGAAACCGCAGGTGAAGAAACCGAGCACCAGCAGTACGTAGGAGCGATGGCCGAAGGCCTCGGCGAGCGCCGTCGTGAAGGACTGATTGTCGTTTGACGCAGTATTGGCGGACGCCGAGGCCCGGGGCACGGAGAGCGCAAACGACAGCGGAATGATCAGCAGCATCAGGCCGGAGAACACGGTCAGCGCCTGCTGCCAGCCAAAATTGTCGATCAGCGCGACGCCGACGGGCGCAAACAAAAATTGGCCGAACGAACCGGCCGCCGTGCCGGCACCGAGCGCGAGCCCGCGCTTCTCCGGCGGCAATAGCTTGCTGAAGGCCGACAGCACGAGGTTGAAGGAGCAGCCTGCAAGGCCGAAGCCGATCATCACGCCCGCACCGATGTTGAGCGAGAGCGGCGTCGACGAATAGCGCATCAGGAGCAACCCGCCAGCATAGAGCACGGCGCCGACGCACATCACGCGGAACAGGCCGAAGCGATCGGCAACGGCGCCGGCAAACGGCTGGCCGAGGCCCCACAGCAGGTTCTGCACGGCAATGGCGAGGCCGAACACGTCGCGGCCCCAGGCGAATTCATGGCTCATCGGTTGCACGAAGAAACCGAGCGTCGAGCGCGGACCAAAGCCCAGCATGCCGATGGCGCAGCCGCAGAGGATGATAATGGCGGGTGTGCGCCAGGCTGACGACGAGACCGGACCGGCTTGGGCTGTCGACATGCAAATCCCCTTTTTGCGTGTTGGCGGGTCCGGAATAGGCAGCCGCACCCGGGGGGAGTTAATGCATCTGCATGATAATCCAAGCCCGAAATATTCTGCGCATTGCAGCCCTGCAAATTGGTACGTTCTTCCCCGATCACATTTGGCGTGAGGCCCTAGCCGAGACGGAGGCGTGGTGATATCTTCGATTTGCTCAGATTGAGAATAATATGACTTTCTGAGTGCGGGAGTTCACCGACTGCGACGATAGCCGGCCCTTGGGGCCGGCATTCTCAGGCACCTAATATACTCAAAATGAGTATATATCGACAAGGAGACGGTCATGCCGATTGCCGGACTATTCGGACCCGAAGATTTCGCCCCATCGCAGCGACGGCCCGCGGCGAGTGCGCCTACCGCCCGCCCCGGCACCGGCGCGCTGCCGAGACCCGCGCTGGAATGGACACCGGAGGTCGAACGCACGACCGCGCCGCTCTATGAGCGGGTCAAGCATGTGATCCCGCCGATCGAATGGCCGCTGATGGCGCCGACGATCAAGGCGATCAACGAAGTAAAGGTCGCACGCAACGCGGTGATCCTCGCGCACAACTACCAGGCGCCGGAGATCTTTCACTGCGTCGCCGACATCGGCGGCGACTCGCTGCAGCTCGCGATCGAAGCCACCAAGGTAAACGCCGACATCATCGTCCAGTGCGGTGTGCACTTCATGGCGGAGACGTCAAAGCTGCTCAATCCGGACAAGACGGTGCTGATCCCGGATTCGCGCGCCGGCTGCTCGCTGGCAGCGAGCATCACCGGCGCCGACGTGCGGCTGTTGCGCGAACGCTTTCCGGGCGTGCCCGTGGTGGCCTATGTCAACACGTCGGCAGACGTGAAGGCCGAAGTCGACATCTGCTGCACCTCGTCGAACGCGGTCGCGGTGGTCGAAAGCCTGCGCGCACCGACGGTGATCTTTCTGCCCGACCAGTATCTGGCAAAATACGTTGCCTCGAAGACGGATGTGAAGATCATCGCCTGGAAGGGCGCATGCGAAGTGCATGAGCGCTTCACCGGTGAGGAGCTGCGCGCCTATCGCGAGGCCGATCCCTCCGTGCAGATCATCGCGCATCCGGAGTGTCCGCCGGACGTGCTGGCGGAGGCCGACTTCACGGGATCCACCGCACACATGATCAAATGGGTCCGCGAGAAACGGCCGAAGCGCCTCGTCATGATCACGGAATGCTCGATGGCCGACAATGTGCGCGCCGAGCTGCCCGAAATCGAGATGCTGCGGCCCTGCAATCTCTGCCCGCACATGAAGCGCATCACGCTGTCGAACATCCTCGAGAGCCTGCTGACGCTGCGGGAGGAGGTGACGATCGATCCGGCAATCGCAGAGCGCGCGCAACGGTCGGTCGAGCGAATGATCAATCTGAAGAACTAGGTGGAAGCAGTCATGTTAAACATCCACGACCTCACCCGCACCACCGACGATGTCGTCATCGTCGGCGGCGGCCTGGCCGGCTTGTTCTGCGCGCTCAAGCTCGCACCGCGCCCCGTCACCGTGATCTCGGCGGCGCCCCTCGGCCAGGGCGCCTCCAGCGCATGGGCGCAAGGTGGAATTGCTGCGGCCGTTGCCGAAGGTGACAGCCCCGAGGCACATGCCGCCGACACGATCGCAGCCGGCGCAGGTCTCGTCGACGAGACGATCGCGCTCGGGCTCGCACGCGAAGCCGGCGCCCGCATCCACGACCTCCTCGCCTATGGCGTGCCGTTCGACCGCGACCTCGAAGGCAGGCTCGCGGTGGGACGCGAAGCCGCGCATTCGGCGCGGCGCATCGTGCATGTGCGCGGCGACATGGCCGGTGCCGCGATCATCGCGGCCCTGAGCGAGGCCGTGCGGCGCACACCGTCGATCCGGCTGATCGAGGGTTTTGTCGCCGAGGCGCTCTTGACCGAGGACGACGCGGTCACAGGATTGCAGCTCCGCGATGCCAGCAACGCAGCCGCGCGTCCTCTCATCATCGCCTCCCGCGCGGTCGTGCTCGCGACCGGCGGCACCGGGCATCTCTATGCCGTCACCACCAACCCGAACGAAGCCAGTGGCACGGGGCTTGCGATCGCGGCACGCGCGGGCGCCGTCATCGCCGACCCCGAATTCGTCCAGTTCCATCCGACCGCGATCATGGTCGGCCGCGATCCGGCGCCGCTTGCGACCGAAGCGCTACGCGGCGAAGGCGCAACGCTCATCAACGCGAGCGGCGAGCGTTTCATGCTGGCGCGGCATGAGCTCGCCGAGCTCGCCCCGCGCGACATCGTCGCGCGCGGCGTCTTTGCAGAGGTCGCCGCCGGCCGCGGTGCGTTTCTCGATGCGCGGCAGGCACTCGGCGCACGTTTCGTGGAGAAGTTTCCGACGGTGTATGCGAGTTGCTCGGCCGCCGGCCTCGATCCGGCAATACAGCCGATCCCGATCGCGCCGGCAGCGCACTACCACATGGGCGGCATCGCCGTGGACACGCGCGGCCGCAGCTCGATCGACGGGCTCTGGGCCGGCGGTGAAGTGTCCTCGACTGGCGCGCATGGCGCCAGTCGAGGACACTTCAACTCGCTGCTCGAGGCCGTGGTCTATGCCGCCCGCATCGCGGATGACATCGCCGGCCGAGCCATCCCTTCACCCGCCCGCCTGCCGGAAGCGCTGGTGACACCGCGCAATGCGACACTGGACGTGCGCGCCGAGCAGCGGTTGCGGACGATGATGAGCACACATGTCGGGGTCATCAGAGACAGCGACGGGCTCGCGGAGGCCGTGCAACATTTTGCGACGCTGGAACGAGACGCCCCCAGCATCGCGCTGCGCAACATGGCGACATCGGCCCTGCTGGTCGCCGCCAGTGCCTTCACGCGCCACGAAAGCCGCGGTGCGCATTTCCGCGCCGACTATCCGGACGAGAACGCCGCGCTTGCGCGGCGGACCATGACGACGCTCGCCGCCGCGCGCGACGTGGCCGAGCATTTGTCCGAGCAGCCGCTGACGCGCGCCGCGCAAGCCATGATCGCCTGAAGGAGACTTTCCATGCTCACTCCCGCATCCCTGCTCTATCCGGACGCCTTCCTGTCGCCGCTCGCGATCGACGAAGCTGTCCACCGCGCGCTCGACGAAGACCTCGGCCGCGCCGGCGACGTCACGTCGCTTGCAACGATCCCGGAGACGACCAAGGCAAACGCGATCCTGGTCGCGCGCCAGGCTGGCGTGATCGCAGGTCTTCCGCTTGCGCTTGCGACGCTGCAAGAGCTCTCGCCTGACATCACGGTCGAGGCGCATGTCCGTGACGGCGCCCGGATCGCAGCCGGCCAGCGCGCGCTGACGATCGCAGGCCCGGCCCGCGCCGTACTCACGGCCGAGCGCACGGCACTCAACTTCGTCGGCCGGCTCTCGGGTGTCGCGACGCTAACGGCCGATTACGTCCGTCAGACCGAGGGCACGAAGTTGCGCATCTGCTGCACGCGCAAGACGACGCCGGGCCTGCGCGCGCTTGAGAAATACGCCGTGCGCTGCGGTGGCGGGTTCAACCACCGTTTTGGCCTCGACGACGCGATCCTGATCAAGGACAACCACATCGCAGTTGCCGGCGGCGTCCGTCCGGTGCTGGAGCGCGCCCGCGCCCATGCCGGCCACCTCGTGAAGATCGAGATCGAGGTCGACACCCTGGCGCAACTGCGCGAGGTCTTGGCCACCGGCCTCGCCGATGCCGTACTGCTCGACAATATGGATTTTCCGACGCTGCGCGAAGCCGTGCGTCTTGCAGAGGGCCGTGTGGTGCTGGAGGCATCGGGCGGGGTTACGCTGGAATCGATCGCAAGGATCGCGGCGACGGGCGTCGACTACGTCTCGTCAGGCGCCCTTACCCACTCGGCGCCAAATTTCGACTGCGCGCTCGATATTGAGACGTGACGCTGAGGCTCCCTCTCCCTGCAAGCGGGGCGAGGTCAAGCAATGCTACCGCGTCGTCGCGCCCATCTCGGCCGAGCTCTTGGCTTCCTGCGCGAGCTCGGCGCTGATGGCTGCGGTCTGCGCCGGCGTCCCCCATGTCGGCGCCTCGCTGCCGTCGCCCCAGTTGCGCGGCCGATAGAAGGTGTGCACGCCGGTCTTGTACATCTTCTTCATCTCGGCGACCCAGGACGGCCGCACCCAGTAGGCGTGGTAGTGGGTGGACTTGCCCACTTCAGGCAACCAGATCTTGCCGTCGAGCATGGCTTTCGCGATCTTCTTGGCACGCTCCCACATCTCGGGCTCGCGGATCACGTCGGCATTGTTGTCGCAAGCGAAGGTGAACTGGCATGCGAGATGGCGATGCTTGTTCTGGTAGACAGCGCCGCAGACGGTGTCGGGGTATTTGCCGGAAAACACCCGATTCATGACGACCTGCGCGACCGCGATCTGGCCGCGCACGGCCTCGCCGCGGGATTCGAAATAGACGGCTTCCGCGAGGCACTTCTCCGACTTCGCGCGCGACTTGTCGTCGAGCGCGAGGCGCTCTGCCGGCGACTTCACACGCTGGTCGTCAGCATTGACCTCGCCCTTGGGCGCAACGCTCTCGCCGCCGTCGATCGCCTTCGCGACATCCTCCGAGGGCGGCGGCAACGAGGCCATCACCTTCATGTCGGGATCCGGCATCACGATCAGCGGCTCGGCGCCGGGCTGCCAGCTCTCGATGCTCTCGATATTGCCGCCGAGCGATGAACTGCCGAAGAACAGGTTCGACGTCTTGACGCTGAAGGGATCGCGCGGCGGAACCGCTTCCGCCGGCTTGACGTCGCCGCGTGGCTGCGCGCCGAGCGCGGCCGCGGACTTGGGCTGTGACGGTGCATATTGCGGCAGCGGCGGCGCGCGCAGCGCCTCCTGCAATTCGGGATCGAGCGCGGCCGATTCAGGTGAGGAGAACGAGGCCGGTGCCTCTGCCGTCTTGGCGCCGAACACGGAACTGTTCGAGGTCGCGGGATCCTGCGCCGCGGGCGCCGATGGTGCCGACGTCTCGGCGGGCGCAGGCTGCGGCGTGACGGTGGCGAGCCGATCGCCCTTCAGCGTGCGATCAACCTTTGGAAAATCGGAGGCCTGGTAGCGCAGCGGCGCCTGCATGACCGGATTGCGCTGGATCGCGCCGGTGATGTCGGCATTGTCGAGGCTTGCGAGGCGATAGGTCGCGCTCTGCGGCACCGACGTGCCGATCGGGCGCGAGAAGCTGTAGGTGGCGAGCTGGATCGAGGACGCCGCAGAAAACACCTGCTTCTGCCAGCGCTCGGCCACGCCGGGTTGGCGCGCCAACAGCGAAGAGATGTCCTGATAGCCGGTCTCTCTCGGCATCAATGCGAAGATGCAGAGACCGATGCCGAAGGACGCGAACCGCGCGCCCTTCGGATGGGTACGCAACACAAACATCGATACGCTCACGCAACGCTTACGCCAGAAAGATCGAACGTCAGTACATCCGTGCAATTCGATCTTTTTCGTTGGTATCTAATTTAGGTTGCCGGGGAGTTAATCGGCGTTGCGCACACACCACACGCAAGCAAGCGCAGGTGTTTTCACGGGGAATTCGAAGGAGTTGGTGAATCGCAGATGGCGTGAAGCGGTAAACAAGCAGTCAACGCCAATGGTGAAGGAACTCTTGCGCGCGTCTCGTTGTGGGACAATGCGATTGTTCCCCACTGTCATTGCGGGCGCAGCGACGTGGGGAGATAGCGAGACTCCAAATGAAAAGAGGCGGAGCCAAGCTCCGCCTCTCTCAATTCGTATCTCGCGTCGCGCTTACGCCTGGCTCGCAGCCTTCGTGCCGATCGCGGCCTGCGCTGCCGCCAACCGCGCGATCGGCACGCGGTAGGGCGAGCAGGAGACGTAGTCGAGGCCGACGTCGTGGCAGAACGCCACCGAGGCGGGATCGCCGCCGTGCTCGCCGCAAATGCCCATCTTGAGCGAGGGCCGCGTCTTGCGGCCGCGCGCGACGCCGATCTTGACGAGCTCGCCGACACCCTCCTGGTCCAGCGCAATGAACGGATCGATCTGGAGGATGCCCTTCGACACATAGGGACCGAGGAAGCTCGCGGCGTCGTCGCGGCTGATGCCGTAGGTGGTCTGCGTCAAATCGTTGGTGCCGAACGAGAAGAACTCGGCGCTCTCCGCGATCTCGCCCGCGAGCAGACAGGCGCGCGGCAGCTCGATCATTGTGCCGACCTGATAGGTCAGCTTGGTGTTGGTGTCGCGCATCACGGCCTGCGCCATCGCATCGATGCGCGCCTTGACGAGGTCGAGCTCCATCTTGGTCGCGATCAGCGGCACCATCACCTCGAGGCCGACAGCCTTGCCGGTGCGCCTCTGCGCCTCGACGGCCGCCTCGAAGATCGCACGCGCCTGCATCTCGGCGATCTCCGGATAGGCGATCGCGATGCGGCAGCCGCGGAATCCGAGCATCGGATTGAACTCCGACAACTCGCGCGCCCGGTCCGCCAGCCTGCGCGGATCGGTGTTCATGGCACGCGCCACTTCCTCGATCTCGGCATGGGTGTGCGGCAGGAACTCGTGCAGGGGCGGATCGAGCAGGCGGATCGTGACGGGCAGGCCCTTCATGATCTCGAACAGCTCGACGAAATCAGCACGCTGCATCGGCAACAGCTTTGCGAGCGCGGCGCGGCGCGCCTGCTCGTCCTCGGAGAGGATCATCTCGCGCACGGTGCGGATGCGGGTCTCCTCGAAGAACATGTGCTCGGTGCGGCAGAGGCCGATGCCCTCGGCGCCGAACTTGATCGCGGTGCGGGCATCTTCCGGCGTGTCCGCATTGACGCGGACGCCGATCTTGCGGGCCTGGTCGGCCCAGGTCATCAGCGTGCCGAATTCGCCGGACAGCTCCGGCTCGATCATCGGCATGCGGCCGGCGAGCACCTGGCCGAGCGAACCGTCGATGGTGATGACGTCGCCGGTCTTGAAGGTGCGCGAGCCGATGCTCATGGTGCCGCGGCCGTAATCGACACGAATGGTGCCGCAGCCGGAGACGCAGGGCTTGCCCATGCCGCGCGCGACGACCGCCGCGTGCGAAGTCATACCGCCGCGGGTGGTCAAGATGCCTTCGGCGGCGTGCATGCCGTGGATGTCTTCGGGGCTGGTCTCGATGCGGACCAGGATGACCTTGCGCCCGTCGGCCTGCAGCTTCGCAGCTTCGTCAGAAGAGAACACGATCTCGCCGGAGGCCGCGCCAGGCGAAGCCGGCAGGCCGGTCGCGATCACGTCGCGCTTGGCGTTGGGATCGATGGTCGGATGCAGGAGCTGATCGAGCGACGCGGGATCGATGCGCGTCACTGCTTCCTTCTTGCTGATCAAGCCTTCATTGGCGAGCTCGACCGCGATGCGCAGCGCCGCCTTGGCGGTGCGCTTGCCGCCGCGGGTCTGCAGCATCCAGAGCTTGCCGCGCTCGACGGTGAACTCCATGTCCTGCATGTCGCGATAGTGCTTCTCGAGCAGGGTGTAGAAGCGCGTCAGCTCCTTGAACGCATCGGGCATCGCCGCTTCCATCGACGCCTTGTCGGAGCCGGAATCCTTGCGCGCCTGCTCGGTGATGTCCTGCGGCGTGCGGATGCCCGCCACCACGTCCTCGCCCTGCGCGTTGATCAGGAACTCGCCGTAGAGCTTGCTCTCGCCGGTCGAGGGGTTGCGGGTGAACGCAACGCCGGTCGCCGAGGTGTCGCCCATGTTGCCGAACACCATGGCCTGCACGTTGACCGCGGTGCCCCAGGATTCCGGAATGTCGTGCAGCTTGCGGTAGGTCACCGCGCGCGCGTTCATCCAGGATGAGAACACGGCGCCGATCGCGCCCCACAATTGATCGTGCGGATCCTGCGGAAAATCCTTCCCGGTCTCGCGTGCGACCGCGTCCTTGTACTTGCCGACCAGTTCGACCCAGTCGTCGGCGGAAAGGTCGGTGTCGAGCGAATAGCCCTGCCCGTCCTTGAAGGTGTCGAGGATTTCCTCGAAGTGATGATGCTCGAAGCCGAGCACCACGTCGGAATACATGGTGATGAAGCGGCGATAGCTGTCATAGGCGAAGCGACGGTCGCCCGACAGTTCCGACAGCGCTTCCACCGTCTGGTCGTTGAGACCAAGATTGAGCACGGTGTCCATCATGCCCGGCATCGAGGCGCGTCCGCCGGAGCGCACCGAGACCAGCAGCGGATTTTTGGTGTCGCCAAAAGTCTTACCAGTGAGCTTGCCGACATAGTCGAGCGCCTTCTCGACCTGCGACTGCAGCTCCTTCGGATAGGATTTGTCGTGCGCGTAGAAATAGGTGCAGACCGAGGTCGGGATGGTGAAGCCGGGCGGCACCGGCAGGCCGAGATTGGCCATCTCGGCGAGGTTCGCGCCCTTGCCGCCAAGCAGGTTGCGCATTTCGGCTTTGCCCTCGGCCTTGCCGTCGCCGAACGTAAAGACCCACTTGCCGGCCTTCACTGCTGCCGGGGCGGCCTTGGCGGGAGACGGCTTATGCACAGGCTTGCTGGGGGCCTTGGCGGCTACCTTGGCGGCCGGCTTCGCGGCGCTCTTCTTCAGTGCCTTGCGCGCCGGGGGCGCCGCCTTGGCCTTGACAGAGGGCTTTGATTTCGCTGGCATTTTCTTAGGCTTCGAGGCGGCTTTGGCCATAGCTTGCACACAACCTGCGAGAGGGATGGGAAATCGCGCGCCTTACACCACTTTGGGCGGGCCGGCGCAAGTCGGGCCGTTCCACAAAATGACCGACTAAAGGTGGAGCCACTTCAACAGGCCGAGCCCGATCGCGCCGTTCAGGATCAGGAAGATCGCGACGATGAAGTTGAGCAGGCGGGGCATGATGAGAATCAGCACACCCGCGATCAGCGACATGATCGGCGAGATGTGAGCGACAGTGATGTGCATGAAATATCCTTCCGGTCTGTGCGGGGAAGATCCCCGCGAATCGCGGCCGGATCATAGCGGGGCGGGTTCCGCGAGTAGAGACGCACGAGCAAGCTCGCGGGTTCCGGCCATCGCGAAAACTGCCTGAAATTGCCGCCGATGCGGCACGCATTTTTCCGGAACATTGTGGGGAAGGAGGCATTGGCAACCGGTCGCGCCACTGGCGCACCTCTTGGACTGATTGACGAAGGAGTTGCCCATGCCAAACAGGATTCCCAAAAGGATTCTTGCCGTGACAGCGCTAGCAGCCGCGATCGGCTCGCCGGTCGCAGCGAACGCGCAAGCCGACATCACCGTGGGACGCGCAGCACCGGGCGTCGTGATCGAGCGCGGTGCCGGCATCGCCGTCGACCAGCGATCGGCCTTCCGCGACTACGTCGTCGAGCAGCGCGTACCGGCCTTCACCATTCCGGATCGCGTCGTGGTCGGCACGGTACTCCCTGATGCCGGCATCACCTATTACGACGTGCCACAGCGCTTCGGCGCAACGACCTATCGCTACACCGTCGTGAACGGCGCGACGCTCCTGGTCGAGCCGCGCTCGCGGCGCATCGTCGAGGTCATGGACTAGACTAGATGTCCGCCGCGCCAATTCAGACTGGCGCGCAAAACCAAACGACGGACATCAGGCCCCGCCCGGTATTCCCCCCGCCGGGCGGGGCTTTTTTTCTCGTGTCCCGGGCAAGCGAAGCGCAGACCCGGGACCCAGAAGCCGAGTGCACGCCTGCATGGGCCCCGGATCAGCAGCGCACCACGCCGCCAAGGGGCGGCGCACTGCGCAGCATCCGGGGCACCAGATCAATCCTGGATCTTCGAAAAGTCCGCGACCGCACGCGTTGCGCTGCGGATCTCGTTCAGCAGCTTCAGCCTGTTCTCGCGCACCTTCGGGTCCTCGTCGTTGACGCGAACCTTGTCGAAGAACGCATCGACCGGCGGACGCAGCTTTGCCATCGCGCTCATCGCGCTCGCAAAATCTTCCTTGGCAACCGCGGCGCTCGCCTCGGCCGTCACCTCGCCGATCGCCTTCGCCAGCGCCTTTTCCTCAGCGAGGGTGTAGAGCGCAACATCGGGCGCGCCATCAAACGTACGCTTGTCCTTCTTCTCCTCGATCGAGAGGATGTTGCTGGCGCGCTTGGTGCCGGCGAGCAGGTTCTTGCCGTCGTCGGACTCGAGGAACTTTCCGAGCGCCTCGACGCGGCGGACGATCATCAGGAGGTCGTCCTGGCCGCCGAGCGCGAACACGGCGTCGACGAGATCGTGCCGCGCGCCCTGCTCGCGGAGCTGAACTTTGAGGCGGTCGGCGAAGAAGGCGAGCAGATCGCTCGGAATCGTCTGTGCATCGGCAGGCTTCGCAGACAAACCGGCGAGAGCCGAGGCCGCCACCTTCGTCAGAGAGAGACGAAGTGCATTCTCCACAATCAACCGGATCACTCCCAGCGCTGCGCGGCGCAGCGCATACGGATCCTTCGACCCAGTCGGTTTCTCGTCGATCGCCCAGAAGCCAGCGAGCGTATCCATCTTGTCAGCCAGCGCCACAGCCACACTGACCGGATCGGTCGGCACGCGATCGGCGGGGCCCTGCGGCTTGTAGTGCTCCTCGCAGGCGGCTGCGACGGACGCGTCCTCGCCTTGTGCCAGCGCGTAGTACTTGCCCATCAGGCCCTGCACTTCCGGAAATTCGCCGACGACTTCGGTCAACAGATCCGCCTTCGCAAGCGCTGCGGCACGCTTGGCCTTCGCGACATCGGCGCCGACCCGCGGCGCGATCTCGGCGGCCAAGCCTTCGATACGCTTGATGCGCGCGGCCTGTGTGCCGAGCTTCTCGTGGAACACGATCTGCTCGAACTTCGGCAGCCGGTCCTGCAACTTCGTCTTCAAGTCCGTCTCATAGAAAAACTTTGCATCGCTCAGCCGCGCGCGGATCACGCGCTCGTTGCCGGCGATGATGGTCGCGCCGCCGTCGGTCGCCTCGATATTGGCGACCAGGATGAACTTGTTGGCGAGCTTGCCCGTTTTGGGATCGCGCACCACAAAACACTTTTGGTTGTTGCGGATGGTGGCGCGGATCACTTCGTCGGGAGTCTTCAAATACTCCTGCTCGAACGAGCCCATCAGCACGACCGGCCATTCGACGAGCCCTGCGACCTCGTCGAGCAAATTCTGGTCCTCGACGAGCTCAAAGCCTTGCGCGAAGGCAAGCTGCTTGGCGTCGGTCAGGATCGCATCCTTGCGTCTTTCAGGGTCGAGCACGACCTTGGCATCGAGCAGCTTGGCTTCGTAGTCCTCGAAGCGGCGCACGTTGATCGCGGCCGGCGCGAGGAAGCGGTGGCCATAGGTGGTCTGCCCGCTCTCGATCCCATCCACCGAAAACTTCACGACATCGGGCTCTTCGGTCTCCAGCCCAAACGTCGCGGTGATCGCGTGCAGCGGACGCACCCAGTTGAGCGAGCCCGGCTTGCCCGAGCGCGCGCCCCAGCGCATCGATTTCGGCCAGGGGAAGGTGCGGATGATGACCGGCAATATTTCGGCGAGCACGTCGATCGCGTCGCGGCCCGGCTTTTCGATCAGCGCGATGTAGAAATCGCCCTTCGGGTCGCGCTGGATTTTTGCTTCATCCAGCGACTTCAAGCCGGTCGCTTTCAGAAACCCCTGCACCGCCGCATCCGGCGCGCCCATTTTCGGGCCGCGGCGTTCGGTCTTGAGGTCCGGCTGGCGCGCGGGAATCCCGTGCACGGTGAGCGCAAGGCGGCGCGGCGTCGCAAACGCCTTGGCGCCGTCATAGACGAGGCCCTCGGCGACGAGCTTGTCGGTGACCATGCGGCGCAGATCGTCCGCCGCCTTCGCCTGCATGCGCGCAGGGATCTCTTCCGAGAACAGCTCCAGCAAAAGATCGGGCATCAGGCCGCTCCGCCCGCTTCGGTGTGCACCCAGGCTTCGCCGCAGGCCTTTGCCAGTTCACGCACGCGCAGAATGTAGCTCTGCCGCTCCGTCACCGAAATGACTCCGCGCGCATCGAGCAGGTTGAAGACGTGGCTCGCCTTGATGCACTGATCATAGGCCGGCAGCGCCATCAGATGTTCTTTGCGATTACCCAAGTTGACGTTTTCTTGCCAACCCGACGCGAGATATTTCTTGCAGGCCTCTTCGGCCATCTTGAACTGCTCGAACAGCATCGCGGTGTCGGCGACTTCAAAGTTGTGCCGCGAATATTCCCGTTCGGCCTGCAGGAAGACGTCGCCATAGGTGACCTTCTCGGCGCCGTCGCGGCCATTGAAGTTGAGGTCGTAGACGCGATCGACGCCCTGCACATACATCGCGAGGCGCTCGAGCCCGTAGGTCAGCTCGCCGGCGACCGGCGCGCATTCGAAGCCAGCGACCTGCTGGAAGTAGGTGAACTGGCTCACCTCCATGCCGTCGCACCAGCACTCCCATCCCAGGCCCCAGGCGCCCAGCGTCGGGCTCTCCCAGTCGTCCTCGACGAAGCGGATGTCGTGCACGGCGGAATCAATGCCGATCGCGGCGAGCGACTTCAGGTACAGCTCCTGAAGGTTCGGCGGCGACGGCTTCATGATCACCTGGAACTGGTAGTAGTGCTGCATCCGATTGGGATTTTCGCCGTAGCGGCCGTCCTTGGGCCGGCGCGACGGCTGCACATAGGCCGCATTCCAGGGCTTTGGCCCGAGCGCGCGCAAGGTGGTTGCCGGATGGAAGGTGCCCGCGCCCATCTCCATGTCGTAGGGCTGCAGGATCACGCAGCCCTGCTCGGCCCAAAAGCGCTGGAGCGCGAGGATAAAGCCCTGGAACGAACGTTCCGGGCGCATATGGGCGGGCAGGGAATCCATCGGCAGATCAGGCTCTCGCGGGGGGTTTTGAATCGCGCGGGACCGTATCGGCGGTGGGGGCGGGAATCAAGGCAAAGGGGGCGGATTCGGGCCATTCCAGGCACGATGCGGTAGGGTGGGCAGAGGCGCCCTTGCGCCGTGCCCACCAACTTTCGTCAATCGCGACCGAAGAGGTGGGCACGCTTCGCTTTGCCCACCCTACGGCAGCTCGATCTGAACGGTGAATTACACCTAACCCGGCCGATACGCCCCGGTGACGGGGTCGCGCTTCAACGTCGGAATGTCCCCGGCATGGGCGGCCTCGGCGACGCGCGAGAGGCGCATCTCCTCCAGCTCCTGGTTGATCCGGACGGCGGTCTTGTAGGCCCAGCGGACCACGGCGAGCCCACCCAGAACACCCGCAAATGCGACGAACGGCGGCATCTGTCGATCCTTGTTCAATGCTCAACCCCCAAGAGCATTTTCGCTCAAACCGGCATTTGCCGCAATCGGATGTCCCGGGACCAAATGGCGCGGGGAACCGCCGAGGTCAGAACCCAAATTTCGCCCAAATCGCCCGCGTTTCCAGGGCCGAGATCAGTTCGTCCGGCAGGCCGGACAGCCCGTCGAGGGCCGAAAGCTGGCCCGCGCCGGGCGATTTGCGGCCCAAAAGGCCCGACAACAGCCCGGTCGGCAGGGCGATCACGGGGGTGAGAACCTTCTCGCCGTAGCGGGCACGAAGAGTTGAGCGGAGGTCGCCGATCCCGTCGGCAAGGCCTAGGGCGACAGACGTCTCGCCCGCCCAGTATTCACCTGTGAACAGGGTCTCGTCGGGCCCCTTCAGCCGCGCGCCGCGGCTTCCCTTCACCAGTGCGATGAAGATCTGATGAATCTCGCGCTGGAGCGATTTCAGCCGCGCCACGTCGTCGGGGTTTTCCGGGAGGAAGGGATCGAGCATCGCCTTGTGCTCGCCGGCCGTGTAGAGCCGGCGCTCGATGCCGAGCTTCTTGATCGCCTCCTGGAAACCGAAGCTGCCGCCGACCACGCCGATCGAGCCGAGGATCGAGGACGGATCGCAAAAGATCTCGTCGCCGGCGCAGGCGATCATGTAGCCGCCTGAGGCCGCGACGTCCTCGACGAACACCAGCACGGGCAGCTTCTTCTCCGCCGCAAGCTGCTTGATGCGCAGATAGATCTGGCGCGACTGCACCGGCGAACCGCCGGGCGAATTGATCACCAGCGCCACCGCCTTGGCATTGCGGACCGAGAACGCGCGCTCCAGCACGCGCGCCAGACCCGCGAGCGTCATTCCCGGCCGCAGCGGCGTCACCGCGCCGATCACACCCGACAGCCGCACCACGGGCACGACAGCGGTACCAGGACGAAAGCGCGCCGGCAGATATTGCTTGAGCTTGTCGATCAGGCCGGACTCTCCGCGATCGTTCGAATGTTCGGCCATGCCGTTACCTCGCTTTAACCATTTCTTATCACGCGACTGTCATTGACTTCGCTGGAACGTGTTTTGCTAAGCAGTCGTTAAGCGGCTGCAATGGCGCAGCGGAGAACGACATGAAGATTTATCTGCTGATCTTGCTGATGGGTGCGCTTTTCACGGCGATTCGCTTCACGGCCGCCCAGGAACAGCAGACGAACTCGCTTCCCCAGTAGTTTCACAGCTGCGCCAACGGCAGCACCGCTCTCCCTTCGAGAACTTCCCTCACACTCTCCGGCATCTGTTTTTTAGGCACACCTGTCTCTTCATTGAGCATCAGGCCGGGAAGAATGCGCGTCGGCGCCCTGCCCCCTTTGACCGCACGCACCAAGACGCGGATCGCAGGCTTGCCCGCATCGCCATGAACCGGCAGCACGACGAGACTGCCGAAGCCACGTGATAGCGCTGCCAACAATTCGGTCAACCCATCCGCGCGCCAGATCAGGGTCAGCACGCCGCCGGATTTGAGGATGCGGCGGGCCGCATGCACCCAGGCCTGCAGGGTGTCTTCCGCCGCGACATGCGCAGTCTGGCGCGCCTGGTCCGGCGAAGCCCGATGGCGCGCCGGATCGTTGAAGGGCGGATTGGTCAGGACGACATCGACGCTGTCAGGCGGCAGGCCGCTGGCTGCGAAGACCTCCGCCTCCGCCGTCACGTCCAGCACGAGCGTCCTTGCGGGAAGCGCATTCGCCGCCGCATTGGCCCGCGCAAGATCCGCAAGTTCCGGATCGATCTCGACCAGCACCAGATCCAGCCCTGCGATGCGGCGCGCCAGCGCAAGCCCGGCCGTGCCGACACCGGCGCCGAAATCCACCACGCGCGCACCCGGTTGCGCGGACGTCGCCGCCGCCAGCAGGATCGCGTCGTGCCCGGCGCGATGGCCGGAGCGCGGCTGTGTCAGGTGTAACTGTCCGCCGAGAAACGCATCCTGGCTGACATCAAGCTGACTGGCGGCAAGCTCAGTCATCGGGGCGCAGTTCATGGCTGAGGCCGGCCTCGGTGAGAAGCTGACGCGCCTCGCCGGCGTCGTCCTCATGGACCAGGATCCGCCGCGGCAGGATGCCGAGCGAGCCCTCGATGATGCTCATGTTCTGGTCCAGCACCAGATGGTGGATGTTGGCGCCGTCGAGCAACGCACCGATCGCCGATACCAGCACCATGTCGTTGGTCCGCACCAGTTCGCGCAAGAAAGCCTCCTGCCTGAGGGCAAATACGGCGGAAATGTCAATCAGTTCCCGCTCTTGCCGCATCCGCTCGCAGTTTCTATTGTCTAAGCACCGAAGATAGCCCTTCCGGGGCAAATATTGGAGACCGGCGTGGCCGTCATCGTCCCTTTCGAAACTCCCGGCGCGTCGATCGAAGAGCTGGTTGCCCTTGTCGCCCCTGACATGGAGCGCGTCAACGGGACGATCCTGTCGCGGACCGGCTCCGAAGTGACCATGATCCCGGAAGTCGCCAACCATTTGATCTCCTCCGGCGGCAAGCGGCTGCGGCCGATGCTGACGCTCGCCATGGCCAACCTCGCCGGCTACACCGGCGACGGCCACATCAAGCTCGCCGCCTCCGTCGAGTTCATGCACACGGCGACCCTGCTCCATGACGACGTCGTCGACGAGAGCGAGATGCGGCGCGGCAAGCTGTCGGCGCGCATGCTGTGGGGCAACGAGGCGAGCGTTCTGGTCGGCGACTTCCTGCTGGGCCAGGCGTTTCGGATGATGGTCGAGGTCGGATCGCTGCGCGCACTCGACATCCTCTCGGCAGCCGCCGCCACCATCGCCGAGGGCGAGGTGATGCAGCTTGCGGCCGCCAAGAACACCGCGACCACCGAGGATGAATATCTCGCCGTTATCAGAGGCAAGACCGCCGAGCTGTTTGCGGCGGCCTGCGAGGTCGGCCCCGTCATCGCAAACCGCCCGAAGGCGGAGCAAACCGCTTGCCGCTCCGTCGGCATGAACCTCGGCATCGCCTTCCAGCTCGTCGACGACGTGCTCGACTATGGCGGCAAGAGTGCGAAGCTCGGCAAGAACACCGGCGACGATTTCCGCGAAGGCAAGATCACGCTTCCCGTGGTGCTGGCCTTCCGGCGCGGCAACGACGCCGAACGCGCCTTCTGGATCCGCGCACTGGAGCGCGGCGAGATCGGCGATGGCGATCTCGATCACGCCATCGGGCTGATGAACAAGCACCGCGCGCTCGAAGATACGCTCAGCCGCGCCCAGCACTATGGCGCCATGGCGGTCGACGCGCTCGCGCTGTTCCCGAATTCGCCGATGAAGAACGCGCTGGAGCAGGTGGTGGCATTCTGCCTAGCACGGTCGCACTGAGCGATAACAGCTGCCGCATCCTCGGCGTCGTCCCGGCGAAGCGAGCTGCCGTAGGGTGGGCAAAGGCGCGATAGCGCCGTGCCCACCTCTTCTCTCACATCCCGAAAAGTGGTGGGCACGCTTCGCTTTGCCCACCCTACGGCAGTGGTGCGAGCGGCGAGCATCTGCTTCCACATCGTCATTGCGAGCGCAGCGAAGCAATGACGAGAGGAGAGACTAGCTCAACGTCCCCGAATGCACCCACCAGCCGGGCTGCTCTTGGCGGATCTTCTCGGCGGCGCGGTGGGCATCGGCGGTGTTTTCGTAGATCGCAAAGCAGGTCGCGCCGGAGCCCGACATCCGCGCGAGCCAGGCGCCGTTGGTGGCGTTGAGCGCCGCGATCACCTCGCCGATCACGGGCTGGACGCGTGTCGCGGGCTCCTCCAGATCGTTCGAGTTCGTGGCGAGCGCTTCGACCCAGTCTTCAAGCGAGGCGCCGGCGTCAGGCCAGGACGGCGACTGCAGGACGTCGGTGGCACCGACGAGCAGCTCGCCATTGCGCAAGCCGAGTGCTGCAAAAACATCCTTGGTCGCGACGGCCAGACGCGGATTGACCATGACGCAAGGCATCGTCGGGATGCTCAGCGGCAAGAGCTGCTCGCCGACACCGGTCATGTTGCAGGCGCGCGACGCCACGCACACCGGCACGTCGGCGCCGGTCTGGAGCGCGACGTCCTGAAGCCTGGGATCGTCGAGCGACAGACCATTGAGACGCGCGAGCAGACGAAGTGCGGCGGCAGCATCCGCCGAACCGCCACCGATGCCGGCAGCGACGGGGAGCACTTTTTCGAGCGAGAAGGCGCCGACCTTCAGGCCGGGCACTGCCTCGGCCAGAAGCCGCGCCGCCTTAAGCACGAGATTATCAGCGGTCTCACCGCAGAATGATGCGAGCGGTCCCGTCGTGGAGAGCTTCAGCTCCGCGCCCGGTTCGAGCGTGAGATGATCGGCACAGTCGGCGAACGCGACCACGCTTTCCAGATCATGGTAGCCGTCGGTGCGACGGCCGATGACGCGAAGGCTCAGATTGACCTTCGCGCGCCCCTCTTCAATCAACGTCGGCATCGGCGATCGCCCCCAACACTCTTTACGTTTCGCCTCAGCCGCCCTTGCCGTCGTCTTTCTTCTTGTCGGCCTGCGCCGCCGACGGATTGGAATCTTCCGTCAGCCCGTTGGCGATCTTGGCCTCGATCTTCGGCAGATCGTCCGGTTCGGGCTTGAGGTCGCGGGCGTGCGCCCACTGGAATTTGGCCTCCAGCGTCCGGCCGACGCGCCAATAGGCGTCGCCGAGATGGTCGTTGATGGTGGGATCCTCGGGCTTGAGGTCGATCGCGCGCTCGAGGTTCTTCACCGCCTCCTCGTAATTGCCGATGCGATAGTAAGCCCACCCGAGCGAGTCGACGATGTAGCCGTCGTCGGGGCGTTGCTCGACAGCGCGCTTGATCATCTTCATGCCGTCGTCGAGGTTGATGCCCTGGTCGATCCAGGAATAACCGAGATAGTTGAGCACATGCGGCTGATCAGGCTGCAGCTCGAGCGCCTTCTTCATGTCGGCCTCGGCCTTGCCCCACTGCTTGGAGCGTTCCTCGCAGATGCCGCGATAATAGTACCAGACGCTGTTGGCCTTGTCGGCGCCGGCCGGCAGCACCTCGATGCCCTTCGAATAGGTCCCGCCGCAATCGCCGAACTTCTTGCGGCCGCGCTCGATATTGCCGAGCGCCATGATGGCCTCGAGATCCTTGGGATCGTCGACGACGACGCCCTTGAGGATCTTGATCGCCTCGTCGGTGCGGTCGGCGGAATCGAGGTCGACCGCGAGCTGGATTTGCGCGTTGCGCTTGAGCGGCGAATTGGCCGGCACACGCTCATAGACCTTGATCGCCATCTGCGGCCGCTTCACCGATTCATAGAGGTCGGCGAGCGAGAGCAGCGCGAGCGGATGGGTCGGCTGCAGATAGAGCGCGAGCTGGAGATAGACGAGCGCGAGATCTTCACCGCCGCGGCGGGTCAGCGTGGCGCCGATGCCATAGAGCGCTTCGGCAGCACCGGCCTGCGCGGAATCGATCAGCGGCGGCAGCTTCTTGCCGGCCTTAGTCTCGCGCAGGCCTTCCTGGATCAGCGGATGGCGGGCGAGCTTCTTGTCGAACGCCTGGTAGACGTTGATGGCGGCCGCGGAATCCTTGTTGCGCGACAACCAGCGCGCATAGGCCTCGCTGATGCGCAGCATGGAATCGTCGAGCTTGTAGGCGCGCTCGAAGCGGGTGCCCGCATCCTTCTCCTTGCCGGAGAGTTCGAGGATCATGCCGGCGTGGAGATCCTTGAACAGCGGATACCATTCCGGGCCCGTCAGCTTGTCGATGGTGGCAACACCGCCCTTGACATCGCCGGCGCCGTAGGAGGCCCAGCCCGACAACAGCGTCGCGACGAGGTCGGTGATGGGACCGCGGATCGACTGGCTGATATTGGTCTGCGCGGCCGCGTATTTCTTCACCTTCAGATCGTGCACGCCGACGACGAGGCGCGCGACGCGGTTCGACTTGTCGATGGTGAGGATGCGCTCGGCGAGCTTGACCGCTTCATCGATGTCGCCGTCGGCGACCGAGGAGATAAATGCGCGGTCGAGCAGCTCGTTGTTCTTGGGATCGGTGCGCAACGCGGAGCGATAGAAGGCGGCCGCCGACGACGCATCGCGCTCGACGCTGGCATGGCGGGCGGCGAGATAGCTGCCGGCACCGGTCAGCGATTTCAGATCGTTTCGGGTCGGAAACTGGGACGCCGTGTCCTGCGGGTGGTCCGGCGTCTGCGCCACGACCGCGCCGGGGACCGCCACGAGTGCGGAGCCAGCGAGGGCAAGGGCGGCAACAGTCCAGCGGTTGAAACGATTTGAGAACATCAGGGCTCGCCTTGAGTTTGGGAGTAAGGGGTCGTCTCGCATGCGAACGCGACCGGCGGCATCGGGACCCGGAACCTTCATGGCCGGGAACAATGCCGCTTTTGAGCCGCATCCGCAAGGATTCGGCACAGAATCGGGAGGCGATTTGCCTTTCGCCTCCGGGGCGCCAACTGCCCGCCCCAAAACGCTTTTACTGTGGCCTTATCGTGACCGGGACGGCCGTTTGCCGCCCCCTACTCACGCGAACGTGCGTCACATAGCCCGGTCGCTACATGGCCCAGTTACATGGCCTCGTAGTTCGGCCCGCCGCCGCCTTCCGGCGGAACCCAGGTGATGTTGCCGTTCGGGTCTTTGACGTCGCAGGTTTTGCAATGGACGCAATTCTGGGCGTTGATCTGGAAGCGCGGAGCTGCGCCCTCCTCCACCCACTCGTAGACGCCGGCCGGGCAATAGCGGTTCGAGGGACCTGCGAAGACGTCGTGCTCCGAGGTCCTCTGCAGGTTCATATCCGCAACCCTGAGATGGACCGGCTGGTCCTCCTCATGATTGGTGTTGGACAGGAATACTGACGACAACTTGTCGAAGGAGATTTTTCCGTCCGGCTTCGGATAGGCTCTTGGTGCGTGTTGCTTGGCGGGATCGAGCGTCGAGCGGTCGGGCTTGGCATGCGACTGCGTGCCGAACAACGAGCCGCCGAACAGCGTGTTGCACCACATGTCGAAGCCGCCGAGCGCGACGCCGAGCACCGTGCCGAACTTCGACCACAAGGGCTTGACGTTGCGGACCAGGAACAGATCCTTGCCGACGGACGAGGAGCGCCAGGCGTTCTCATAATCGACGATCTCGTCATTGGCGCGATCGGCCGCAAGTGCCGCGGCGACATGCTGGGCCGCGAGCATGCCAGTGCCCATGGCGTTGTGCACGCCCTTGATGCGCGGCACATTGACGAACCCAGCCGCGCAGCCAACCAGCGCGCCGCCGGGGAAGCTGAGCTTCGGCACCGACTGATAGCCACCCTCGGTGATGGCGCGCGCGCCATAGGCGAGCCGCTTGGCACCCTCAAACGTGCCGCGGATCGACGGATGGGTCTTGAAGCGCTGGAACTCGTCGAACGGCGACAGATATGGATCGTCGTAGTTCAAATGTACGACGAAGCCGACGGCGACGAGATTGTCGTCGTAATGATAGAGGAACGAGCCGCCGCCGGTCTTCAGGTCGAGCGGCCAGCCGAACGAATGCTGGATCATGCCCTTCTGGTGTTTTGCGGGATCGATCTGCCAAACTTCCTTCAGGCCGATGCCGAACTTTGCGGGCTCGCTGTTGGCGTCGAGCGCGTATTTCGCGATGAGCTGCTTGGTGAGGCTGCCGCGCGCACCTTCGGCGAACAGCGTGTACTTGCCGAGCAATTCCATGCCACGGGTAAAGGAGTCCTTCGGCTTGCCGTCGCGGCCGATGCCCATGTCGCCGGTGGCGATGCCCTTCACCGCGCCTTGCTCGTCATAGAGCACCTCCGCCGCGGCAAAGCCCGGATAGATCTCGACGCCCAGCGCTTCGGCTTTCCGGGCCAGCCAGCGGCAGACATTGCCGAGCGAGCCGATATAGCAGTGATGGTTGTCCATCAGCGGCGGCATCATGAAGTTCGGCAGCTTGATCGCGCTCCCGCCCGTCATCCAGTAGAAGCGGTCTTCCTTCACCTGGGTCTTCAGCGGACAATCGGCGTCCTCGCGCCAGTCGGGCATGAGCTTGTCGAGGCCCGCAGGATCGATCACGGCACCGGACAGAATATGCGCGCCGACCTCGGACCCCTTCTCCACCACGACGATGTTGAGATCGGCGTTGAGCTGCTTCAGCCGGATCGCGGCCGACAGGCCCGAGGGGCCGGCGCCGACGATGACGACGTCGAATTCCATGGATTCGCGCGGGGGAAGTTCTTCGGTGCTCATCTGATCTCAGCCCTTGAGACGTTCTAAGGTCGTTTGCGCCCCCTTGTTTCCGATTTTTCCGAGTAGGACAACCTCGGAATCGGGTTTCGCTGGGATGCAAGGCGGCCAAAGGTGATATAAAAGTCAGACTTTCCCATGATGCCAGAACCCGCCCCCATCGTCCGCGAGCTGCTTGCCTTCTATCTGGAGGCGGGTGTCGATTGCGCGCTGGTGGAGGAACCGGTCGATCGCCTCGCCGAGGCGGACGCCCCGCCGCCGGTGACGCGCGCGGCCCCGCCGCCGATCCAGGCGCCGGGTTTCGCCGAGACGGCACGGCCGGTTGCAGCGCCTGCCGTGATCCGCGGCGAGGCGGCGCCCGCGCCCGACGTCGCGATCGCGACTGCGCGCGAGGCGGCACGTACTGCGCCTACGCTCGAGGCGCTACGCGAGTTGATGCAGAACTTTGACGGCTGTGCGCTGAAGAACACTGCGACGCGGCTGGTGTTCGCCGACGGTAATCCGCAGGCGCGCATCATGTTCGTCGGCGAGGCGCCGGGACGCGACGAGGACATCGAGGGACTGCCCTTCGTCGGGCGCAGCGGAAAGCTGCTCGATCTGATGATCGGCGCGATCGGCCTCAACCGCACCACCGCCTACATCGCCAACGTCATTCCGTGGCGGCCGCCCGGCAACCGCACGCCGACGCCGCAGGAGACGCAGATCTGCCTGCCCTTCATCCAGCGCCAGATTGAGCTCGTGAATCCCGACGTGCTGGTGACGCTCGGCAATCCCTCGACACAGACGCTGCTGTCGACGCGCGCGGGCATCATGCGCACGCGCGGCCGCTGGTTCGACTACGACACCGGTCAACGCGTGATCCGCGCGCTGCCGACGTTCCATCCGGCCTATCTGTTGCGCTCGCCGTCCTACAAGCGCCTCGCCTGGCAGGATCTGCGCGCGATCGCGAAGGCGCTGACGCCGGCTTGATCACGCGCCCTTCGGCCGCACGATCGCCCAGCCGATGCGCAAAAGTCCCTGACGGCCGTTGACCAGCCATTCGAAGGCGCGCGGGACTTCCGGCACGATGCCGGGAAAACGCTTTGCGATGTCGGGCGGCGGGGTCCCGGCGGTATCGGAGGCGCGCCAGACCACGACGCCACCGGTCTCGGCGAATTTGGCCGGCGAAATCCACGGCGTGCGCTTGGGCTCGGCATCGATCAGCAGATGCGGACGCCCGGAATGCAGCGCGATCAGGCTTGCGAGTTGTGTCTCGCCGGCGACCGCGCGCAG
>NZ_PPPT01000113.1 GCF_006483445.1 Bradyrhizobium guangdongense | reverse complement strand
GTCGCGTCGAATCATGCATGTGAAAAACCCGGCAGTATCCTGCCTACCTTGGCGCGAATTCGCCGGCCCCGCCACCACTTCGGCGGGCATGCCTGATCGCCGGTTTCCGTACCACTACGTGAGTCTCGCTGACGCAATGCTCGAGGCCAAAAAAATACCTCGCCTGTGAACAGCGGGAGAAGGCTCCCGTATCAACGCGGGGGACGATTTTTTTGTGTTGGGAATCTCTGAGGACTCACTGATACTTGCCTCCACAACAGGTGCGGCACTGACCCCTGTTATCCCCGTCATTCCACCATATTTAGTATTTGATTCAGGAACTCGTACTAGTTCTTGACGGGCGCAACGGAGAGTCCTAGCTTTCGATCCGTTCGGCGCGAGTGTGTTTGCGTCCCGCCGGTCACTCCCCAAAAGGGTCCGCAAATAACCACTCCGCCGACCGGTCCAAGGCAGCGGAAGAAGGGCGTGTCTGCCCAGAAAACGTGGATCCTCGGGGCGCTCGAACGTGCCGGAAACAGGCCCGAAAGAGCTGAGTTGAACACGTGGCGTTGGGGCGTTGAACGCATGTCGCCGCATCCTGGGGTGGATGGGCCGATATGCCGACGGCGGGTCGGTGCAAACACCGTCTCGACGGCGAGAGAAACTGGGCCGGATCCACCGGCAGCAACTGCGAAGCCTGAAGGCCGATGAGGCCGGGAGGAATTCGCTTGGTGAGACAACGACCCGGCACGCCCAGCGGCGGCGGTCCGGGCAAGAAAAGGACGGGGCAACTATGCGGATCGAGCGGCGCCACACCACTTCGGGACAGTCACCCTACGCTGGAATCGAATTCCGGCAGACCACGTCGGAGATCCGGAATCCCGACGGCTCGGTCGTGTTCAAGCTCGACGGCGTCGAGGTGCCGGCCGAGTGGTCGCAGGTCGCCTCCGACGTGCTCGCCCAAAAGTATTTTCGCAAGGCCGGCGTCGCCGCGCGCCTGAAGAAGGTTGAGGAGGAATCCGTCCCCTCCTTCCTGTGGCGTTCCGTGCCCGACACTGACGCCCTCGCCGCGCTGCCTGAGAAGGAGCGCTATGTCAGCGAGCTCTCGGCCAAGCAGGTATTCGATCGCCTCGCCGGCTGCTGGACCTATTGGGGCTGGAAGGGTGGCTATTTCACGAACGATGAGGACGCCCAGGCCTTCTACGACGAGCTCCGCTACATGCTCGCCATGCAGATGGTCGCGCCGAACTCGCCGCAATGGTTCAACACCGGCCTGCACTGGGCCTATGGCATCGACGGCCCCGGCCAGGGCCATTATTACGTCGACCCCTTCACCGGCAAGCTGACCAAGTCGAAGTCGGCTTACGAGCATCCGCAGCCGCATGCCTGCTTCATCCAGGGCGTCGGTGACGACCTCGTCAACGAAGGCGGCATCATGGACCTCTGGGTCCGCGAAGCGCGTCTGTTCAAATACGGCTCCGGCACCGGCTCCAATTTTTCGCGTTTGCGCGGCGAGGGTGAGAAACTCTCGGGCGGCGGCCGCTCCTCGGGCCTGATGAGCTTCCTGAAGATCGGCGACCGCGCGGCGGGCGCCATCAAGAGCGGCGGCACCACGCGCCGCGCGGCCAAGATGGTCGTCGTCGACGTCGATCACCCGGACATCGAGACCTATATCGACTGGAAGGTGAAGGAGGAGCAGAAGGTCGCGGCTCTCGTCACGGGATCCAAGATCAACCAAAAGCATCTCAAGGCCGTGCTCAAGGCCTGCGTGAACTGCGAAGGTTCGGGCGACGATTGCTTCGACCCCGAGAAGAACCCGGCGCTGCGCCGCGAGATCAAGCTCGCGCGCCGCAGCCTCGTGCCTGACAATTACATCAAGCGCGTCATCCAGTTCGCCAAGCAGGGCTACAAGGACATCCAGTTCGACGTTTATGACACCGACTGGGATTCGGAAGCCTATCTCACGGTCTCCGGCCAGAACTCCAACAACTCGGTCTCGCTCAGGGACGACTTCCTGCGCGCGGTCGAGACCGACGGCGACTGGAATCTGAATGCCCGCACCTCGAAGAAGGTGACGAAGACGCTGAAGGCGCGCGACCTCTGGGAGAAGATCGGCCACGCCGCCTGGGCCTCGGCCGATCCCGGCCTGCACTTCAACACCACCATGAACGACTGGCACACCTGCAAGGCGTCCGGCGACATCCGCGCCTCCAATCCGTGCTCGGAATACATGTTCCTGGACGACACGGCGTGCAACCTCGCCTCCGCCAATTTGCTGACGTTCTACGACATCAAGGCCAAGCGCTTCGACGTCGACAGCTACGAGCATCTCTGCCGCCTGTGGACGCTGGTGCTCGAAATCTCCGTGATGATGGCGCAGTTCCCGTCGCGCGCGATCGCCGAGCTCTCCTATGAGTTCCGCACGCTCGGCCTCGGCTACGCCAACATCGGCGGCCTCTTGATGACCATGGGCCTGCCCTACGATTCCAGGGAAGGCCGTGCCATCGCCGGCGCGCTGACCGCGATCATGACCGGCATCTCCTACAAGACCTCGGCGGAGATGGCGGGCGAGCTCGGCCCCTTCCCCGGCTACAAGAAGAACGCCGCGCACATGCTGCGCGTGATCCGCAACCACCGCCGCGCCGCCCACGGCCAGTCCAACGGCTACGAGGCGCTCTCGGTCAACCCGGTGCCGATGGACCTCGTGTCCTGCACGCAGACCGACCTGGTCGCGCACGCGCAGGCCGCCTGGGATGCGGCGCTCGAGCTCGGCGAGAAGCACGGCTATCGCAACGCCCAGACCACCGTCATCGCGCCGACCGGCACGATCGGCCTGGTCATGGATTGCGACACCACCGGCATCGAGCCCGACTTCGCGCTGGTCAAATTCAAGAAGCTCGCCGGCGGCGGCTACTTCAAGATCATCAACCGCGCCGTTCCGGCAGCACTTCGCGCGCTCGGCTACAGCGAGGCTGACATCGCCGAGATCGAGGCCTACGCCGTCGGTCATGGCTCGCTGTCGAACGCCCCCGGCATCAACGTCTCCACGCTGAAGGCCAAGGGCTTTACGGACGAGGCCATCGCCAAGGTCGAAAAGGCACTCCCCACCGCCTTCGACATCAAGTTCGCCTTCAACAAATGGACCTTTGGCGAGGACTTCATCCGCGACCAGCTCGGCATCGGTGCCGAGGCGATCGCGGCCCCCGGCTTCGACCTGCTCCAGGCCGTCGGCTTCACCAAGCGCGAGATCGAGGCGGCCAACGTCCACATCTGCGGCGCGATGACGGTGGAAGGTGCTCCGCACCTCAAGGCCGAGCACTATCCGGTGTTCGACTGCGCCAACCCCTGCGGCAAGATCGGCAAGCGCTATCTGTCGGTCGAAAGCCACATCCGCATGATGGCGGCGGCCCAGCCCTTCATCTCGGGCGCGATCTCGAAAACCATCAACATGCCGAACGACGCCACGGTGGAGGACTGCAAGTCCGCCTACATGCTGTCGTGGAAGCTGGCGCTGAAGGCCAACGCGCTCTACCGCGACGGCTCGAAGCTCAGCCAGCCGCTCAACTCGCAGCTCATCAGCGATGATGAGGACGAGGACGATGCGATCGATCATCTCTACGACAAGCCGATGGCGGCGCGCACCGCCCAGGTCTCGGAAAAGATCGTCGAAAAGCTGGTCGAGCGCATCATCGTGATGCGCGAGCGCGAGAAGATGCCTGACCGACGCAAGGGCTACACCCAGAAGGCGGTCGTCGGCGGACATAAAGTCTATCTCCGCACCGGCGAGTATGACGACGGCCGCATCGGCGAGATCTTCATCGACATGCACAAGGAGGGTGCGGCGCTCCGCTCCTTCATCAACAACTTCGCGATCGCGGTGTCGCTCGGTCTCCAGTACGGCGTGCCGCTCGACGAATATGTCGATGCCTTCACCTTCACCCGCTTCGAGCCGGCGGGCCCCGTGCAGGGCAACGACAGCATCAAGTACGCGACCTCGATCCTGGACTACGTCTTCCGCGAACTCGCGGTGTCGTATCTGTCCCGCTTCGACCTCGCCCATGTCGATCCCAGCGAGACCGGCTTTGACGCGCTCGGCAAGGGCGTCGACGAAGGCAAGGAGCCCGAGGACGACCGCGGCCAGCACGCGACCAAGTTCGTGTCGCGCGGTCTCACCCGCTCCCGCACCGACAACCTCGTCGTGATGCGCGGCGGCACGATGCCCTCGTCCACCGACGGCGGCAGCAAGGTCACCGCGCTCGCCTCCCACGGCGCAAGCTCCCGCGTCGGCGATGCGCTCGAAGGCGCCGTCGCGCTGAAGCAGGAAGCCAGCCACGACCTCTCGCCCACCGAGAAGCTCGAGGCCCTCCAGTGGAGCAAGGCCGGCACCGCCGCCCAGACGGTCGTCCCCAGCAAGGCCGAGCGCCGCGCGGAAGCGAAGGCCAAAGGCTACGAAGGCGAGATGTGCTCGGAGTGCGGCAACTTCACACTGGTGCGGAATGGCACCTGCATGAAGTGCGATACGTGCGGCAGCACGACGGGGTGTTCGTGAGGCGGTAGCGCATCACAACAAGGAACGTCATGCCCGGGCTTGACCGGGCATCCACGAAGGGCGGCCGAGAGGCCGCCCTTTATTTTGCTGCGTAAGGCCCTATTCGGATCATGCGCAAGCGCCCACCCGCGTTAAAGCAGAGCCCGACACGCAGCCCTTCTTCGCCTCTCCACGAGGATTATCCGAACGACCGTAACTTACTTTGCCGCTGAGACCCAGAAGCTTGATCACTACTTTCATTAGACGGACGACCGAGCCGGTCGGTACAAGGATGGAGCGTAAGCGCTTCGTTTAAGGATATGCGGTTGTGCAAGAAATAAATCCCGGAATTACCCTCTCGGTTGAGAACATCCGAAGCACCTGTGAGATGCTTCGGAAGGCGATCGGCGTACAAAGGTTCGACCGAATAACCGCAACCTTCAAACCGGAAACTGTCAAAGGGATGGCGGCCTATCGTCGCCATCGCTACCTAGCACATCCGTTGGCAGTTGAATGGCACGAACTGATGCAGGCGGTCGATAACTCTGAGGCTCAGGGCAAGTTGGCGCTCCCAGAAAGGAGTTTCTACCTTCTCGATCAGTTGATTCGCCTCAAGGGGTTACTTGGACTCGCCGACATCGACAGGATACTGACCAAGTTGGAAACCGGCAGGGAATATTTCTCGACCATGTTCGAGATCTACATTCTGTCCTGTTACAGAGACCTCGGCGCTCTAATCGAGATTGTACCAGAGTCGAAGGTGCCGGGTGTGCGCACCGCGGACTTCCTTGTCAAAGCCAAGGGCGGAAATTGCTATGTGGAGTGCAAGAGCCTCGAGGACATGTCGCGTGAAGAGCAGCATTTCTATGAAGAAGTGCAAGAGGGTGCAATGCGAGCGATGGACGCCAACACACGTTCATGGCGCATTGAAATAAGGGCCACGCGAATTCTGCGAGGCCGGGACATTGTCGACATTGTGAAGCTCGTCACCAAGTCGATTGTCGCGGATGACCTGACACCAATCGCGAGCTCCGATGGCGGCATCACGATAAAGTTTTCACGGTTTTCAAGCTTTCCCGAAGGATGGATCACAGGAACGCAAGACGACATCCCGCGCTCGCTGAGTATGGGTTATATCGAATGCGAAACCGGAACCGACCTTATCGGTAATCCACGCTACAAAAGAGTGATGATTGTCGAGTGCGAGCCGTATCTTAGCAATGACGAGAGCAAGAGGATTCTAGCAGACGTTAACAGCGCTCATGGGCAGATTCCGGACGGGTCAAGCGGCATCGTACACATCGAGATTCCTTTCAAGAAGGGCGATCGACTTTTGGAGGTCAGCGACCTCGCCTACCAACGAGCCTTCGGCCTTCTGAAGAAGAAACGTAGGCTCAACGCTGTCATTCTTTGCGCGCGGACGCTATCTAAAAATGCAAAAGAGGGTGAGAACCCCATCCAAAACTACGAAGCCATCGTCCCGAATTCCATTCCAGCCACGCCTCTACCTGAAGGGATTGCTATTCTTGGAACAGACTTTAGTGGAATGAAGCCACCGGAAAAGACAAGTCTGTGGAGCGATATCAAGTGGTTTTGGAAACAACTGCGGCTGTGGTTGAAGGAAGATGTGAAGGAATGGCCAACCTCCATCAGGAAAATATCGCAACTCGCCATGCTGGGCGCGAATGCAGAGGGTACGATCGTCATCGAATTCGGAATCAACGAGCCGATGACCAGCCAATTAGGGAAGAGCCTTGTATTCTTTAGCTCGCCTGATGGAGCTAAGCAGCTTCGTCTATGGCAATCGTTCGCCAACCACTTCCGCGTAGATGTAGTTCACCCGACCTTCGGTAGACGAACGTTTAGAGGCGACCTGAATCATCTCGAAGTTGGTAGATTGCACAAGCTTGCCGTAGGTTGGTCCATGGAGGGTATGTCGGCCTTCGTGAACGGAGAAGAGTTAGAGCCTATTGGTTGACTATGCTGACAACTAAGGCTGCACTCAATTCGCATAGATCGTTGTCGTAATATCGGCCGAAACCTAAGCCGTCCTGCCGCGGCGCAAGGCCGCGTAAAGACCGACGAGCGTGCCGATCGCGACGAGCGCGGCCGCCAGCGCGTAGGATGGGTAGAGCGAAGCGAAACCCATCGCTGATCATCTCGGCAACATGATGGGTTTTACAAGGGCTCAACCCATCCTACGGGCTACGGGCTACTGCCGCCGCAATCCAGATCGGTCCCGGCTTCGATACTCATCAATACCCTGCCGCCGAATTGCCTTTGTGGTCGAGCCCTTCTCTCCTAAACTCCGACCACCGCCGGCATGAGTTCCGACGGGCCCGGTAGAAGCGGAGTCAAGTTATGCCCAAACCGGAAAGCTTCCCGATCGAGAAGATCTTCGTTCCCACGAAGCAGAAGAAAGCCATCAAGCCCGAGATCGTCGGGGAGATCGCGGAAAGTATTCTGGACATCGGACAACAGGAGCCCATTTCCGTTCGGCTCGACGGAGACCGCCTCGTTCTGGTCGAGGGACTGCATCGGTTAGAGGCCTGCAAGGCACTCGGCGAGACAACCATACTCGGTGTCCTGGTCCCGGCCGAGTTTGCTCAGCCCAAGCCGCAGCTCGCCGAGCGCCCCGAAGTCGAGGCAGAGCGTATCAAGATGGCGCGATTGAAACAGCTGCGCCTCGAGAAGGAAGCCGCAGAGGCATCGACGGCGGCCTTGAGGGGCGTCAACGCAACGGAAACGCCGCGCACCCGTCCGACGAAAGGCGTCCGCGACAATTCGAAGGCATCACCGGGCCGGGCTGCGACATCGGCACCGAAAACATTGTCGGACTGGATCACGCAGCAAAAGGGCAGCGGCGGCCGCTATTGATTGCCGGCTCCTGAAGCCTACGCCGTCCTGCCGCGGCGCAAGGCCGCGTAAAGACCGACGAGGGTCCCGATCGCGACGAGCGCGGCCGCGAGCAACAGTTGCAGTTCGCCGTCATCGGTGGAGCCGACGGACGACAACAGTCTCGTCACCACCACGAACAGGATGCCGACCGAGACCGCGGCACCGAGGCAAAGATGGACGAATTCACCGGCCAGCTTGCGGTCGAGAAGTCCGAGCGCCGTAAAATACATCGCGCCGGCGTTGGGGTGAACGAACACGGCGATCCGCGCATAGGGACCGTAGGCGTCGAGCAGGGATTCGCATTTGCTGATCGCGGCGCGCGAGGCCACCAGCTTCAGGAACGGCCTGAAGAACCGGGCCTGTCCATAGCTGAGGACGGCGCCGACGATGATGGCGAGCCATGCGAGGGCGAAGACGATGGCGTCCGCGGGCTTGGGATTGAGCGCAACCGACATCAGGATCAGGGCGGTTCCCGGAAAATAGCCGAAATACGGGAAGACCGACTCCAGGAGCACACACACGAAGATGAACACCGGAAACCATGACGAGGCGGCCGCATCGCGCACGATCACGTTCATGTCCAGGATGTCAGTCTTGTAGAGCAGCAAGTACACGCACATGGCCAGTCCAGCCAGCGCGTAAAACGGCAACGCTCCCGTCAGAAATCGCTTCGTCACTGAAGAACAACCCGGCAGGCCAATTTGCTCGTGTCCACAGCGATTCCTTCGTTGGCCCGATCCCGGCCCCACACGGGCCTGCGAGCTTCTACCGCGCCTGAGTGTTCGCGCAAAGGCATCATCTGTTCCTCGGCAGCGTAGCCCGGATGAGCGAAGCGATATCCGGGACTACAGAACACGCTGCGCGAACCCGGATATCGCGGAGCCTGTCATCGGGCGCGCATTCGCGCGACCCGTTGGCTCAGATCAGCTCTGCCTTTGCGCCAGCCAGAACCCGCACAGCACCGTCGCCAGTCCCGCCATCTGCAGTGACGTCGGATGCTCGCCGAGCAGCAGCCAGGCGACGAGCAGCGTCAGGGCGGGCACGCAGGCCGGAAACACCGCGGCGCGGGCGACGCCGAGGCGCTGGACGGAGACGGCGAACAGATAGAGCGCGGCGGGGCCGGCCAGAATGCCCTGCGCCAGCGCCTGGAGCGCGTTCTCGGTAACGCCGAGCGCGGCGACGCGCGCGAGGCCGCCGGTGAAGAAGTAGAGCGGCAGCAGCGCGAGCGACAGCACGTTGATGACGATGGCGGCGGAATAGGCCGAGACGCGCCAGCGGCGCAGCCACATGCCGAAGCTTGCGAACATGAAGCCGGTCAGGACGAAGATTAGGTCGCCCTGCACGCCATCGGCGCCGATATGGCCGATCGACTCCGCGCCGATCACGCCGAGGCCGCCGACGATGACGATGGCGCCCGCAAGCCGCGACGCCGTGATCTTCTCCTTCAGCACGAGTGCGGCGAGCAGGAGGCCACCGAGCGTCGCCGACGACGGCTGGATGACGCTGCCATGGCCGAGCGGCACGAACAGGAAGCCGGTGTAGGAGATCAGCGACATCACGGGGCCGCCGAGCACCATCAGCACGAGGCCCCTTCCCCATCCGATGCCGCAGAGATCGCCGATGCCCGCGCGCAGCACCAGCGGAATGAACGCGATGCCGGACCAGACGTAGCGATGCACCAGGAGATCGACCGGCGTGAAGCCGGCCTTCAGCCCGTGCCGCGTGGCCGCAAAGCCGAGCGCCCAGAACAGCGCCGCTGAAAGCCCGCAGACGATGCCGAGCAGCGCCGGTGTCGCATCGGGCTTTTGAGTGTGCGCGTCGGTGCCGCGCGTCCGCTGGTCCATGGTATGGAGTTACGTCGGCGCAGGCCCCGGCTCAACCCGCGCGCCTGCAGGGCTGGCACGCGTGGCGACGCGATGCGTAGCCCGGATGGAGCCACCGGGTCGGCGCGAAGCGCCGCCCGATGACAGGCTCCGCGCAATCCGGGGCTCTTACCACGCGGATCGACCGCCCCACGGGCGTTCCCCATCACTCACGCCCGCAGCCGATACCCGTCCGGATCCTTCCCCCGCAGCCGCCGCCAGATCACCTGAAAATTCACCCTGTTGATGACCACGATGAACACTTTTCGCAAATGGCCGGGCGGACAGGTGATGGGGCGCACCGCGTGCCAGGAATGCTCGGTGCGCTTGAACATAAAGCTCTGGTTGCCGAGGATGGTGGACATTGCCACCTGCGGCATGTCGTCGAAGCCGGGCGCGCTGTGCGCGGGCCGCGTGCCGCCGTCGTCCAGCACCACGGTCTGGCCGCCCCAGGCGGGATCCCAATCCTCCGGCGTATTGAGATAGAAGATGTGCGAGCCGATCTTGCGCCGCGCGTCGGTGTGCGGCGACACCGAGCCGCCGCCTGCTGCAAAGTGCCAGTGCATCGACAGCACGAAGCGCTCGTTGGGTCCGAGCCCGTACACGCGGCGCAGGAACGCCGCATAGTCCGGCCCGTTCAGCTCCGCGATGAAATCGCGCCACGGCGCCGACAGCCTGTCGTCGAGATTCGGGTTGTATTGCAGCGCGTAGCGGTCGTGGCTTTGCTGGCCATAGCCGCGCGACTGGCCGAACTCCTGCTCGAACAAATCGAGCGCGGGCAGCTCCGCGCACAGGCGGCGAAAACCCTCCTCGCGCACGACGCCCTGCATGCCGGCCCAGGGATAGGGATGGCGGTCGAGGAAAGCCGAGGCCTCGCGGGCGATGGCGGCCATGCGTTCGGTATCGAGATAGCTCATGAGATGTGCCCGCGGATGATGCTCAGCGGGACGCTCGCCCGTCGGGCGACGCACTGTCATTGATCCCGGTCAACCGCCGGCCCGGCGCCGCGATGCGTAGGGTGGGTTAGCCTTGCGACTGCGCGAAGCGCAGTTCGCAGGGCGTAACCCACCTCTTCTGCATCCGCGTCGGCAGAAGTGGTGGGTTACGCCGAGCCGATTGCGCTGCGCGCAATCCGCTCTGCTAACCCACCCTACGAACGCTCTCCTCACGACTCCTCCTTCGCCGCCTTGCGGCGTGCTTGCCGTGCGTACTTCCTCGCGACCCAACGCGCGCGAAACTGCCTCGCTGCACGAAACGTCCGCGGCGCGACGACCTGAAATGCCAATGAGGCTATTCCGGCGACCACGCCCTTCACCACGTCGAACGCGAAATCGGGTCCAAAATACTGCCACATGACCCTGCCTCCTTCTCGCGAAGGCTCCGCCGGGCGGTCGTGGGGCTGACATGAAAATGGAAAGGCCCCGTCCGTCACCGGCGGGGCCTCGAGAACAATCCCTGTGCGCCCTTCAGCGCGCGCGAAATCTCCCGGTACACCCGCTCATGGTGGACACGATGAAAGAGCTGCAAAGCATGCTCTTGCGAACGAAGACGGTCATAGCGACACCCAGAAATCAGCGAATGCGAGAAAGCCCAATGCGCCATGCCAAACGCGCGCGCGGACCAATTGGCGGCAGATAAACAGACAGGACGGCCGCCGTCTGTGGGCCAATTCACAATTGCGGTATGACTTTTTTGCGGCGCGATGCGGTGAGTAGGGTGGGTTAGCTCCGCGGATTGCGCAACGCGCAAGCCGCGGGGCGTAACCCACCTCTTCTGTCAACGCGGAAACCAAGGCGGTGGGTTACGCTCAGCGAACTGCGCTTCCGCCTTCGCTCTCCGAGCTTCGGCGGACAAGTCGCGCATTCGCTAAGCTAACCCACCCTACAGCTCCGCCTCGCGCGGCGTGCTCGCAAACGGTACTCACTTACAAGCGGCGGCGCGCCAGCGCGAACCGGTTTTCGCTTGCATTCCGCGCACCCACCCCTACGTTGC
Source organism: Bradyrhizobium guangdongense (assembly GCF_006483445.1). GTDB lineage: Bacteria > Pseudomonadota > Alphaproteobacteria > Rhizobiales > Xanthobacteraceae > Bradyrhizobium > Bradyrhizobium guangdongense_A. Next base: position 29,760 of record NZ_PPPT01000113.1, on the reverse strand, counting down.
GCCGCGAAAGAGGAGCCGAATTGTCGATGACTGACGCGATGAAATGCCCGAAATGCAATTCCGAACATGCCTACAGGGATCGCGACCTCTGGGTCTGCCCGGAATGCGCCCATGAATGGAGCGCGACGGGCGAAGCCGCGACAGATGCGGCTGACGACAACGCCGTGCGCGACGCCAATGGCAATGTGCTGGCCGATGGCGACAGCGTCATCGTGATCAAGGATTTGAAGGTCAAGGGCGCGTCATCGGTCGTCAAGGGCGGCACCAAGGTGCGCAACATCCGCCTGCAGGACGCCACCGACGGCCACAACATCGCCTGCAAGATCGACGGCATCGGCGCGATGAATCTGAAATCGGAGTTCGTGCGCAAGGCGTGAGCCGCGGAAGGAATCGTCATGAAATCCGGAGACGGAAGTAGTCCCGTCATCCTGAGGTGAGAGCCGCGCGGCGCAACGCGCCGTGCGGTGAGCCTCGAAGGATGAACGGCCGAGATGCAGCGGCAGCGCGCGGCAACAGCCGGCTGTCGCCCTTCGAGGGCCGCTGAAGAAGCGGCCACCTCAGGGTGACGGTGAGAAGACGAAATTCGCGGCAACGCAAGATTCCGGGCTACGCAACGACGTCGTCTCACCTGCTCCTCAAACTCAAAATATACGCCGCCAGCGCATCGGCCTGATCGGGCGCGATCACGATGTTGGGCATGTTCTGGTGGCTGGTCCGCCAAAACACTTTGAGCGACAGCGCGGTGGTGCCTTTGCGGTCCGCGATGGCCTGGAAGCTTGGGGCCGTGTCGAACAGGCCGGCCATGTCCGGATCGATGGCATGACAGGTCTGGCACCAGGCTTGCGCGAGGCGATGCCCCGCTGCAGCCATGCGCGCGGCGGACCGCGGTGCTGCATCAGCGGTGGGAACGATGCCGGCGAGCCATAGCACCGCCAGCGCGAGCGGGATGACTGCATATCTTACCCTTGGCGACATTGCCCTGACCTCGCCGCTGCCTGTGAGGCCGCCACGTTAGATCGGCGCGGTCGAGCGGGGTTGACCTGCATCAAGGGCCGGCAGCACTTCCTCACCTCGATCCCGGCGCCTTGCGCTGGATCAAGACCTGCGGGCCGCGCTTTCAATACCGATGATCAGGACGTCTGTCCCGACTGCCAGCGATGGTTGAAAGTCCCGCAAGGGACCACCGGCGCACGGCAAGCGCATCGCTATGAGGCGGCACGAGAGAGCGTCATGTGGCATCACAAGACCATTCGCTTCTGGCTGATCAGCCTGGTGATCGCCTGCGTGCTGCCGGTAACGCTGGCGGCGAGCTTCCTGATCGTCCATTCCTACCGGCAAAATACCGCCTTCGTCGGCCAGAGCACGATGGCGACCAGCCGCGCGCTGATCCAGGCGGTCGATGCCGAGCTGCATGGCGTGCAATCCGCGTTGCAGGCCCTGGCGACGTCGCCGCATCTCGCCGCCGGCGATCTCGCCGGCTTCTACCGGCAGTCGCGCGAGGCGCTCAGCGTCCTGACCGGCAGCAATGTCGTCCTCAGCGATCCCGCGGCCCAGCAGGTCCTCAATACGCTGAGACCGTTCGGAACCGCCCTGCCCCGGCACGGGCAGCCGGACGTGGTGCGACGGATCCTCGACACCGGCGAGCCGGTCATCTCCGATCTCTTCCTCGGTCCGGTCGTCAGCAATTGGGTGATTGCCGTCGAAGTGCCGGTGCGCGTGGACGGCAAGATCATCTACACGCTGGCCATGGGGGTCACGCCGGAGCGGCTGAACGACATCCTGCGCAGGCAGAACATTCCGCCCAACTGGGTCGCCGCTATTTTCGACGGCACCGGCACCATCGTCGCGCGCACGCATGCCCCGGACCAATTCGTCGGCAAGAAGGGCGCGCCGGAATTCATTCGCCGCTTCATCGAGGTCGCCGAGGCCAGCGTCGAAACCACCACGGTCGAAGGCATCCCGATCTTCTCCAGCTTCAGCCGCTCGCCTCGATCCGGCTGGACGGTCGGCATGGGCATTCCGATCGCCGATCTGGCGGCAAACGCGCGGCAGTCGATCGTCTTCAACGCCGCCATTGCCGTCACCCTGCTGGCGCTCGGCTGTCTGGCGGCCGCCGTGTTCGGGGCCCGCATCAGCCGGTCGATCCGCAGCCTCACCGCCCCCGCGCTCGCGCTGGGATCACCGGGATCACCGTCCATTCCCGTCACCGAAATCATCGAAGTCGACGAGGTCGGCCAGGCGCTGGACCGCGCCTCGCACTTGATCGCCGAGCGCGAACGCGAACGCGCCCAGAGAGAGGCGGACACCCGCAAGGCACTGGTCGCGAAACAGGTGGCTGAAGAAGCCAATCGTGCGAAATCGGAATTTCTGGCGTCGATGAGTCACGAGCTGCGCACGCCGCTGACGGCCATTTCCGGCTTCGCCCAGTTGCTGCACAGGTCCGGAGGCACGCTCGCGCGCGAGCGCCGGATTCGCTACACGGAGAACATCATGCAGGCGAGCGAGCATCTCGAGAATATCATCAATGATGTGCTGGACATGGCCCGCCTGGAGTCCGGACACGTCAAGCTCGATCTCGAGACGCTGGATTGCCTCGAGATCATGACCGAAGCGAGCCGGACGCTGGAGCTCCAGGCCCGCAAGAGCGGCATCGTGTTCACCGTGGACACTTCGGCCAACCTTCCCCTCGTCACCGCGGATCGCACGCGCCTGATCCAGGTCCTGCTCAATCTCGGCAGCAACGCCATCAAGTACAATGTCAGCGACGGCTGGGTTCAGCTTTCGGCGATCCCGGTCGACAGCATGGTCCGCTTCATCGTCCGCGATACCGGACCGGGCATCGCGCCCGAGCTCCGCGACCAGATTTTCCAGCCCTTCAATCGCCTCGGCGCCGAGCTCACGCAGATCGAGGGAACCGGCATTGGCCTCGCCCTCAGCCGCCGGCTGGTGCTGGCGATGAACGGGCGCATCGGCTTCGAGAGCACCGTAGGACAAGGCAGCAAGTTCTGGGTCGACCTGCCCGCCGCGGACGAAACCGCCGCGGCAGCACCCCGGATTGCAACACCACGGCCTGCGACGGCGTCGGATGCACGGACTACCGTGCTCTATGTCGAGGACAAGATCCCCAATGTCGAATTGATGCGTGGCGTGGTCGAACAGGCAGGCGGCATCCGGCTGCTCGATGCACAGACCGTCAAGGACGGATTGGCCATCGCGCGCTCGATGAAGCCCGATCTCGTCATCACCGACATTCATCTGCCGGACGGCAAGGGCTACGATGTGCTGCAGGGCCTGCGCGAGGACCCCTCCACCGCGCATATTCCGGTCGTCGCATTGACCGCGGATGCCATGCCCGCCAACATGGACAACATGAGGCGCGCAGGGTTCGACCACATCGTGACAAAACCATTCAAGATCGCCGAACTGGAGACTCTGCTGCGCAACCGGCTTCAACCCGCTCCGGCAGTGAAGGGATCGCCATGAACGGCAACAGGTATTACGGCGTTCGGGTCGAGGGCGCGAAATACGGCGTCGGCTTCGGCTCCGCGCTCGCGATCGCAATCTCCTACACCAACAACCATTCGATCCTGTGGGCGATCATCCACGGCATCTTCGGCTGGCTGTACGTGATCTACGTGGCGCTGTTCGGGTGAGGAGCTCGAATCTCAAACCGTCACCCTGAGGTGCCGGAGCGAAGCGGAGGCCTCGAAGGGCGACGGCCCGGCTGCATCGGGGCCGTCCATCCTTCGAGGCGCGCGAAGAGCGCGCGCTCCTCAGGATGACGGGACCAAGACCTCCGTCATTCGGCCACACCCCCTACTTCAACGCCGTCGCAAGCGCCGTCAGCTTCGCCACCAGATTCGTGCCCAGCGCGAAAATCACCTCGATGATCGCAAGCGCGATGCCGGCTGCGATCAGGCCGTACTCGATTGCGGTCGCGCCGGTTTCATCGGCGACGAAGTCTTTTAAAATGCGTTTCAATTGCTGTCCTTCCCAGTTGTGCGAGGCATTGCCTGCACGCAATGGGATAGGTTACACAATCTACGATTGTGTTAACACCGGCGAGTCAATTTGAGGAAGGGTGCGTCGCACTCAACGCGCCGGCCACGGCACGAGGCGCATCTCCTCCGCGCCTTCCGCCTGCGTGCGAACGAGGACCGCGAACACGCCGTCCACCGCCGCGCGCACGGCCGCCGCGATTGCAGCGCCCTTCGCCAGGTGCGCGGCGATGAGGCCCGTGAGCAGATCGCCGGTGCCGCAGGGCCGGATCGGCAGCCGCATCGTTGCAAAACGTTGTGCCGCTCCGTTCGCGCAGAGGATCGTCTCGACCTGCCCTGCGCCGGTGTCGGCGACCGCGCAGCCGGTCGCAACGACGCCGCCCGCCGACAGCGCCGCGCTCGCGGCGCGCAGGCTTGCGATATCGGTCACCTTCATTCCCGCGAGCTGCTCGAGCTCGAACTGGTTCGGCGTCACGAACGAGGCCAGCGGCACCAGCCGCGTCCGCACCACGTCCAAAATGCCCTCGGCGACATAGACCTTGCCGTCATCGCCGATCACGGGATCGCAGAGATAGACCAGGTCTGGATTGCGCTGGCGGGCCCGCGCGACGAAATCGGCGATGATTTGCGCATTTGTCTCCGAGCCGAGATAGCCGGTGACGAGCACGGAGGCACGCTCCACCAGAGCGCGCTCCTCGACGCCGCGCAGGAGGTCGGCGACGAGCTCGGCGTCGAGCACGCGGCCGCGCAGGGTCGGATAGCGCGGATGGTTCGACAACAGCGTCGTCGGCACCGCCGCGACGCTCACCCCCTCCGCCTGCATGGGATAAATTGCAGCATTATTGCCGACATGGCCGTAAACGACCTGGCTTTGGATGCAAATTGCAAGCATGGGCGGTCCCTGGGCGCGAGCGGGTTCGGTTGCGCCATCGCCGCAGATTCACTGGGCCTGTCAATAGCTTCGTCCCCTCCACCGCGCGCCGCAGGAAAAATCCCGTCCTACTGTGCATGGGGTTGTTTTCACCGGAAATATCGCCCCTTGAGCCAGATCAACACCGCTTTGCCCCCCGGCCCGACCCTCGCCTGCGGGCAAGGAGGGCCGACATGCAGGTGCTGCTGAAGGAGATCCGTCACAATTCGCTGCTGTGGCTGTTGGCGCTCGTGCCGGTCGTGCTGATGGCCGCCAAGACGCGGCCGGAGGCGCACACGCTGCTGTTCGTGCTCGCCGTGCTCGCCATCGTGCCCTTGGCAGCGCTCCTCAGCCACGCCACGGAGGCCGTGGCGGCCAAGACGGGCGATGCGGTCGGCGGGCTCCTCAACGCCACGCTCGGCAACCTCACCGAAATGATCATCGCGATCACCGCGCTGCATGCCGGCCAGTACATGCTCGTGAAGGCCTCGATCGCCGGCGCCATCGTCACCAATGCGCTGTTCATGCTCGGCGCCTCGTTCCTGATCGGAGGCTTGCGCCATCGCGTCCAGGAGTACAATCGCGCCGGCGGGCGGCTCTATGCGGGCCTGCTGCTGATGGCGACGGTCGCCCTGCTCGCGCCCTCGGCGGTGGCCGATCTCGAGCACGCGCGCGATCCGGCGCTGATGCAGAAGCTCAGCGTCGGCCTGTCGGTGCTGCTGATATCGGCCTACGCGCTCGGCCTGTATTTCTCGCTGGTGACCCACAAGGACCTCTTTGCCAGCGCCGAACACGAGGAGGCGGAAGCGCCGTGGCCGCTCGGCACCGCGCTCGTCACGCTGTTCGTCGTCACCGTGCTGGTGGCGCTGGTCAGCGAAATCTTCGTCGAATCCGTGCAAAAGGCGGCCGAGAGCTTTGGCATGAGCCCGGCCTTCGTCGGCTTCATCATCGTGTCGCTGGTCGGTGCGGCCGCCGAGATGGCCGTGGCGTTCTCGGCGGCGCGAAAAAACCGCCTCGACATGAGCGTGTCGATCGCACTCGGAAGCGCCTCGCAGATCGCGCTGTTCGTCGCCCCCGTGCTGGTGCTGCTGAGCTACGTCACCGGACCGAAGCCGATGGATCTCTTGTTCTGGCCGGGCGCCGTGACCATGGTGATGATCGCGGCGCTGACCGCGAGCTTCATCACCAATGGCGGCCGCTCGGCCTGGTTCATCGGCGCGCTGCTGATTTTCATCTATGCGATTTTCGCGCTGACGCTCTACGTCGTGCCGCCGGCGCCGCAGGCTGTGGGGTAAGCCGCTATCGCGGCGTCACAGATGCCGGCGGACGCGGTGTTCGCGATGTGCCCGATGGTTTTGCCGATTTTGCAGGGCGCGCCTTGGCGGCGGCCGCGTCGTCCACGCTGACGAGATAGGAGGCAAGCGTCTTCGCCGAGTCCGGCCCGCTGGTGTAGTGGTCCCTCAGGAACCAGGCGAGCGTCAGCGTGAAGCGGCCCTTGGCAAGGCCCCGCGCGCTGCGATGGCAGCTCGCGCAGCTATCGGCAAACAGCTTTGCCGGCGCCTTCTCCGCGTCGAGATTTTGCGCGCGTGCAACCGCGGCCGTCAGCACGAGCGCGGCGCCAACAGCGATCAGGGGCGCGATCCAGCCGCGCCCCACCTCATGCAACGACGTCAAGTCTGTCCCCTGCCCCAAAGTCCTCGCGGTCAGGCTGCCGCGAGCTGGTCGAACTCCGCCGCCTGATAGGCCTTGCCGTCGGGATCGGTGATCACGACCTGCCATCCCTCGCTCGCCCAGACCTTCGCCTTGGCCACGATCAGCAGCCGGCTTTCCCGTGCAAAACTATACTTCGCGTTCTCGCGTTCTGCGATCATCTTGTAGGCCAATGCACATCCCCTTGCGCTGCCCTGCCACCCGCGCCTGTCGTCGCAGTGCGCTTTGGCGGCAAAGAGCCGGGAACGTGGCAATTTGGCGCCGTCAACAGGACGCGTGTGAGATCGCGGAACGGTGCGTCACTCCGACAACGTCGCCTCGACAAAGCCGCGCGGGTCGGCGCAAAACTCGCGCATCACCCGGTAATGGTCGGTCTGCTCCACGCTGATCGGCTCAAGTCCATACTTCCCGAGCCGAAGCAGTTTCGCGTTCGGATAGGCCATCAACATCGGCGCGTGAGTCGCCATGACCACCTGACAATTGCCGGAGAGATCCATCCGGTGCAGCAGCTTCAGGAAATCCATCTGCCGGGCCGGCGACAGCGCGGATTCCGGCTCGTCGAAGATGTAGATGCCCTGCTTCTGGCAGCGCTCCTCGAAGAACACCAGAAAGCCCTCGCCATGCGAGAAGGAGAGATAGTCCGGCGCCGTCTGCACGCTCGCGCCGAACACGCCCTCCATCGCTTCGACAGCATCCACCGCAGAGCGGTCCAGATAGCGGGCGACCGAAAAGAACGTCTCGGCGCGAAAGAACCAGCCATCGGTAACCTTCGGCACCCAGGAAGCCCGCAACGCGGACGACAGCTCTCCGCCGGTGGTCTCGATGCCGCCGCCGTCGATCTCCCGAAATCCCTTTCGACCGCCGGTACTGGCGAAGCCGGCCAAGCCCGCGATGCCTTCAAGGATGGTCGACTTCCCAGCGCCGTTCTCGCCGACGATGATGGTGACAGCGGTGTCGAAACTCTGGTCGAACTCGCCCCTGAAGACGGGAAGGCAGAACGGATAGGCCTCCCAGTCATCGACGAGGGAGCGATCGAGCCAAACGCGCCGGAGGTACGGTGCGGACAGCGTGGTCTGACGTCGTCGCTTCCGGCTCATGCTCTACCTCGTTCACTATTCCGCAAGCGCCGCGGCGATGAACCCCGAGGGATCGTCGTAGAACTCGCGCATGACTCTGAAATGATCGGTCTCGCGCAGAGAGACCGGCTCCAATTTGTGCTTCGTCAAATGGAGCAATTGCGCATTGGGATAGGCCATCAGCACCGGCGCGTGGGTTGCCATGATGACCTGGCAGATGCGGGAGTCCTCCATGCGGCGCAGCAGCCTCAGGAATTCGATCTGGCGCGAGGGCGATAGCGCCGACTCCGGCTCGTCGAAAATGAAGATGCCCTGCCGCTGACACCGCTCCTCGAAGAAGCGGAGGAAACCTTCGCCATGGGAATGGGAGAGAAAGTCGGGCGGCGAACCTCCCGGAAGCCCCATCCTCATATCTTCCAGCGCCATCTGATCGAGATATCTCGCCACGGTGAAAAAGCTCTCGGCTCGGAAGAACCAACCGTTGGTGATCTTCGGCAGCCAGCTCGCGCGGAGCGCTTTCGACAGTTGGCCGCCCATTTTCTCCATCGCCATCGAGTGATCGACCGGCATATAGCCCTTGCCGCCGCCCGCCTCGTCATAGCCCGCAAGCGCCGCGATCCCCTCCAGGACCGTGGATTTCCCGGTGCCGTTCTCGCCGACGATGATGGTGATGGCGGACTCGAAGCGAAGCTCGAAACCGTCCCAGAAGATGGGAAGGCAAAACGGATAGGTGTCGCGATCGGGGATGTGCGACGGGTCGAGCCAGACCCGCCTCAGATACGGCGACGGGAGTTTGATCGTGCGATTGCCTCTCCGGCCCATGTCACGCCCCTGCCACTTCCCGCCAATCAATGGAACATAACGGGAACGCGCTTGGCGCGCAAGTGGTGCGAACGGCCCGCCACAAGCCCCGGTCGCGCCCTACGCCAGCGCCTCCAGCACCAGCTCCATGGTCATCAGCACGGGATTGTCGCCGCGGATCAAGCGGCCCTCGGCGATGCCGCCGGCGTAGTCGATCAGCGCGACATCGAGTTCGGCCTCAAGGTCGCCGGAGCGGCTGGGCGCGATCGTGCCTGACGTCACCGCAAGCTCGGTCGCAAACGGCTCGGTCACGCCGCCATGGGTGAAGCGTGCGCCAATGGTCGAGCCGACGCCGCCGTGAATTTTGGCCCGCGCGATGCCATGCGTGCGGCAAAACTCTTCGAGGCAACCCGCAAAATCCTGGTTCGGCCGCAGCCGCAGCGCAAAGGCGCGACTGGTCGTGCGCGCACCTCTCGCCGCTGATACAACCGGACCGAACAGCTTGAAGTTCGTCTCGGCATCCGGCTCGGCCAGGAATAGCGCGCCGTCGACGCCGAACGCACCTACCTCGAAAGGCTCTGCAACGATCGCTTCCTCGGGAAGGATGTGGCCGCCGCTCGCGCGATTGCCCTGCTCGGTCCAGAGCCCGTGGCAATGGAAAAACGGCGCGCCATCGCGCTCTCCCAGCGTCATGCTGCCGAGCCTCAACCGCGTCACGCCATCGGGTCGAAACGTGTCGCTGTAGAACGCCGCATTGGCCCCGGTCTTCGACAGCGCCGGCATGACATAGGCAAACGGCCCGAGCGCGCCGTCGCGAAAACTGAGCACGCCCCCGGCAAACCCTTCGGCAGCAAAGCCGCGTCGCGCCGCTTCGAGCAACGGCACGCCGGCCTCAAGCGTAAAGGAGAAGGCGCGGCCGCGTGCCTCGACCGATTGGATGCGTTCGCCGACAGGCGCCCCCGGCTGCTTGATGCTGCGCACGCCCGTTCAACCCGCCTTGGTGTTGAGGTCGAGCAGCCCGCGCGCCTCAAGCTCGTCGCGCACCATGCGCTTGGGGATTTTTCCGTAGCCGGATTTCGGCAGCGCCTCCCAAAAGAAGAAGCGCTTTGGCATCTTGTAACGCGGCACCTTTGGGCCCAGGAACGCGGCCATCTCCGCCTCGCTCACCGGCCTAGCCCCCTCGCGCGCGACGCAGACGGCAACACCGACCTCGCCCCAGGTCGGATCGGGCACGCCGAGGACTGCGACCTCGCCCACGGCAGGATGCGTCAAAATCTTCTCCTCGATCTCGCGCGGATAGATGTTGGAGCCGCCGGAGATGTACATGTCGGAGGCCCGGCCGGTGATGTAGACAAAACCTTCCTCATCCATGTGGCCGAGATCGCCGGTCCGGAACCAGCCATTGCGAAACGCCTTCGCATTGGCCTCGGGGTTGTCATAGTAGCCGGCGAACACGGCAGGGCCGATCACGCAGATCTCGCCGCTCTGGTTCGCCGCGAGCTCGCGGCCTTCGTCGTCCTGGATCGAGACCTGCATGCCCGTGCGCTCGTACCCGCAGGTGCCGAGCTTGGTCTCCGGCGTATCCTCGGCATCATGCAGCGCCGCCGGCAGCACCGTGATGTTGCCGGTGACCTCGCCGAGGCCGAAATACTGCACGATCACCTTGCCGAGCTTGTTCAGCGCGGTCTTCTGGTCCTCGCGATACATCGGCGCACCCGCATAGATCACCTGGCGCAGCGAGGAATGGTCGAACTTGTCGACCGCGGGATGCTCGACCATCATTTTCAGAATCGTCGGCACGGTGAAGAGGTTGCTGACGCGATGCGTCTCGATCAGGCGAAACGCCTCGGTGATGTCGAACTTTTCCGTCGGCAGCAGCACGGTGCGGGCGCCGCGCGCGGTCTGCATCAACTGATGCACGCCGGCGCCATGCGACAGCGGCGCCACCACCAGCGAGGCGTCGTCCTCGGTCGTGCCTGGCGTGAGGTCGGCGAGATGGTTGGTGACGACAAAGCCCATCTGGCCGTGGGTCAGCACCGCGGCCTTGGAGCGGCCGGTGGTGCCCGAGGTGAAGAAGAACCAGCAGGGATCGTCATGCTCGACGGCGACGTTAGCGACGGCAGCGCCCGCATGGGCCTTGATCGCCTCCGCAACGCTGGTTTCGCCGAACGACGCCTTGCCGTCGACGGTCCAGGTGAACGCCAGCGCGCCGCCGCTCACGGCCGCGGCATGCTCCGGGAAGTCGACATGGCACAAAAATCCCTTCGCACCGGAGGCCTGCGCGAGATAGGCGACCTCGTCGGGCATCAGGCGGAAGTTCGTGGGCACCCACACAGCGCCGAGCCGGAACGCGGCGAACATCGAGAAAAACATCTCGTCGCCATTCTTGGAATGGACGAGGATGCGGTCGCCCTTGGCGATCCCCCGTGCGCTGAGTGCTGCCGCGAGCGCGGACACCTGCGCGTCGATCTCTCGCCAGGTCCAGGATTTGTCGCCCCACACGAAGCCGACCCGTTTGCCATGCCGCCGGGCATTCTGGGTCAGCATGTAAGCGAGGTTCATGACGCGGCGCGACATCCGCAATGGCTGCATGGGGCTTCCTCTTCGATGGCGGACGCCGCGCGCGGGCCGCTCTTCGAACCCTGTTTATCGCCATCCGCGGAGGCGCGGCAAGGCCGCTCCACGCAAGGCCCCAAGGCGCAATCGTTCAGGGAAATTTAAGTCTGTTCGGCGCAACCTCGCGGCATCGTCGCGTACCGAGTTCCGTATCCATGGTCAAAGCGCCCGCTCTTCTGCTCTTGTCGCTGGCACTGGCCGGATGCGCCGCAGGTCCGCAGGCACATCTTGGCTCCGATCCCGCCTTCAAGCCGGACGCCTATGCCTGGGACGGTGCCGGCGAGAATCCCAACCGGCCAAAGCTCGCCTCACCCACGCCGCGTAATGCGCACGCCGCCACGCGCGCCTCGTTCGGGCAGGACGGTACCGAGCCCGATCAAGACGCGCAGCTCAGTCGTTCGCTGGTCATCTGCAAGGGCTGCATCCGTCCGCAGCCGAGCGACGACGCGCGCCTGGCCAAAGCCTCCGATTGAACCGATCGGCCACGCAGCCCCACCGAGATAGGCGCCGCAGGACCGGCCGTTCCGGTCTATAAGCGCGTCATCACGGATTCCAGGACAAGGTTCATGCTCACCCGCCGCCATTTCGTCGCCAGCGCTCTGCTCGCCTCCATCAGCCCGGCCATTGCCCAGACACCTCCGCCCGCCGATCCCGCGGCAATCCTCACCGGGATCTACACGCGGGCAGCCAAGGGCAAGGGTGATGGCGGTGGCGCCTTCATCATCGAGAACAAGGCGGCCAAGGCAAAATACCTCTCGAAATCGCCCAACACGCTGTGGGCCAAGGCCGATGCGCAAACACCGAAAGGCGACGTCGGTCCGGTCGATTTCGACCCCGTCACCAATTCGCAGGAGCCGGACGTCAAATCGTTCAAGGTCGACACCGAGAAGCTCGAGACCGACAAGGCCGCCCTCGCGGTCACCATGACCGGCCACCGCAACGACCGCAAACCCGCCGACCGGGTCGTGCGTTATGAGTTCGTGCACGAGGCGGGTAGCTGGCGGATCGACGACATCAAGGGCTCCTCCGACGGCGAAGCCTGGTCGATCCGCAAAATGCTGACGGACTCGCTGAAGACCTAAAGCGTTTTCCACCGAAGTGGACACCGGTTCGCGTCAAGAAAACGCGGAAAATCCAGCGGGAGACGAGATGAGCGCAGTCATCGACAACAGGGCCCACCATCGCTTTGAGCTGGAGGTTGAGGGCCACGTCGCGACGGAGCACTACAAGCTCGACGGCAACGTGATCACCTTCGAGCACACGGAGGTGCCGACCGAGCTCGGCGGCAAGGGCGTCGGCTCAAAGCTGGTGCAAGGCGCCCTCGACCAGGTGCGCGCCGCAGGATTGAAGCTGATCCCGCAATGTCCGTTCGTGAAGGCGTGGATCGACAAGCACCCGGACTATCAGGACCTGGTGAAAATCTAGAGACGTGCAGGCGCGCCGGCTCTCGCCGACGCACCTGTCATGCTTTCGTCACCCATGCTTGAGCAAGTCCTGGTCGCTCTGCTCCCAGTCCTGCCAGAGCTGGAGCACGCCGAGGAGCACGACGACCGCGCCAAGGCTGCTGTGATAGAGGCGAAGAAACCCTTCGCCGGAATAGCCGAGGACATAGGGAGAGACGATCAGCCACAGGCCGACCAGGATGGTCATCACCTCTTCCCAGCGCTGCAAGGCGACATATTCAAGCTGGGCGAGGCCAAAGACCACGAGGCCAATCGCAACCGTGTTCAGGATAGCGATCTGATGCCCGGCAATCGGCGCCTCCAGCTGGATCGGAAACCACGGCGACACAACGATCAGCGCGCCGAGCAGCATGCCGCACCAGTCTTCCCATGTTCGGTGAGTTTTCAAGAAACCAAAGTCCGACATCGTAACCTCCTCACAAAGAGGCATACGTCTGCGGCTGGCGATCATGACACTCCGAATGTCAGGCGACCCTGCCGGCCGCATTCGGGCGTATGTCTTGACGGAACACGTGGGAACCACGGCCGCCTTTGCAAGGGGAGTGATGATGATTCTTTGCTGCCGTCGAGGGCGTTACCCCACCAGAACTACATCGCCCCCATCCGCTGCAACGACTCCTGCGCCGTCGACAGGTCCGGCTTCAGCTCCAGCGCCTTTTTGAAATCCGCGATCGCGCCCTGCTTGTCGCCGAGGCGCATTTTGGCCTGGCCGCGATTGTTCCAGGAGAAGGCGTCGGACGGATCGAATTGCAGCGCCTTGTCGTAATCGGCGATCCCGCGCTTATAGTCGCTCTGGTAGAGCCGGATCAGGCCGCGATTGCGCCAGCCGCGTGCGTCCGTCGGGTCCATCTTGATCGCCTCGCCGTAATCGGCAGCAGCGCGATCGAGCTGCTCGCTGTCGCGATAGACGTTGCCGCGATCGATATAGGCGAGCATATCGGGCGCGAGCTTGATGCGCGTCGTGTAGTCGGCGAGTGCATGCGTCATGTCGCGCTTGCGGTAATAGGCGAGGCCCCGATTGCTGTAGGCGCCGGCATATTTTGGATTGAGCTTGATGGCGGCGTCGAAATCGGCGAGCGCGCCGTTGAGGTCGCCCTTGTTGTAACGGGAGTCGCCGCGGTTGTTGTAGAACATCGCCACCGACGGATCGAGCTTGATCGCCTGGTCGTACTCGGCGATGGCGCGATCATATTCGCCCTTGAAGGCATAGACGCGGCCGCGATTGTTGAAGGGGCAGGCGTAGTCGGGTACGAGCCTGATCGCCTCGTCGAGATCGGCGAGCGCGGCATCGAGCTTGCGCTTCTCGGTAAGCCCGTGTCCGCGGCTGCAATAGGCGCCAGCTAGTCTCTCGCCGGTCTCGCTCTTGGTGTCGATCACCGTCGAGCAGGCCCTGACCCGTTCGTCGGGCGTGCTGGTCGGGCTAGCACAGGCATCCCAGGCCGGGCCGCCTTCGGCAGAGGCCGGCTTCGGCACGGCAGCGACGAGCGCAAGGACGGCCAGCGACATCAGATAGCCAATCGAGACACGCATTTGCCGGATATCTCCTCTGCGGCGATATCCGTTGGTCGCGTCTTTCCAAAAGCGGGTTCATCCGCCTACATCAGGCCTTAAACGACAAGTTTTGAGGATTTTGCATGCCGGGCACTGTGCGCGACAACAAGGACAAAAGCCGCTTCGAGCTCGACGTCGGCGCCGAGGTCGCCTTCGCAAACTACCGGCTGACGCCGCAGGCCGTCATCATTACCCACACCGAGACGCCGCGTGCCTTGCGCGGCCGCGGCATCGCCTCGGAACTGGTCAAGGGCGCACTCGAACTGATCCGGGCCGACGGCAAGAAGGTGATCGGAGCTTGCGGCTTTGTCGTCGACTACCTCGACAAGCATCCGGAGGACGCCGACCTCGTGGCGTGAGGCCCCAGACGCAAAAGGGCCCGCACGATGGCGGGCCCTTTCGACGAAGCGGATGACCGCTTAGTGCTTGATCTCCGGCGGCAGCTTGCCGCCATTGGCGGCGAGCTTGGTCATGACCTGCTTGTGCAGCCAGACGTTCATCGACGCCGAGTCGTTGGTGTCACCGGTGAAGCCGAGCTCCTTGGCGAGTTCCTTGCGCGCCGACAGGCTCGAATCGATGTCGAGCGCCTTCATGAGATCGACGATGGAGGTGCGCCACTCCAGCTTCTCCTTCTTGGCCGCGACCGCCTTGTCGAGGATCGGCGCGACATCAACGGTCTGCGCTGGCGCTGCTGCGGGAGCGGATGCCGGAGACGCAGATGCGCCAGAGCTTGCGGGCGCGCTCGCGCCGCCGGCCGGTGCGGCCGCTGCCGATCCGCCGCCGAAGATCGCGCTCATGATTTTTCCAAAGATGCTCATAGTTGCTCCCCAAAAAGGATCCGAAGGAAGGGCCTGAGTGGCACTTTATAGAGGTGGTTCTTGCGCAGACATGCGACGCGTTGAACAGCATGAGCTTATCTGCGGCGAAATGACGACGGAATGACATAATCGCGGTTGCACTGCGGCAACAATATTCACCCAACAGTGTAGGACAGTCCTCCGAATTGAGAGTACCCTTGAGTCTCAGTCCGCGATCCCGTCTGGAATTCGCGTCTGGTCTGGATCGCAATTGTTGAGGAAAAGCGGCCGCTTGCGCCGTTTGTCGGCGCAAGATGCAGCCGCGCGGCAAGGAGCGAGCGACCATGGCCATACTCTCCCAGGGCAATGCACCCGGCATGGCCCAGTCCGCTGATGCGGCTGGACCGACGATCCGAACCATAGAACTCTCCGATCTCCACGACGCGCTCAAGCGCGGCTGGGAAGATTTCAAGGCGGTGCCGAGCCACGCCATCATCCTTTGCGTGATCTATCCGGTGCTGGGCCTCGTGATCGCGCGCGTCGCGATGGGCTACTCGGTGATCCCGCTGTTGTTTCCGCTCGCTGCCGGTTTTGCCCTGATCGGCCCGTTCGCAGCCCTCGGCCTCTACGAGCTCAGCAGCCGCCGCGAACGCCACGAGGGAGCGAGCGCCTGGGATGCCCTGGAGGTGCTGCGTTCGCCATCATTCGGCGCCATGCTCGGCCTCGGCACGCTGCTGCTCGCCCTGTTCGTGACTTGGGTTGCAACGGCGCAAACGATCTATATCGCGGCGTTCGGCTACGAAGGCGTGACCGGTATTTCGGACTTCATCAAGCGCGTGCTGACGACGCAGCAAGGCTGGTGGCTGACCATCGTCGGCTGCGGCGTAGGCTTCCTGTTCGCGCTCGCCGCGCTCTGCATCAGCGTCGTGTCGTTCCCCCTGATGCTCGACCGTCATGCCAGCGCCGGCGAAGCCATCGCCACCTCGCTTCGGGCGGTCGCGAAGAACCCGGTACCGATGGCGGCCTGGGGCCTCATCGTCGCGGTACTGCTCGCGCTCGGAACGCTACCCGCCTTCCTGGGTCTCGCTGTGGTCATTCCCCTGCTCGGCCACGCCACCTGGCATCTCTATCGCAAGGTGATCGCCTCGGATCCGAACGCCCGGCCGGTGCCGCCTCCGCCGCATCGGCCGCGCAAGCCGGCAGCCGACTTCCCCGCCAATCTGTTCCCGTGGCGGAATCGTAGCGAATAGAATCACAACATTGTTGGTCCGCCGGCTGCTTGTCAGCCGGCGGGCGCGCCCCACATCAATCTTTAACCCTGCCTGCGTTTCGGGCAGTGTCCGCGGGACCTTGGGCCTTGTTTTAGCCGCGGTTGCTCCCAAGATTGCCGCCGCCGGTCGTGTCACTTTCAGGAAATCGATTCTTTCGAATGACCCCGACGTTTCATCGTCTGTCCCTCGCAGCCCTCAGCCTCTCCGTCTCGATTGCCTTCGCCGGGCCAGCGCGCGCAGCGACCGCGTGTGGTTCGGGCAATTTCGATGCCTGGCTTAACGAGTTCAAGACCGAGGCCGCAGCCAAGGGCATCTCGCAGCAAGCCATCACCGCCGGTCTTGCCGGCGTGACACTCGACCAGTCGGTGCTACAGCGAGATCGCTCGCAAAAGGTTTTCAGCCAGACGTTTGAAGAGTTCTCCGGCCGCATGATCCCGCCGCGCATGACGCGCGGCTCCAACATGATGAAGCAATACGGCTCGGTGCTCGGACGTGTCGAACAGACTTATGGCGTGCCGGGCGAGGTGATCGTCGCGATCTGGGGACTGGAAACCGATTTCGGTGTCAACACGGGCAAGTTTCAAACCATACGCTCGCTGGCGACGCTCGCTTATGACTGCCGGCGTGCCGAGCAGTTTCGCGGCGAGTTGATGGACGCCTTGCGCATCGTCCAGCGCGGCGATCTCGCGCCGAGCGAGATGAAGGGCGCATGGGCCGGTGAGCTCGGCCAGACCCAGTTCATGCCGTCGTCCTGGATGAAATACGCCGTCGACTTCGACAACAACGGCCGGCGCGACCTCCTGCACAGCGCGCCCGACGTGCTCGCCTCCACCGCCAACTATCTCGCAAACTATGGCTGGCAGCGCGGCAAGGATTGGGAGCCCGGCGGCCCCAATTTTGCGGTGCTCCAGCAGTGGAACAAGAGCGAGGTCTACGCCAAGACCGTCGCCAGTTTCGCGACCCAGCTCGCCCGCGCGCCCTAGCAAACGTCGGGCCGATCGCAGGAGCTGCGACCGGCCCTCCTGTTGCGGTTTCCTCTTAGCTTACTTTCCCATCGTGGCGTGCATCGCCTTGTTCAGATGCGCACCGCAGACACCCATCTTGCCGTTGAGCAAGGCATCCTGCGCGGCTGTGATCTCCTTGTTCGCGACCACCTTGCCGTCGCCGTCGGGCATGTTCTCGATCGCGGTCTCGGTCTTTTCCAGGTTGGCGCCGCTGCAACCGCCCATAGCGTGCTTGGCGGCCTGCGCCGGCGCGACAGCGAACGCGACGGCTGCGATTGCGATGACCCCGAGTAACGTCTTCATCATGTTACTTTCCTTCTCTTGTTCTTGGGCAGCACCGACTCCATTGCCGGACGCTGCGGCCGGGATTGTCTGCTACTCGCCGTAACAGGTGAGAATGAATTCCCCGCGAGAACTGCGTGATGTTGCAAGGCCTGCAGAGCCGCATGCGGAATTTCTGATTTTCATTACAACTCTGTAATTACCCGCGCGCACGTTCGGCGTGTGCCGGCACGCGGAGTGGATGCCCAAGGAGGTCGAGCGTTGGCGGGGACCTGAAAGGGTACCCCCTTTGGCTCGTCGAGCGAAGCCAATGAAATGAACTAGGGTTCATCTCCGAAGCGATCCTAGTGCATGCGAATCGCGCATGAGAGACTTGGGGCTACACGCTATTCCCTGGCCTTGCCTGCGGCAGTTTGCGCCCTATTTCTGCAACAGTCGGAACTCTCACGCATTGTCATAAATCCGTGATTTCGCGGGGTTTTATTGCGTGATATGACGCTGCAAGCCTATCCCTTGGGCGGGCCTGCCGAGAGGTTAATCGTTCCTTACTCGCGCCATGCGTACATCGCTTAGCTGCATCGCAGCATAGGAACTTCCGCAGTGCACCACGTCCATCTATATTCATTTCAACGATGAGGCCGACATCAAAGGCTGAATCGAACTACAGGAGACTACCATGTTGCTCTCGCTCATCCGCATGATCCACGCGTTCCGGGACTATCAGCGCAATGTTGCTGAACTCTCGCAGCTCAGCGATCGCGAACTGGCCGATATCGGCCTCGATCGCTCGGACATTCCGCGTGTTGCAGCCGGCCAATACCAGGGCTGAGCTCGCTCGGCCGACCGGACCAAGCCGATAGCGCCCGCCTCGTGCGGGCGTTGTCGTATCCAGCGCAAGTGAATCAGACTCTGGGGAACGCGATCTCCGCGATTCCACTTGCCGCGGAAAAGCGCTACCTGTCGCGCCCATGACAGGTACCCAGTCCCCCACCGTCCATATCGTCGGCGCCGGCCTTGCCGGCTCCGAGGCCGCCTGGCAGGTCGCCAGCGCCGGTATTCCCGTGGTGCTGCACGAGATGCGGCCCAACCGCATGACCGAGGCCCATCGGACCGAGGGCCTGGCCGAGCTCGTTTGCTCCAACTCGTTCCGCTCCGACGATGCCGCCAACAACGCCGTCGGCCTGCTGCACGCCGAGATGCGCCGCCTGGGCTCGCTGATCATGCGCGCGGCCGACGCCAACCAGGTGCCCGCCGGCGGCGCGCTGGCGGTCGATCGCGACGGCTTCTCGGCCGCCGTCACCAAGGCGCTCACAGAGCATCCCCTGATCGAGATCGCCCGCGGCGAGGTCGCAGGCCTGCCGCCGGCCGACTGGGGCAACGTCATCGTCGCGACCGGCCCCCTCACCTCCGCGCCGCTCGCGGACGCCATCCGCGAATTGACCGACGAGAATGCGCTGGCCTTCTTCGACGCGATCGCCCCGATCGTGCATCGCGAGTCCATCGACATGTCGGTGGCCTGGTTCCAGTCGCGCTATGACAAGGTCGGCCCCGGCGGCAACGGCGCTGATTACCTCAACTGCCCCATGACGAAGGAGCAGTACGAGACCTTCGTCGCCGCGCTGGTCGCCGGCGACAAGACCGAGTTCAAGGAGTGGGAGACCAACACGCCCTATTTCGACGGCTGCCTGCCGATCGAGGTGATGGCGGAGCGTGGTCCCGAGACCCTGCGCCACGGGCCGATGAAGCCGGTCGGCCTCACCAACCCGCACGATCCCACCACAAAACCCTACGCGATCGTGCAGCTCCGCCAGGACAACAAGCTCGGCACGCTCTACAACATCGTCGGCTTCCAGACGAAGCTGAAATATGGCGAGCAGCAGCGCATCTTCCGCACCATTCCGGGCCTTGAGAACGCAGAGTTCGCCCGTCTCGGCGGCCTGCACCGCAACACCTTCCTCAACTCGCCAAAGCTGCTCGACGGCCAGCTCCGCCTGCGTGCGCAGCCGCGGCTGCGCTTTGCCGGCCAGATGACGGGCTGCGAGGGCTATGTGGAATCAGCCAGCATCGGCCTGATGGCCGGTCTTTATGCGGCGGCCGAGGCCCGCGGCGAGACGCTCGCGTCCCCTCCGCCGACCACGGCGCTGGGCTCGCTGCTCGGCCACATCACCGGCGGCCATATCGAGACGATCGAGCCGGGCACGCGCTCGTTCCAGCCGATGAACATCAACTTTGGCCTGTTCCCGCCGCTTGCGAGCAACCCGACCAAGAAGCCCGACGGCACGCGGCTGCGAGGCAACGAGAAGACGGTCGCCAAGAAGCAGGCGATGAGCGCGCGGGCGCTTGCGGACATCGACCGCTGGATCGCCGACAATCTTCGCATTGCTGCGGCGGCGTGAGCCTTTCATGAGACTTCCCACCGAAGACACCGCGGTGCTCGCGGCGCGCTGGACCGAGGGCGTGCTGCTCAAGCGCGACGTGTTCTCGACCGTCGAGCGCGGACGCTTCCGCAGCGAGAGCGGCGAGGTCGATGCCGTGCTGCGCCGCCTGGACGAGGTGCCGTGGTGGTCGTTCCTGCTCGCCCGCCATCTGTTCGCGCGGGAGAAGCACGCACTCGGGCGCGCCAGGGGCCTCAACCTCGGACCGGAGCTGCTCTGGGCCGGGCGCCGCGCGCTGGTGCGCGGCTTTGTCGACGGCGTGGCGCTGCAAATGGCAAAGCCGCACGGCAACCTCGCCTATTTCCGTTCCGCCAAGGACGTGCTGCGCCGCATGCGCCGCGCCGGCATCTGCCACAACGACCTTGCCAAGGAGCAGAACTGGCTGATGGGGCGCGACGGCCACGCCTATGTCACGGATTTCCAGCTCGCGGCCTGCTTCAAGCGCCGCGGCAAGCTCTACCGTATCCTCGCCTATGAAGACCTCCGCCATCTCCTCAAGCACAAGCGCTCCTATGCAGCGGAGGCGCTGACGCCGCGCGAGCGCAAGGTGTTGGCCAAAAAGTCCTTCGCGGCGAGCCTGTGGCTCGTCACCGGCAAGAAGGTCTATCGCGCCATCACGCGCGGTCTCTTCAACTTCACCGACCGCGAGGGCGGCGGCCGCAGGCTCGTCAACGATGCGCCCGTCCTGATCGACCTCATCCGCAAGAACCCGGCCGTGCGCGACACCGCGATCGTCGCCTTCGCCGACCGCCGCTCCGGCGTCGGGCTGTACGCCTTCGTGGAGGCGGATCAGGCGGCGCTGGAGGGCCAGCTCCGCAATGAGCTCAATGCCGCCAGGGGACCCAAGCCGCCGGAACACATCCAGGTGGTGCACGCGCTGCCGCGCGACGCCGCCGGCAAGCCGCGGACGGAGATTTTGCAGCTGGTCGCCATGAACCAGCTCGACCTGATCGAGCCGATGATGAAAAGCGACGAGGACCGCGAATTCCTCAAGGACATCCTCGAGCAGCGCAAGAATCTGCGCGACCGCTTCAACTTCGAGGCCGACCTGCCGACGAGCTAGATCGAAAATCGCGCCATGAAGGCTCCACATTGCCGGTGGAGAAGCCAGAGATCACACTGGCTTGGGGAACCATGAACCGCTGGGGGACACTAAAGCGTCGCGCGAGCCTGCTGATCGCAGGCCTTCTGCTGCTGGGCGCCGCACCTGCCATCGCCGCGGAGTCGGCGGCCGAGCAGATCTCCAGCTTCCGCGCGAAGCACGGCGAGCCCAAGGTCGTGCGCGACGCCACGCTGGATCGCATCGCGATGGACCAGGCCCGCGCGATGGCTGCCAAGGACAATCTCAGCCACGATGCGCTCGGCCCGTTCAACCGGCGCGTCGCACCGGCCGGCGCCGGACGCGCCGCCGAGAACATCGCCTATGGCTATGAGAGCTTTGAGAAGACGCTCGGCCAGTGGATCGATTCCTCCGGCCACCGCAAGAACCTGCTCCTGCGCAATGCCTCCCGCGTCGGCATTGCGAGCGCCAGGACCGCGAGCGGCAAGCGCACCTACTGGGCCATGGTCATCGCCGGCGATTACGAGCCGAAGCCGAAGAAGGGCAAGAAGGACCAGGAGCCCGTCGTCGCCGTGAAGCGCGACGCCGCACCCGCGAGCAAGCCCAAAGCGAGCACCTGCCATATCAAGCTGCTCAGCCTCTGCATCTGAGGTCGATATGATCGACATCGACAAAATTCGCGCCGATACGCCAGCCGCCGCGCGGCAGACCTACCTGCACAACGCCGGCGCCGCGCTCATGCCCACCCCCGTGGTCGCGGCCATGAAGGGGCATATCGACCTCGAGAGCGAGATCGGCGGCTATGCGGCCGCCGACCGCCAGTCCGAACGCCTCGAGGCGGTCTATGGCTCCGTGGCCCGCCTGCTCAATGCCGCGCCCGACGAGATCGCGCTCACCGAGAACGCCACCGTAGCCTGGCAGATGGCGTTCTACGCGCTGCCGTTTCAACGGGGCGACCGCATCCTCACCGCAGAGGCCGAATACGCCGCCAACTACGTCGCCTTCCTTCAGGTTGCCAAACGAACCGGCGCGGTCATCGACGTCGTGCCGAGCGATGCCAGCGGCGAACTTGATGTCGAGGCGCTCGAGCGCATGATCGACAAACGCGTCAAGCTGATTGCCATCACCTGGGTCCCGACCAATGGCGGCCTCGTCAATCCCGCAGCGAGCATCGGCAGGATCGCGCGGACGCACGGCATCCCCTATCTGCTGGACGCCTGCCAGGCGGTCGGCCAGATGCCGGTCGACGTCGAAACGATCGGCTGCGACATGCTTTCGGCGACGGGCCGCAAATTTTTGCGCGGCCCGCGCGGCACGGGTTTTCTCTACGTCCGCCGGCCGCTGCTGCAACAACTGGAGCCGCCGATCATCGACCACTTTGCCGCGCCCTGGGTCGCGCGCAACGAATACCGGCTTCGTGACGACGCGCGCCGGTTCGAGACGTGGGAGAACAATTATACCGCACGGCTCGGGCTCGGCGTTGCCGTCGACTATGCGCTGGCCATTGGGCTCGGCCCGATCGAAGAGCGCTGCCGCATGCTTGCCGGTCGTCTTCGCAATGGCATCGCTTCGATCGGCGGCATCACCCTTCGCGACCTCGGTCGTTCGCCTGGTGCGATCGTCAGCTTCACGCTGGAGGGCCATGACGCCTATGCCATCGTCGCCGGCGCGGCAAAAGCCGGCATCACCATCGGCGCATCCGATCCGTCGAGCACGCTGATCGATGCCGAGCTGCGCGCGCTGCCGCCGGTGGTGCGCGCGTCGCCGCATTACTACAACACGGAAGCCGAGATCGATCGCCTGATCGACCACATCGCGAGGCTGACGCCGCGCTAATCCCTCACGCGCAGCGCACGCTCAATCCGGATGCGCCGAGTTTTGCCATGACCTCGTCGAGATGCGCGGCATCGCGGGTCTCGATGACGAGCTGCAAGAGTGTCGCCTTGGCCGGCAGGTCCGAAAACGTCCGCTGATGCGAGACCTCGATGATGTTGGCGCCGGCCTCGGCGAGCAGCGCTGCGACCGCGGCCAGCTGGCCCGGACGGTCGGGGATGTCGAGCGAGAGCTGGGTCAGCCGCCCCTCGCGCGCGAGCTCGCGGGTGAGCACGGAGGCGATCAGCCGCGTGTCGATATTGCCGCCGCTCAGCACGAGGCCAATCTTCCGGCCCGCGAAGCGCGACGGGTCCGACATGATGGCGGCGAGCCCGGCCGCGCCCGCGCCCTCCACGACCGTCTTCTCGATCGAGATCAGGGTCGCGACCGCACGCTCGAGCTCGGCCTCGTTGACCAGCGCGATGTCGTCCACCAGACGCCGCACGATCTCGGTCGTGATCTTGCCCGGCGATTTGACCGCGATGCCCTCGGCGAGCGTATCGCCGCGCGCCGGCAAATTGCCGCCATGAATCGCGTTGTACATCGAGGGATAAAGCCAGGCCTCGACGCCCATGATCTGGATCAACGGCTTGAGCGAGCGGGCCGCGATCGCCATGCCGCTGATCAGGCCGCCGCCGCCGATCGGCACGACCAGCTCATCCAGCTCCGGCACCGCCTTCAGCATTTCCAGCGCAACCGTGCCCTGCCCCGCGATCACGAGCGGATCGTCATAGGGATGGACAAAGATCATGCCGCGCGCTTCGCCATGCTCACGCGCTGACGCAGCGGCCTCCTCCAGCGTCGCGCCCGTCACGATCACCTCGGCGCCGTGATGCCGCGTGTTCTCGATCTTCACCATGGGCGTGCCGACCGGCATCACGATGGTCGCGGGAATGCCGAGGCGCTTGGCGTGATAGGCGACGCCCTGCGCGTGGTTGCCGGCGGACATCGCGATCACGCCGCGCTTGCGCTCCTCGTCCGACAGCGCCGTCAGGCGGTTGAGCGCGCCGCGTTCCTTGAAGGACGAGGTGAATTGCAGGTTCTCGAATTTCAGCCAGATGTCGCAGCCGCAGATATTGCTGAGCGTGCGGCTGTAGCCACAGGGCGTCTCGACGACGGCGCCGCGTATGGTTTCGGCGGCGGCATGGAGGTCGGCTGATGTCACCGGCAGGCCGCTCAGATCGACTGCGGGGGCTGGCGTCTCTGATGTGATTTGGGATGCTTCGGCCATGGGACAGCATAGAGCATTTGGCAGGCGCGAGCGAGTTGGCCCCGCCTATTTGGTAAATTCACGCGACCGTGACGCGCGCCACAGCGTCCACAGGGTCGCCAGCCGCGAAACCGGCTGCGGAAGGAATGGATTGCGGTCGGCCCGCGCGAGCTGCGCGAGATCGCGCCGCACCAGCGCGAGCGGCAGGAAGGCACGCCGCGCCGCGGGCGGCAAATCCCCCAGCAGCGATTGCGCGGTCGCCAGATGCTGCCGCCCATCGCCGGCGAGCGCCTCCAGCGCTGCCCGGATGGTCGGCGTCTCCTTGGCCGAAAACACCTCCTCCATGTGGCTGCCATGGCTTTCGAGGAGCTGCTGCGGCACGAACAATTGGCGATGCGCGGCATCGCGCGGCAGGTTCGCCATCACCTGCACAATGCCCTGCGCAAGGCCGGCATGCCGGGCCAGATGCTCGGCGGCCGCCGAGGGCTGCGCCAGGACGCGCGCAGCCAGCGCGAACAGCGCCGACGACGTCGCCGAGAGATAACCCTCCAGCGCCGCCATCGTCGGCATCGGGTCGTTGTAGAGATCGAACTGGTGCTCCTCGGCGAGCAGCGACAGCGGCTCGACCGGCAGGCTGAAATCGCGGATCGCGAGCAACAGCTCGGCAGCCACGGGATTGCCCTCGGCGCTGCCATGGACATGGCCGGCCAGCATGTCGGTCCACCATTGCATCCGGATCTCGCCCGGCAGCGGCTGGGTCACCTGGTCGCGGACGCGGACGATCTCGACATTGAAGGCGTAGAGCGCGAGCAGCGCACGGCGCTCGGTGGCCGGCACGAACAGCGTGGACGCGTAGCGCGGAAAATCATGGCTGCGGACGAGATCGGCGCAAAACGCGGCCGCGTCAGTGGGCGCGCTGGCCGCGGTCATGGCACGGCGATCAGGGCGGCCGCAACGCGCCGCCGCTCGCCCATCATGATGTTGTAGGTGCGCACGGCAGGTCCGGTCTGCATCGTGTCGAGCACCACCCTCACCGCCTTCAACGCTTGCCGCAACTCCGGCGGCGGCAGCCAGATCCCGGTTCCCGTGCCGACCAGCAGCGTGTCGATGCTGTTGGCCGCGGCAAACACCTTCTCCAGCGAATAGCGGTCGATCTTCGCGGGATCCGTGACATCCCAGGCCCAGATCGCCTCGGGCAGGCAGAGCAGCGAACCCCGATGCGACATGCCGGCGAAAGCAAAGCCGCCCTTGCCGTAGGCGTCGATCGGCGCCGAGCGCGGGAAATGCGGAGCGTTGGGATCGCCTGCCATGATATCAGTCCGAATGAGATCGCTGCCCTCGCGAACGCATGCGAGGGCACGCGGTTCGGATCATGGCCGATTTTTCTTCGCCGGCGTAGCCTGCTCTTCCGCCGCATCGAAGCGCTGGCTGTGGACGCCGAGATAGATCAGGATCGGCGCCGCGATGAAGATCGAGGTGTAGGTGCCGACCAGCACGACGCCGAACATCATCACGGCCGTGAAGCTGTGGATGGCGTGGCCGCCGAACACGAGCAGCGCGAGCAGCGCCAGCGTCACCGTGACGTGGGTGATGATCGAGCGTGACAGCGTCGAGTTGATGGACTCGTTGAGAAGCTGCGGCATCGGCATCTTCTTGTAGCGGCGCAGCATCTCGCGGATACGGTCGTAGATGACGACGGTATCGTTGAGCGAATAGCCGAGAATGGTCAGAAGTGCCGCGATACTGGTCAGGTCGAAATCGACCTGGCTGATCGACATGAAGCCGATCGTGAGCACGATGTCGTGCACGTTGGCGATCATGGCCCCTAACGCGAACTGCCATTCGAAGCGGAACCAGAGATAGATCAGGATGGCGACGATCGCGAGCATCAGGCCGAGCATGCCGTAGGCGAGCAGCTCGCCGGCGACGCGCGGGCCGAGCACCTCGGTGCGCTCAATGCTGACGCCGTCTCCGAGCACGCCACGAACCTTCTGCAGGGCCACCTGCTGGGCGGCGTCTCCGCCGGGCTGCTCGGCAACACGGATCAGGACGTTCTCGGGGCCGCCGAACTGCTGCAGCTGGACCTCGCCGAGACGCAATCCTTCCACCGCGGCGCGCATCGCGGCGATGTCGGCGGTCCCCGACTTTGCCTTGACCTCCAACAGCAAGCCGCCCTTGAAGTCGATGCCCAGATTCAGGCCATGCGTAAAGAACAGCGTGATGGCGACGATCGACAGCGCCGCCGAGATCGGGAAGCTGATGCGGCGGAAGCGCGTGAAGTCGAAATGCGTGTTGTCAGGGACGATGCGCAGCGACGGCAGCAGGCCGAGCGCCGAGACCACGGTGAGGATGGCAATCAGGATGCCGAGCCCGATGAGAACGGTCTGAGTCACAATCAGGCTCCTAGATCGGCACGCTCTGCGGCCGCTTCCACCGCACCCACCCGGCCACGATCAGCCGGGTCAGCGTGAAGGCGGTGAACACCGTGGTGATGATGCCGATGCCGAGCGTCACGGCGAAGCCGCGCACCGGGCCGGTGCCGATATAGAACAGCACCGCAGCGGCAATGAAGGTCGTGATATTGGAATCGAGGATGGTCGCAAGCGCCCGCTTGAAGCCGGCGTCGATCGCCGAGATCGCGTTGCGGCCGCCGCGCAGCTCCTCGCGGATGCGCTCATAGATCAGCACGTTGGAATCGACGGCGATACCGACGGTGAGCACGATGCCGGCGATGCCGGGCAGCGTCAGCGTGGCGTTGAGCAGCGACAACAGGCCGAAGATCATGGCGACGTTGATGGCGACGGCGATGTTGGCGAACACGCCGAACAGACGGTAGGTCACCAGCATGAACACGATGACCAGGATCGAGCCGACGTAAGCCGCCAGCTCGCCCTTCTCGATCGAATCCTGGCCGAGGCCCGGACCGACGGTGCGCTCTTCGACCACCGTCAGCGGTGCCGGCAGAGCGCCGGCGCGCAACAGGATCGCGAGATCGTTGGCCGATTGCACGGTGAAATTGCCGGAGATCTGGCCCTGGCCGCCGGTGATCGGCTCGCGGATCACGGGCGCGGAGATCACCTTGTTGTCGAGCACGATGGCGAAGGGCAGCCCGACATTCTCCTGCGTGGCGGTCGCAAATTTGCGCGCGCCCGAGGTGTTGAACTTGAAGCTGACGACTGGCTCGCTGGTGCGCTGGTCGAAGCTCGCCTGGGCGTCGGTCAGGTCGCCGCCCGCGACCAGCACCTGCTTCTTGACCACGTAGGGGACCGGCGGCGGCGACGCGCTCATCAGGAGCTCGGAGTCCGGCGGCAGCTTGCCCTGCTGCGCCTGATCCGGCGGCACCGAGGTGTCGACCATGCGGAATTCCATCTTTGCGGTCTTGCCGAGCAAGTCCTTCAGACGGGTCGGGTCCTGCAGGCCGGGCACCTGCACCAGGATGCGGTCATTGCCCTGGCGCTGGATGATGGGCTCGACGGTGCCGAGCTCGTTGACACGGCGCTCGACGATCTGGATCGATTGCTCGATGGTCTTGCGCATGCGCTCGAGCATCGCGGGCTGCGGAATGGAGAGGCGGATCAGCCCGCCGGTAGCATCCGTCACCTCGAGGTCGCGCTGGCCGCTCGATCCCATCAGGCCGCCGATCGGCTGCGCCAGGTCGCGCAGCTTCGCCAGTGCCGCCTGGGCATCGGTGTCCTTGACCCTGACCTCGACGAAATCGCCCTTGGTCGACAGGCCGGTGTAGCCGATCTTGGCTTCACGCAGCACGCGGCGGACGTCGTCGCGCAACTGGTCGAGCTTTTCCTTCTTCACGTAGTTGGAATCGACCTCGAGCAGCAGATAGGAGCCGCCCTGCAGGTCGAGGCCGAGCACGATCCGACGCTGCGCCCAGGCGGGCCAGGTCTTGACCTGCGCCTCGGGAAAGAAGTTCGGGACCGCGAAGAGGCACACGATCAGCGCTGTCAGGATGATCCCCAGCGCCTTCCACCGCGTGAAATACAACATCGATTGAACCTGTCAGATCAGGAGATTGCGAGAACGGCTCAGCTTGCCGAGCTGTCGTCCTTGGCGCTTTCTTTTTCCTTCGCCGGCTCGCCCTTGGCGCGCACGCCGGAGATCATCTGGCGCATCTGGCGCACCCGCACGCCATCGGAAATCTCGAACTCGATCTGGTCGTCGTCGACCACCTTGGTGACCTTGCCGACGAGGCCGCCCGAGGTCACGACGGTGTCGCCGCGACGGATGTTCTTCACGAGATCGGCATGGTCGCGCACCTTCTTCTGCTGGGGGCGCAGAATCAGGAAGTACATGATCACGAAGATCAGGGCGAACGGCAGAAGCGACATCAACATGCTGTTGGTGTCGCCACCGGCCGCAGCCTGGGCATACGCAGGGGTAATCAGCATTCGAACTATCCTCGTGAACGGGAGATGGCCGGTCCCGCCCCCAAGAGGCGACCGGTTCGGTCAAATTTCGCGCGGACTATAGCGGCCATTGCCCCAATTGCAACGCTGCCAGCCCCCCGATTTGGCCACCTTGCGGCGCGTCCCAAGGCCCGATAAGGCTGCGTTCTCAGGAACTTCGGACATGCCCAGAAAACCAAGCAAAACCACGGCTTCCAGGCCCGCCAAAAGAGCTGCCCAAAAGCCTGCCCGGCTCGCGGCAAAACGCCCCACGACCTCAGGTTCGGACCCCTCGCAGGAGCGAATCGTCCGTGCGCTGGAAACGATCGCGGCACACCTCTCCGCCCAGGCTCAATCGGGCCCGCCGGCCGCCTCCTTCGACCGCACTGATGCCTTCGTCTGGCATCCGGACGGGCGCCTCTCGGCGGTCCCGCGGGTCAGCCGGGTAGACCTCTTCCTGCTCAAAGGCATCGACCGGATGCGCGACATCCTGATCGAGAACACCGAGCGTTTTGCCAATGGTCTGCCCGCCAACAATGCCCTGCTCTGGGGCGCGCGCGGCATGGGCAAGTCGTCGCTGGTGAAGGCCGCGCACGCGTCCATCAATGCGAGCCGCAAAGCCGCCGACAAGTTGAAGCTGATCGAGATCCATCGCGAGGACATCGAGACCCTGCCCGCACTGATGGAGCAGCTCCGCGATTCCTCGTTCCGCTTCATCGTGTTCTGCGACGACCTCTCCTTCGACGGCAACGACGCCTCCTACAAGTCGCTGAAGGCGGTGCTGGAAGGCGGCATCGAGGGCCGGCCCGAGAACGTCATCCTCTACGCCACCTCCAACCGCCGCCATCTGCTGGCGCGCGACATGATCGAGAACGAGCGCTCGACCGCGATCAATCCGGGCGAAGCCGTCGAGGAAAAGGTCTCGCTGTCGGACCGCTTCGGCCTCTGGCTCGGCTTCCACCGCTGCAGCCAGGACGAATATCTCGCGATGGTCCGCGGCTATTGCGGCCATTTCGGCATCAAGATGGATGACGAGCAGCTCGAACGCGAAGCCCTGGAATGGTCGACCACGCGCGGCTCAAGATCAGGCCGCGTCGCCTGGCAGTTCACGCAGGAGTTGGCGGGACGGCTGGGTGTGAGGCTGGCGGGGAAGTAGCGGTCTGAAGGTTACACCTCACCTACGACTGTCAGTTCGAGCGAAAGCGTAGCAGACCCGTTTTGGTCGGCCATGCCTTCAACTCGTCATGCCCGGGCTTGTCCCGGCCATCCAGGTTCTTCGTCCCGAAAGAAAGATCGTGGATGGC
>NZ_PPPT01000112.1 GCF_006483445.1 Bradyrhizobium guangdongense | reverse complement strand
GGAAAACGAAAGAGCCGCCAGGCGATCGACCGGCGGCTCTTTCGTTTTCCGGGACAGCTCAGCCGTAGCGGCGGTGTTCCACGGTCACGCCGATGACATCCAGGTACCGCTCGATCAGATCGGGACGGCCGACGAGATAGCCCTGCATCTCCTCGCAGGCTTCATGAGCGAGGAAGGCCCGCTGCGCCTCGGTCTCCACGCCTTCCGCGACCACGGGAATGTTGAGCGCATGGGCGAGACCCAACACTGCACGCACGATCTCGGTCGATTGCGGCGTGCTCTCGAGATTGGAGATGAAGCTGCGGTCGATCTTGATCTTGTCGAACGGAAACGACTGCAGATAGGACAGCGAGGAATAGCCGGTTCCGAAATCGTCCATGGCGATGCGGACACCGAGCGCCTTCAAACGCCGCAGCAGATTGAGCGCGCCGGCAAAGTCGCCGATCAGCACGCCCTCGGTGATCTCGACTTCGAGCCGCGCCGGAGAGAGACCGGTCTCCAGCAGGATCTGGTGGATGGTGCCCTGGAGGTCGCCGGCCTGAAACTGGCACGGCGACAGATTGACCGCGACCTGCAGCGGTCGCGGCCAGGATGCCGCTTCCCGGCAGGCCTCGCGCAACACCCACTCGCCGATCGGGATGATCGATCCGGCCTCCTCCGCGAGCGGAATGAACTGGTCGGGCGGCACCAGGCCGCGCGTCGGGTGCTGCCAGCGCAGCAGCGCCTCGAAGCCGACGATCTCGCCGTCCATCTTGGCCTGCGGCTGGAAGTGGACCGTCAATTGGTTCTGCTCCAGCGCCTGCCGCAGATCGTGCTGCAACAGCCTGCGGTCGCGCAGCTCCTGGTCCATCTCGGTTTCGAAGAAGCGCACGGTGCCCCTGCCCTCGCGCTTGGCGCGGTAGAGCGCGGAGTCGGCATTTGCGAGCAAGGTCTCGGAATCGCTGCCGTCGTGGGGATAGACCGCGATGCCGACGCTCAGGCCGACATGGAGCAGATAATCGTCGATCTCGAGCTCCTTGCCGATGGTCTCGACCAGGCGTTCGGCGAGCGCCAGCACGTCGTCGCGCGGAACATCGTCGTCCATCAGGATCATGAACTCGTCGCCGCCGATGCGGGCCACGAAGGCGCCGTCGGTCTCAGCCCTGAGCCTTTCGGCCGCGGCGCGCATCAGCATGTCGCCGACGGGATGGCCGAACACGTCGTTGACTTCCTTGAAGCGGTCGAGATCGAGGCTCAGCACGGCAAAGCTCGTGCATTCATCCTGTGCTCGCGCCAGCCGTTCGGCCAGTGTCTCGTTGAAGGCGCTGCGATTGGGCAGATCGGTCAGCGCGTCATGATGCGCAAGATGACTGATGCGGGCCTGGTTCGCGATCCGCTCGGTGACGTCCTCGATCACGCCGACCAGATATTGCGGCGCGCCCCTGGCGTCGGTGATCAAAAGCTTGCGTGAATTGACCACGCGATCATGGCCCTTGACGCCGACCTCGAGCAGATGATCCTCGAGGAACATCGGCGTGCCGCCATCGACGACGCGACGGTCCTGCTCGCTGACGACGCGGGCGACGTCTTCGGGAAAGATCTCCTCCGGGGTGCGGCCCAGCATCTGCTCGCGCGGCAGGCCGTAATATTCCTCGCCGGCGCGATTGAGCAGGATATAGCGCGAGTCCCGCGCGTCCTTGGCGAACACCGCGATCGGGATGTTCTCGATGATCTTGTCGAGGAACTCGCGGGTGCGCAGCAGATCCTGCTCGGCGCGATCATGCGTTTGCGCGAGCTCTTCGCTCATGCGCCGGTGGCTGCGATCGCTCTCCTCATAAGTCGCGCTGACGAGCTCGCCGAGCCTGTCCAAATCGATCTGGCCGGTGTCGTCGACGGAGAGCCGCAATTGCTCGGCGAGAAGGCGATGCATGCTCACACCGCCGTCGCGAGCGAGCCGCGCACATCCTGGCCATGTCGTTGAATTGGCATCCCACGCCCTTCGCGTTTCCAGCGGCAGATTGAAGCCGCGCGCATTGCACGCGCGTTAATCTGCCGCAGGGATTGCGGGCATTGGTTACCCCGGCCTGAAAGAGCTGAGCGCTTTCAAGGCATTTTCCGTAGAACCACGGAGCGATGTGCACATCATTGGGCGAAAGGCTCCGCCGCGCCGTTGGCAAGAGTTGAAAACAACCCCATGCACAGTAGAAAATCGGCAGGGAGGAACGACTGCTGATTTTACGAAATTCCGCTTGACCCGTCGGGCAAATCAGGTGTATATTGCCATCATCGCAAGGAGTGGATGCCCCCTCGCGAGACTCCCTTACCGAACCAGTTCGCCCTCGCCGGCACGCGAGGACGCCGCACTATAGTTCCGCCGCGGAACCCGGCCTGCCTCTGCGGCAACACGGATGGCGGCGATGTTGTTGGCGTAATCGGCAATCCCGTTGCCGCGAAAGACCGCGGAACCCGCCACCAGGGTGTCGGCGCCGGCGGCCGCAACGACCGCCGCGTTGTCCCGCGTGACGCCGCCGTCGACCTCGAGCCGGATCGGCCGGTCCCCGATCATGGCGCGGATGCGCTGGATCTTTTCGATCTGCGATCCCAGGAACGACTGGCCGCCAAAACCGGGATTGACGGTCATGACGAGGATCAGATCGAGACGGTCAAGTATGTAATCCAGCACACTCTCCGGGGTAGCGGGACACAGGCTGACGCCGGCTTTCTTGCCGAGCGCGCGGATCGCCTGGAGCGAGCGGTCAAGATGCGGCCCCGCTTCGGCATGCACGGTGATGATGTCGGCGCCCGCCTTGGCAAAGGCTTCGAGATAGGGATCGACCGGCGCGATCATCAGGTGGACGTCGAACGTCTTGGACGTAAAGGGGCTGACAGCCTTGATCACATCGGCACCAAAACTGATGTTCGGCACGAAATGCCCGTCCATCACGTCGCAATGGATCCAGTCCGCACCGGCGGCATCGATCGCGGCGATCTCCTCGCCGAGCCGGGCAAAGTTTGCGGCCAGGATCGACGGCGCGATCACGATCTCCTTGGTCATGGCTTTGGTCCCCTCATTGCATCGGCCCCGCCGGTGAACACGCGGCTCGCCAGCACGTCGGCGGGTTCGATGGTTTCGAGGTCGGCGACAGCGAGCATGCGGTCGAGGTCGGACACCAGACGGTCGGCCTGCCGCAGCCGGATGCGATCGACCGCGTTGCGGATCGAGCGCGCGTTGGAGAAGAACGGCTGGGTCCGGCGCAGCGCGATGTATTTCTCGAAGGCTTGGCGGGCCTGGTCCGAAAAGCGATAGCCACGCTCCTTCAGCATCAGTTCCGAGATGACCAGCAGCTCGTCTTCCGAATAGTCGGGGAATTCGATGTGGTGGGCGATGCGGGAACGGAAGCCGGGATTGGAGGCAAAGAAGCTCGTCATCCGCTCACCATAGCCGGCGAGGATGACGACGAGATCCTCGCGCTGGTTCTCCATGACCTGCAACAGGATCTCGATCGCCTCCTGGCCGTAGTCGCGCTCATTGTCGGGGCGGTGCAGATAATAGGCCTCGTCGATGAAGAGCACGCCGCCCATCGCTTTCTTGAGGATCTCCTTCGTCTTCGGCGCGGTGTGGCCGATATATTGCCCGACGAGGTCGTCGCGCGTCACCGAAATCACCTGCCCGCGCCGCACGAAGCCGAGCCCGTGCAGGATTTTTGCCATGCGCAAGGCAACCGTTGTCTTGCCGGTGCCGGGATTGCCGGTGAAGGACATGTGCAGCGTCGGCGGCGCGGCGGCGAGGCCTGCGCGCTGACGGATGCGCTCGATCAGCAGCAGCGAGGCGATCTGGCGCACCCGGCTCTTCACCGGCTTGAGCCCGATCAGCTCCTGCTCGAGCTGTTGCAGCGTCTCGGTGATGCCGGCGGCCTCGGCCTCCTTGCGCAGGTCGAAGCTGCTTTCGGTCGTCGTCGCGTGGGGAACGTCGAGCATGGGCCGTCCTGAAGAAAAGGGCTTCGCCGCGAGGCAGGCGGCGAAGCAGTGGTCCGCCAAGGATGCGGAGCAGGGAGAGCTCCGCGCGGAGAACGATTTTGCGCTTTACGGCGCGGTTGGTGCGGACGCCTTCCGCACCGTGGTGTAGCGGATCGCGCGGCTGCCGACCTCCTGCCTGATAAGCTCGAACTCGGCCTCCTGCGGCGGGCGGTTGACGATGAAGGAGATCCGCACCGACTCCCAGCCATGGCTGGAGTCGAAGCCGCTGATGCGGATGTATTTGTCGCCATAGACCCTGCGACATTCGGCGAGCTCCATCATGACGCCGGCGGCGTCCTGGAGATCGAACATCGGCAGGCCCCACATCTCCCAATAGGTGTTGCGGGGATGCGGATCGTCGGTGAACTCGATGTTCACGGCCCAGCCGTTGGCGAGGCAGTACTGCACCTGCCTGGAGATCTGGTCGTCGGTCAGATCGGGCAGGAAGGAAAAGCAGCCTTGCGTGAGTTTCATGTTTGCTACTCCCTAAACGGTTTCCATCGCTGTCGGCACGAAGTCCGGCGTGTCGGTGGATTCGTAGTTGAACGTGACGTCCTTCCAGACCTCGAGCGCGGCCTTGAGTGGCGTGCAGGTCTGGGCGGCCTTGGCCAGGATCTCCGGGCCCTCGTGCAAATAGTCGCGGCCCTCGTTGCGGGCGAGGATCATCGCTTCCAGCGCCACGCGGTTGGCGATCGCGCCGGCTGCGATGCCCATGGGATGGCCGATCGTGCCGCCGCCGAATTGCAGCACGACGTCCTCGCCGAGCAGGTCGATCAATTGATGCATCTGGCCGGCATGGATGCCGCCTGACGCCACCGGCATCATCTTGTTCAGGCTCGCCCAGTTCTGGTCGAAGAACAGGCCATGCTCGAGCCTCAATGGGTTAAAATCCTCGCGGCAGACGTCGTAGTAGCCGCGCGTGGTGTTGGGATCGCCTTCGAGCTTGCCGACCACCGTGCCGGCATGGATATGGTCGACGCCGGCGAGCCGCATCCATTTGGCGATGACGCGGAACGACACGCCGTGGCTCTTCTGCCGCGTGTAGGTCGAGTGACCGGCGCGATGCAGATGCAGGATCATGTCGTTGCGCCGCGCCCATTTGGCCATGGACTGGATCGCGGTGTAGCCGATCACCAGGTCGATCATGACGATGCACGAGCCGAGCTCTTTCGCGAACTCCGCGCGCTCGTACATGTCCTCCATGGTCGCCGCGGTGACGTTGAGATAGGTCCCCTTCACCTCGCCGGACGCGGCCTGCGCGCGGTTGACGGCCTCCATGCAATAGAGGAAGCGTTCGCGCCAGTGCATGAAGGGCTGCGAATTGATGTTCTCGTCGTCCTTGGTGAAGTCGAGCCCGCCCTTCAGCGCCTCATAGACCACGCGGCCGTAGTTGCGGCCGGAAAGCCCGAGCTTCGGCTTGACCGTCGCGCCCAGCAGCGGCCGGCCGAACTTGTCGAGCCGCTCGCGCTCGACCACGATGCCGGTCGCGGGCCCCTGGAACGTCTTCACGTAAGCGACCGGCAGGCGCATGTCCTCCAGCCGCAGCGCTTTCAGCGGCTTGAAGCCGAAGACGTTTCCGATGATCGAGGCCGACAGATTCGCGATCGAACCCGGCTCGAACAGGTCGAGGTCGTAGGCGATATAGGCAAAGTACGAGCCCGGCGTCCCCGGTACCGGATCGACGCGATAGCACTTTGCGCGGTACTTTTCCGCGGCGGTGAGGCGATCGGTCCACACCACCGTCCAGGTCGCGGTCGAGGACTCGCCGGCAACCGCGGCCGACGCCTCGATCGGATCGACGCCCTCCTGCGGTGTCACGCGGAACAGCGCGATGACGTCGGTGTCCTTCGGAACGTAGTCCGGCTCCCAATAGCCCATGCGCTTGTATTCCATCACGCCCGAGCGATAGCGCTCCTTGCCGCGGACTGTGCCTGCATGTGCGTTCATGGCTCTCTCCTGTCCTTCTCTGCTCTCTGAATCGTCAGGCCGCGACCGGCTCGCTGATATCGATGCGCGGGTCGAGCTCACCGGTGCGGTAGCGCCGCGCCATCTCGCTCAAGGGAACGACCTTGATTTTGCTCGCATGACCGGCGGTGCCGAACTGCTCGAACCGTTCGCGACAGAGTTCGCGCATCGCATCCATCGCGGGCTTGAGGAACTTTCGCGGGTCGAACTCGCTGCGCGTTTGCGCTGCCACTTTTCGGAACACCGCGGTCATCGCCAGCCGGCAATCGGTGTCGATATTGACCTTGCGCACGCCGCTCTTGATGCCGCGGACGATCTCCTCGACTGGCACCCCCCAGGTCTGCGGCATCTCGCCGCCGAACTGGTTGAACATGTCCTGGAGTGACTGCGGCACCGAGGACGAGCCGTGCATGACAAGATGCGTGTTCGGCAGCCGCCGATGGATCTCCTCGACCACCCGCATCGCCAGGATGTCGCCATCCGGCTTGCGGCTGAACTTGTAGGCGCCGTGCGACGTGCCCATCGCGATCGCCAGCGCATCGACCTTGGTGGCGCGGACAAACTCCACGGCCTGGTCGGGATCGGTCAGCAACTGGTCGTGGCTCACCTTGCCCTCGACACCGTGGCCATCCTCCTGCTCGCCGCCGCCATGTTCGAGCGAGCCGAGCACGCCGAGTTCGCCTTCGACTGAGGCGCCTACCCAATGGGCGAGATCCACGACACGGCGAGTGATGGCGACGTTGTAGTCGTAGTCGGCCGCGGTCTTGGCGTCGGCCTTGAGCGAACCGTCCATCATGACCGACGTGAAGCCGTGGGCGATGGCACTGGCGCAAGTCGCCTCGTCATTGCCGTGATCCTGATGCATGCAGAGCGGGATCTCCGGATAGGTCCGCTCCAGCGCGTCGATCATGTGCGAGAGCATGAGATCGCCGGCATAGCTGCGCGCGCCGCGCGAGGCCTGAATGATGACAGGCGCGTCGACCTCGGCCGCCGCCTGCATGATCGCGATGCCCTGCTCCATGTTGTTGATGTTGAACGCCGGCACGGCGTAGCCATGGTGGGCCGCATGGTCGAGCAACTGCCGAAGGGTGATACGTGCCATTGGGGTCTCCTATTGTGCCTTGCCGGTGCGTGCGACCGCGCGCCGCGCCGCCTCCGCAATGCTCTGGGGCGTGATGCCGAATTCGCGATAGAGCACCGGCGCCGGCGCCGACGCGCCAAAGCCGCGCATGCCGACGAATTCGCCGTCCGCGCCGATCCAGCGCGCCCAGTCGCCTTGAACCGCGGCCTCGATGCCGACGCGCGGTGCCGTGCCGAGCACGTTGGTGCGATAATTCTCAGGCTGCTCCTCGAACAGAGCGAAGCATGGCGCCGAGACCACGGCCGCACGGATATGCTCGGTCGCGAGCAGGCGTGCGGCCTCGATCGCGAGCGACACCTCGGAGCCGGTTGCGATCAACGTCACGTCGCGGACGCCATCGGGGGTGACGACGAGATAGGCGCCTTGTGCCGTGCGATTGCGGCCGCGTGCATCGCTCCGGAAGGTCGGCAACGCCTGGCGCGACAGGCACAGCACCGAGGGACGGGTCGTCGATTCCAGCGCGCAGTCCCAAGCTTCCAGCGTCTCCACCGCGTCGGCGGGGCGGAACACCAGGAGGTTCGGGATGACGCGGAGCGCGGCGAGATGCTCGACCGGCTGGTGCGTCGGTCCGTCCTCGCCGAGGCCGATGGAGTCGTGGGTCATGACATGGATGACACGGAGCTTCATCAGCGCCGCCAGGCGTATCGCCGGCCGGCTGTAATCGGAGAACGCGAGGAACGTGCCGCCATAGGGAATGAAGCCGCCATGGAGCGCTAGGCCGTTCATCGCGGCCGCCATGCCATGCTCGCGAATGCCATAGTGGATGTAGTCGCCGGCGAACGTGCCGCGCTGGATGCCCTGCTGGCTCTTCGCATGCGTCAGGTTCGAATGCGTCAGGTCCGCGGAGCCGCCGACAAAGCCGGGAATGGTGGCCGCGATGCCGTCGAGCACCTGCTGTGAGGCCTGCCGCGTCGCAAGTTTCGGGCGCTCGGTCGCAAAGCGCTCGCGTAATTTGGCCGAGGCCTGGGCATAGGTATCAGGGAGGGCCATCGCCTTGCCCTCGATGAACTGGTCGCGCTGTGCCGGCGTCGCATCCTCATAGCGATCGAGCCAGGCAAGACGATCGACCTGCCCACGCTGCCCGATCATCCGCCAAGCCTTCATGACCGGCATCGGAACGACGAAGGGTTGATAGTCCCATTCCAGGGCCCGTCGCGCCGCCGCGGTCTGCTCGGTGCCGAGCGGCGCGCCATGCGCCTTCTCGGTGCCCTGACGATCCGGCGCGCCATAGCCGATGATGGTGCGGCAGGCGATCAGCGACGGTTTTCCGGTCGCGCGCTCCTCGGAAATCGCTTGGGCGACCGCCTCGGGGTCGTGCCCATCCACGCGGCGCACCGACCAGCCCGAGGCGGCGAAGCGCGCGAGGTGGTCGTCCGAGGTCGACAGCGACGTCGCGCCGTCGATGGAGATGCCGTTGTCGTCGAACAGCACGATCAGGCGGGACAGTTGCAGATGGCCGGCGAGCGAGATCGCCTCCTGGCTGATGCCTTCCATCAGGCAGCCGTCGCCCGCGATCACATAGGTGAAGTGGTCGACGAGGCCGTCGCCGTGCTTCGCATTCGACATGCGCTCGGCGAGCGCCATGCCGACCGCGGTCGCAATCCCCTGCCCCAGCGGACCCGTCGTGGTTTCGACACCCGGCGTGTGGCCATATTCGGGATGCCCCGGCGTCTTCGATCCCCACTGCCGGAAGGCCTTGATGTCGTCGAGGCTGACGTCGCCGCCGGTGAGATAGAGCAACGCATAAAGCAGCATCGAGCCGTGGCCAGCGGACAGCACGAAGCGGTCGCGGTCCGGCCAGTACGGATGCGCGGAGTCGAATTTCAGGAAGCGGGAGAACAAGACGGTTGCGACATCGGCCATGCCCATGGGCAGGCCGGGATGCCCGGACTGCGATTTCTCGATGGCGTCGACCGCAACGAAGCGGACGGCATTGGCGAGATCGCGATGGCTGACGGCAATGGTGTCGGCTTCGGCGTGGACCGAGATGTTCATCAGATCCTCCCGTTATTCACTTCAGGCTTCGCTTGCGTTCGATGAGCTGCATGATCAGCGGCGTCAGGATGAGCTGCATCGCCAGGTCGAGCTTCGCGCCCGGGCAGACGATGGAGTTCGCGCGCGACATCCAGCTTTGCGGCAGCATCGAGAGCAGGTAGGGAAAATCGATGCCGCGCGGATTCTTGAAGCGGATCACGACCATCGATTCGTCAGGCGTCGGGATCCAGCGTGCGATGAAGGGATTGGACGTATCCACCGTCGGTACGCGCTGGAAGTTGATGTCGGTGTCGGTGAATTGCGGGCAGATGTAGTGGATGTAGTCGGGCATCCGACGCAAAATGGTGTCGGTGACGGCTTCGGTCGAATAGCCGCGCGCGTTGCGATCGCGGTGCAGCTTCTGGATCCATTCGAGATTGATGACGGGAACGACGCCGATCTTCAAATCCGCATAGCGCGCGACGTTGACGCGATCAGTGACGACCGCGCCGTGCAGACCCTCGTAGAACAAGAGGTCGGAATTCTCCGGGAGCTGCTTCCACTCGGTGAAGGTGCCGGGCGCCGCGCCATGCAGCGCGGACTCCTCGGCGTCGTGGACGTAGTGCCGCGTCGTCGCGGTGCCGGTTTCGCCATAGTCGCGGAAGGCACGCTCGAGTTCCTCGAACAAATTCGTGTCCGGGCTGAAATGGCTAAAATGCTTGTTGCCGCGCTCGGCCTCCTGCGCCATCCGCACGCGCATCTCGGCGCGGTCGTAGCGGTGGAACGCATCGCCCTCGATGTAGACGGCGTTGACCTTCTCGCGGAAGAATATCTGCTCAAAGGTCTTCTTGACCGAGGTGGTGCCTGCGCCG
Source organism: Bradyrhizobium guangdongense (assembly GCF_006483445.1). Taxonomy (GTDB): domain Bacteria; phylum Pseudomonadota; class Alphaproteobacteria; order Rhizobiales; family Xanthobacteraceae; genus Bradyrhizobium; species Bradyrhizobium guangdongense_A. The sequence goes on along the minus strand of NZ_PPPT01000112.1, from coordinate 22,600 downwards.
GAGGAGCCGGTGATGGAGATGATCGGATGCTTGCGGGACATGATGCACCTCTCACAGACGGAAGAAGCCGCGGCGCGCGAACAGCGGCGCGGACACGCTGGCGATCAGAAGCGGATCGCAATGCAGCTCCTCGACGCGCCGCACCTCATGGCTTGATCCCATGACCAGAGGCACGCGCTGATGCAGATTGTGCGCGGCGAGATCGAGGATGCGCTCGCGCCCGGTAGAGGCCGCGCCCCCCGCCTGCTCCATGATGAAGGCGATGGGATGCGCCTCGTAAGTCAGGCGCAGGCGGCCGTCGCCATAGCCGGGCCGCGCGTCGGACGGATAGAGGAACACGCCGCCGCGGGTAAGGATGCGATAGGCCTCGGCGACCAGCGAGCCGATCCAGCGCATATTGAAATTGCGGTTGGCCGGGCCGTCGATGCCGGCGAGGCATTCGTCGATGAAGGCGCGCACCGGCGGATCCCAGTGCCGGCGGTTCGAGACGTTGATCGCGAACTCCTCGCTCGTCTCCGGAATCTGCACGCCGCGGCGCGCGAGGCGGAAGCATTTGGCCGCGCGGTCATAGGTGAAGATGTCGACGCCGTCGCCGAGCGTCAGCACCAGCGAGGTCTGCGGGCCGTAGGTGACAAAGCCGGCCGCGAGTTGCGCCGTGCCGCGCTGGTGGAACGCGAGGCCGAGATCGTCAGGCGCCGGCAGGATCGAGAAGATCGTGCCCACGGTCATGTTGATGTCGATGTTGGAGGAGCCGTCGAGCGGATCGATCGCGACGCAGATTTTTGCCTGGCGGTCGACGATCTGCGGCTCGCGCATTTCTTCCGAGGCGAGCGCGGCGATCGGCTGGCGGAGCAGACAGCGGCGGATGATGGCGTCGGCCTGGACATCGAGGTCGCGCTGCAAATCGCCGTCGCTGTTGCGCCCGGTGGTCAGGCCGGATGCGTCTGCGAACTGGCCGGTGCCGGTGAGGTCGGCGATCTCGATGGCGGCTGACGCGATGGCATCGACCGCGGCAGCAACGGCGAGCGCATGCGGCGCGGTTTCAGAGTACCGCTGAAGATAGTCGTCCAGCCTGAGTTGCCCGGTCATCTGCGTCCGTCCCCTTGGCTAGCCGCCGCCTCTGACGTCCCCGCCTTTGCGGGGCTGGCGATCGGTCCCAGCAGGAAGAAATTGACAGAGCCGGCTTAATAAGGAAAATTTCTATTCATGATGGCTGACAAAGATTTTACTTATAATGCTCATCCGGCGACGCAGCTCCGGCATCTCACGATCCGGCAGCTCCGCTCGCTCGCGGCATTGTCGGCCAAAGGCAGCGTGACCGCCGCCTCCACCCAGCTTGGCCTGACCCAGCCGGCGGTGACGCAGCAGCTCCGCCAATTGCAGGATCTGGCGGGATTGCCGCTGGTGCAGCGGACCGGCGACGGCATGTTGCTCACGGCCGCCGGGCGCGAGGTGCTGGCGCTGGCCGATCGGGTCGAGGCGGCGATCGCGGATTGCCAGGGTGCGCTGGATCTCTTGGCGGGCCGCACCGGCGGCACGGTGCATCTCGGCGCGGTCTCGACCGCAAAATACTTCGTGCCGCACGCCATCGCCGAATTCTCGAAGCGCTATCCGAAGATCGAGATCAAGCTGACCATCGGTAACCGCGAGGAGATCCGCGAGGCCATGCACGGCTACGACCTCGACTTCGCAGTGATGGGTCGGCCACCGGCCGACGTCACCGTCGACGTCCGCCAGTTGGGGCGCAATCCGCACATCATCGTGGCCCGCAGGGGACACTGGCTCGCCAAGGATCGGGGACTGAACCTCACCGATCTCGTGCACGAGACGTTCCTGACCCGCGAGCCCGGCTCGGGCACGCGCACCCTGATGGAGGGCATGTTCCAGCGCTCCGATCTCGAGCCGATCATCGGCATGGAGATGAGCAGTAACGAGACCATCAAGCAGGCGGTCATCGCCGGTCTCGGCATCGCCTTCATCTCGGCGCATACGGTCGCGCATGAGCTTGCCGAAGGACGTCTCATCATCCTCGACGTCGCCGGCCTGCCGATCGTACGGCAATGGTACGTGATCCGGCGCAGCGACAAGATTCTGCTGCCGCCAGCGCAGGCGATGTTCGACTTTTTGGGATCGGAAGGCGCGAACTATTTGCCCGACGTGCCGGAGCTGCGCGGGAGATAGCTTTAGATTCTTGTTTTGACGCGTTTTCTTGACGCGAACCGGCGTCCACTTCGCTCGAAAACGCTTTGGCGCTCAGCTCATCAGCTTCATGATCAGCGTGGCGCCGAGCACGACGATGATCTGGAGAAGCCGTTCCGTCGTGAAGATGCGGTTGAAAGTCGCCATTGGATGCCCCCGGCCGAACTGCACTGACGATTCGACCCCATGCGGGTTGCTATCACATGACCGGCGCGGCGAGGCAATGATCAGGCCGCGGCCAATTCCGTTGCCGACCAAGCCCTTTCGTTGCCGGCAAAATAGGCCTCGAGCTCGGCGATCGCGCGCGATTCCCATTCGCTGGCCTGCTCCAGCAGGGACCAGCTCTGGCGCGGCCGGAACGCGGCCGTCTGGCGATGCAGCGAGGCGATCGCACGGTAGCGGCGCACATTCTCCAGGATGGCTTGTCCGTTCATGTCCCAAACTCCCCGTCGTCATTCCGGGGCCGAAGGTGCGACAGAACGATTTTCGAAAAGTTAGCGGCGGGAAGAGAGCGGAACGATAGTTTCCGAACTGTTGCCGGCGGGTCACGTCACCGCCGTACGGTGGTCTCGTTCGCGCGGTTCAGGTCGCCGCGGCCGGTGATCGTCACGGTCAGGCGGCAGAGATCGGCGAGCCCGATCAGCAGCACGCTGAACAGGAAGAACAGGTTGATGTCATGGGCATAGGCGATGGTCAGCCGGCTGAACTCGAAGAACGGCGGCATGAACGCCCACCACACCAGCGGAATGCTCAGAAGAATGGCGAACACCGCGGCGGGAGCGCCGGCGAGGATCCCGACGATGAAGACGCCGGGCAGGAAGGCCGCGAAGTGGAGGTCGGCGCCGAGGAGCACGCACACGCCCTGAACGATGGCCGACATTGCGACGACCAGCGCGGCGAACGCAAACGCCCGCCACGACCACGGCTGCAGCCTCAAGAGAGGGAAAAATCCCGCGCGACCCATGAACTCCCTTTGGGCCTCCCTTATTGGGGGCCTCTCATTGATTTGGCGGCGAGAAACATCCGCCTTTGTTGCGGGGAAGCTACACCAATGGCGCGGGTTCCGCGATAGGCTGGGACGCGAGAAAAGCGTGGCGACCGAGCCTGTTCTCGGCCTTGGTAAATCGGACGTGGCGGTGGGCGACGACCGTTGCTAGCGCAGAATCCGGAGCCGGTGCTCGGCGCCGAGGTCGCCGCTCAGCGCGTGCGCCACGGTGTAGGCGGCGTCGTCCTTGGCATGGATGCGCCGGACCTGGAACGCAAGGATCGCCGACGTCTGCGGGTCGAGCTTTTGCTCCGCCAGATGCCGCGCCATCAAATCCGCGCTCTTCCAGTCCGATGCGCGCCGGTGGATGTCGAGCAGCCTGAGCTTGAGATCGACCGAGTCCTCGTCATGCCCCTTCAGATAGTTTGCCGCGCGCTTGCGCAGGGATCGCGCGGCGTCCTTGAGATCGCGATCGTCGGCGTCCCAGGCCGCGCAGATCGTATTGGCAAAGGCACGCTCGCGATCGCCTCCGAGCGAGTCGAGCACGGCGCGCAGCAGAAAGCGGCTCGACAGGCGCGAGACATAAGGGCCGTGGCGCAGCATCTGATAGCGATCTGTCTTGACTTGCTTGCGATCGCTCGGCTCGGCCTGGCCGAGATCGGCTGCGACGTAGCCGCAATGCGGACATTCCTGCAGCCAACTCTCCATGGTGGAGCGCATCGTCTCGGGCGGACGGTGGTCGAGATCGCGCGCACCGAATTCGTTACTGGCAGGCTGGAGCGGCTGCGGAGAGTGCTCGCCACAGCACGCGCATCTGACGTTGCCCGGCTCGGCGGCGGTCATGGGACCATCGACCGTTCGGCCGGCAGGATCAACATCAGGACATGGCGGCAGGAGCTCATCGTCTGACCACCTAGACGATGCCCAAGGGAACGGCATGACCCATACGGGCCATAACATCTATTGGTATTTAGTTACCTAGTGCCCTCATCCATTCGGATGGTTTCGTTGCAGAAGGCGGACATGGGCCTTGCCCGCCGCCCGTCCGGCGGAGAAGATTTTTGTCCTATCGCGGGCGGGGGACGTGCCTTGACGACGAGCGCGATCGATCACGACAAACTCTCGGGGATCATCGGCCGCCTTGGCGAAGCCGCGATCGATCCGGCGGCGTGGCCCGCGATCATGGACGATCTCTGTCGCGCGACCGGCACGACCGGCGCCGTGCTGCTCCAGGCCGACATCCGCACGCCCGACGTCCCCAGCACGGTCTCCATGAACGAAGCCCTGCAGCGTTATTTCGCACAAGGCTGGCACCTGGCGGATCCCCGCGCCCGCGGCGTTCCGCGCGCCATGTCGGGCGAAGTCATCACCGACGAGGACTGCGTCACGCCGGATCAGATGCGCATTGATCCCATGTACAATGAGGTGCTGCGTCCGTTCGGACTCCAGTGGTTCGCCGGCATCGGCTTCTGGGCCGGCTCCGCTTCGTGGGTTCTCACGCTACAGAGGACGTCGCGCGAAGGTGCATTCGACGCGCGCGATACGCGGATCCTGGCGCAGCTCGCGCCGCGGCTGACGGAAACGGCAACGCTTTCGACCTCGATCGGCCGCGTCGCGCTCGCCGGCATGACCGACGCGCTCGACCGCGTGCGCAAGCCTGCGCTCATCATCGATCGCCTTGGACAGGTGCTGAGCCGCAATGCCGCCGCCGATGCGGGCTTTGACGACGAGATCAAGCTTCGGAATCGGCAACTGGTCGTGCACGACAAGCAGGCGATGGCCAGGATCGATCGCCTGATCGATGCCATCAGATTCAGCTCCGAGTCCACCGCACGTCCCCACGAACCGGTAATGATCCGCCGCACGGCCAAGCCGCCGGTGGTGCTGCGCGTGCTGCCGATCGATGGCGCTGCACGCAACGTGTTCCTCGGTGCGCGCGCGATGCTCACGCTATCGAACCTGATTCCGCGCCTGCCGCCCGAGCCCGGCCTGATCGCACAGGCCTTCGAGCTGACGCGCGCGGAAGCGCGGCTGGTATCGCTCCTCGTTACCGGCCTCTCGCTCGACGCCGCCGCCGGGCGGCTCGGCATCGCGCGCGAGACCGCGCGCAATCATCTGAAGTCGGCATTCTCCAAGACCGGGACGCACCGGCAGGCCGAGCTGATCAGCCTCATCGCCCACCTGACCTGAGCGCGCAGGTCCACCCAAAACGGGGAACAGTTCTGCAGATGCCGACGAACTTGTGAGTATCGGCCGACGCCGCGGCACTCCATGATGGTGTCAAAACACCATTGGGGGGATCCCATGACGACAGATGCGTTCCGGCCGGCCGCCGCGCGCCGACACCAACCCTGGTATCGCATCCTCTACGTCCAGGTCCTGATCGCCATCGCGCTCGGAATCCTCGTCGGCTATTTCTATCCAAATCTCGGCAAGGAATTGAAGCCGCTCGGCGACGGCTTCATCGCGCTGATCAAGATGATGATCGCGCCGGTGATTTTCTGCACCGTCGTGCACGGCATCTCCTCGATGGGCGACCTCAAGCGCGTCGGCCGGGTCGGGCTGAAGTCGCTGATCTATTTCGAGGCGGTCTCGACCGTGGCGCTCGCGGTCGGCCTCCTGGTCGGCGAAGTGCTGCAGCCCGGGCACGGCTTCAACATCGACCCTGCCACGATCGACCCGAAGTCGGTATCGACCTACGTCACCCAGGCCAAGGAGCAAGGCATCGTCTCGCATCTGATGGCGATCATCCCCGACAGCTATCTCGGCGCCATTGCGCGCGGTGACCTGCTCCAGGTGCTGCTGATCTCGATCCTGTCAGGGTTTTCCATCGCCTTCCTCGGCAAGGCCGGCGAGCCGATCGCCGCGGCGATCGACAAGGCGGCCAAGATGTTCTTCGGCATCATCCGCATCATCGTCCGCGTCGCGCCGATCGGCGCGTTCGGCGCCATGGCCTTCACCGTTGGCGCCTACGGGCTCGGCTCGCTGCTCAACCTCGCCGCCCTGATCGGCACGTTCTACCTCACCAGCATCCTGTTCGTGCTGATCGTGCTCGGCGCCATCGCGCGGCTCGCAGGCTTCTCGATCATCCGCTTCATCGCCTATATCAAGGACGAGCTGTTGATCGTGCTCGGCACCTCGTCATCCGAGACGGTGCTGCCGCAGATGATCCAGAAGATGGAGCATCTCGGCGCCTCGCGCTCCGTGGTCGGCCTCGTCATCCCGACCGGCTACAGTTTCAATCTCGACGGCACCAACATCTACATGACGCTGGCAACGCTGTTCCTGGCGCAGGCCACCAACACCAACCTGACGATCTGGCAGGAACTCGGCATTCTCGGCATCGCCATGATCACCTCGAAGGGCGCCTCGGGCGTGACCGGCGCGGGTTTCATCACGCTCGCGGCAACGCTCTCGATCGTGCCCGACATTCCGATCCAGTCGATCGCGATCCTGGTCGGCATCGACAAGTTCATGAGCGAGTGTCGCGCGCTGACCAATCTGATCGGCAACGGCGTCGCCTGCGTCGTGATCAGCCTGTCCGAGGGCGAGCTCGATCGCGACGCCCTGCATGAGGCCATGGCCCATCCGCTCGAGATGGGCGAGGCGCTGGAGCCGGGCGCGACGCCGTCCTGACGGGGCGCGACCGCTCCGCCGTCAGACCAGCCCGAGCACGTGGAAGACGTGCAGCGGATGGAACGACGTGCGGAAGCCGGCCGATTCAGCCACCCGGCGCTCATCGGCATTCTCTCCGACATAAATGCACTGCGCCGGCGGCACGCCCGCGCGCGTCGCGGCGAGCTGGAAGAATTCCGTCCTGGTCTTGTCGAGATGCTCCACCGAGCTGAACAGCAGCAGGGCTGGCTCGAAGAAGCCGAGCAGTCCGGCTTGCTGCAGCAGGGTTCGCATCCGATCCCCCGTCTCATTGCCGGTGTTCGAGATGACGCCGAGGCGCAAGGCCGCGCCGGCGACATTGGTGTGCTTCAACTTGTCGAGCACCTTGGTCGCAAACGGCAGCACCTTGAGCGCCGCCAGCGTACCTTGATCGATTTTCGGAATGACGAGCGTATCGCCAAGATCGAAAAAGACGATGGTGGACATGAGAGCTCTCCTTCGCAGCGAAGGCCGGGGCCGCCACCTTACACCATAAATAGATCGCCTGAAATATTGCAACCCGCGACCATTTGGCTGGTGTGGACGCCTGCGATGCAGCGGCGCGGCGTGCAGCGCTGAGGCGCGAGCAGCGGGCCCGCGCCTCCGCCCGCGCTCCTATTCGTGCCGGTTCATCGCCGACAGCTTCTTGGTGTCCCGCATCGTCAGATAAACCAGCAGCGAGATCGCGATGCAGCCGGTGAGATAATAGTAGAACCAGCTCTCGTGCCCGATCGACTTGAACCACAGCGCGATCGATTCCGCGGTGCCGCCGAAGATCGAGACCGTGAGCGCATAGGGCACGCCGACACCGGTTGCCCGCACGCTGGTCGGGAACAGCTCGGCCTTCACCACGGCGTTGATCGCGGTATAGCCCGACACGATCATCCAGGCGGCTGCGATCAGCAGGAACGCCGTGAACGCGTCGTGCGTCGCCTGCAGGCTGGTCAGCAGCGGAATGGTGAACAGCGTGCCCGAGACGCCAAACCCGATCAGCAGCCATTTGCGTCCGATCCGATCCGAGATCGCGCCGTAGATCGGCTGGAGAGCCATCGCGAAGAGGAGGCTGCCCGCCGTCACCATCGTGGTCTGGTCGTCGGTGAGCTTGACGGAGAGGCGCAGGAATTTTTGCATGTAGGTGGTGTAGGTGTAGAACGCCGCGGTGCCGCCCATGGTGAGGCCGACCACCAGCAACACCTCGCGCGGATAGTTCATCAGCGCGCGGATCGAGCTCGACTTCTTGGCGACCTTCTGGCTGCTCTTGAAAGCGTCGGTCTCGTGCAAATTGCTGCGCATCAGAGCGGCGACGACGGCGAGCACGGCACCAAAGGCGAACGGCACCCGCCAGCCCCAGGCGCGAATCTCCTCGGTCGACAAAAACACCTTCTGCAGCAGCAACAGCACCAGGATGGCGCAGAGCTGGCCGCCGATCAGCGTGACGTACTGGAAGCTGGAATAGAAGCCGCGGTTCTTCTCGTCGGCGACTTCGGTGAGATAGGTGGCGCTGGTGCCGTATTCGCCGCCGAGGCTCAAGCCCTGCAGGATGCGCGCGAGGCCGAGCACGATCGGCGCCGCGATCCCGATCGAGGCATAGGTCGGCGTCACCGCGATGATCAGCGAGCCGAAGCACATCATCACCACCGACAGCGTCAGCGCATTGCGCCGTCCGTAGCTGTCGGCGAGATGGCCAAACAGCCAGCCGCCGAGCGGCCGCACCAGGAAGCCGGCGGCGAACAGCAGCGCGGCATTGAGCTGCTGCACGACCTCGTCGCCGTCGGGGAAGAACGCTTTCGCAAAATAGAGCGCGAAGGCCGCGTAGGCGTAGAAATCGTACCACTCGACGAGATTGCCGACCGAGCCGATGAAGATCGCGCGCAGCCGCCGCTTGACGTCGGCGAGATCGCTGCGGGGCTCGGCGCCCGCGGGGGCAAGGGTTTGAATCGAGGCTTCCTGTGAACTCACGACATCCTCCAAAGGCTTGGTGTTCCCTGCGGGACACGGCCGCTTGCTTGTTGGATCGCAAGGTGGCGCCGCCCCGGACGACCAGATGGTCTCGGCGCCTTCTTCAGCAACGGCCGTGCCAGCCGCGCGCAACGGGAGATCAGGCGGGGTTTGCCGACGTTTTCAGATGATTTTGTGCGAAACGTTCACACGCCGCGCCACAACGTCGGCGGTAATCCGCCGACGCTGACGGTGCCATCGGCGGATTTTCGCCGATGTTCAGCCGTCCTTGCGGCCGGGACGGACCAGCGAATATTTCACCATCTTCTCATTTAGGGTCCGGCGGGGAACCCCGAGCTCCTCGGTGACGTCTGCGATCGACCAGTCGTGCTCGCGCAAGGCGGCCTCGATCAGCGTCCGCTCAAAGCCGGCGACGCGGTCGGCGAGCGTGCGCCGCGGCACGCCGGGCTCGCCACGCCGTAATATCTCCGCGACGCTGCGCCCGGTCGCCGCGAGCCCGAGTGCGTAGCGCTCGGCGACGTTCTTCAGCTCGCGCACATTGCCAGGCCAGTCGTGCGCGAGGAGCGCATCGAGATCGTCGGCGCGCAGCGGCGCCAGCGTGCCGCCTGCGCCCCTGGCGGCCGCGGCCGCAAAATGCTCGAACAGCAGCAGCACGTCGTTGCCGCGCTCGCGCAGCGCCGGCAATTGCAGCTCGGCGGCGGCGAGGCGGAAATAGAGATCGGAGCGGAAGCGCCCGTCGCGGCTTGCGGCGGCGAGATCGCCCTTGGCGGCCGCGATCACCCGCACGTCGACGGCCAAGAGCTTGTTCGAGCCGACGCGCTCGATCGCGCGCTCCTGCAACGCGCGAAGAATCTTGGCCTGGAACGGCAGCGGCATGCTCTCGATCTCGTCGAGCAGCAAGGTGCCGCCGGAGGCGTGCTCGAACTTGCCGATGCGAGCGCCCCGCGCGCCCGTGAAGGCCCCGGCCTCATGTCCGAACAACTCGCTCTCGAACAGCTCGGCCGGGATCGCCGCGCAGTTCACTGCAACGAACGGCGCTTTCGCGCGCGGGCCAAAATCGTGGAGCGCGCGCGCCACCACCTCCTTGCCGGTTCCGGTCTCACCGGTGACGATGACGTCGCGGTCGTGGCCGGCAAGCTCCAGCACGCTGGCGCGCAGCGCGGCCATCGGCTTTGACAGGCCGATCAGGCGGCTCTCGATCGCGCCACTCGCCGCGAGCCGGCCTGCGAGCTCGCCGAGCTGCAATTTCAGCCGCCGCCGCTCGACGGCACGCGCAATCACCAGCGAGAGCTGCTCCGGATCATGCGGCTTTTGCAAAAAATCGTAGGCGCCCTCGCGCATCGCGGCGACCGCCAGCGGCACGTCGCCATGGGCGGTCAGCAGCACCACGGGGATATCGGGGTCGGCGCGATGGATGTCGCGCATCAGCTCCAGCCCCGAGATCTGCGGCATGCGGAAATCGCTGAGCACGACGTCGGGCGGGATCTCCTGGACGAGCCGCAGCGCCTCCTCCGCGCCTGCGGCGGTGCGGACCGCAAAGCCGCCGAGCTCCAGCCATTGCCGCACGGAGTCGCGGACGATCTCTTCGTCGTCGACGACGAGAACCGCGCCGCTCATGCTTGCAGGACCGCTGCCGCTCATGCCTGCAATTCCGCTTGCGTCGCGGCCGGGCTGCCGTCGACTGCGGGAATGACCACCGTGAAGGTCGAGCCCTTGCCCGGTACGCTGTCCACCAAGATCTCTCCTCCGAACTCCCTGACGATTCCGTACGAGATCGAGAGGCCGAGGCCAAGCCCCTCGCCGATTTCCTTGGTGGTGAAGAACGGGTCGAACAGCGATTTCAGATGCTCCGGCGCGATCCCGACGCCGGTGTCAGTGATCGCGATCGTGGCATGGCCGCCGCGGCGGCCGAGGGTGACGGTGAGAACGCGCCGCTCGCATCCTTGCATCGCGCCGATCGCGTTCGATAGCAGGTTGACGACGACCTGCTCCAGCCGGACCGGGTTGGCCAGACTATGCAGCGGCTCGGCCGGCATGACACGCACGATCTCGATGCGCTCATTGTCGATCTTGTATTGCAGCAGGCGGATCGCATTGTCGATCACGGGCGCGAGCGCGACCACACTGCGCGCGCCGGTCTCCTTGCGCGCGAACATGCGCAGATGCGCGATCAGCGCCATCATGCGCTCGGCGATTGCCGACATGGCGTCGAGATTACCGGCGGCGCGCTCCACCTCGTTACGGCGAAGCAGGACCCGGCTGCTTGCGACATAGGTGTTGAGCGCGGCGAGCGGCTGGTTGATCTCATGCGCGACCCCGGCCAAGGCCTGGCCGAGGCTCGCGAGCTTTGCGCTCTGCACCAGGCTTTCATGGGTCTTGCGCAGTTCCTCGGTGCGCTCGGCGACGCGCTGCTCGAGCACGTCATGCGCCTCGAGCTTGGCGCGGATCACCTGCCGCCGCTGAACGGCGACGACGGCGACCAGGAGTGCTGCGAGCAGTGCGAACACGCCGGCGGTCGCAACGGTTGCCGCATGGCGGCGCGCGTCGGCGGCGTCGGAGAACAGCAACAGTGTCCAGCCCTGATCGAGGGCGCGAACCTGCAGGGCATATTCGCCGGGCTCGACACCATCGCGGCCGCGCGTGCGCCCGACCTGGACGCCCGATCTGTCGCCATCAGCCACGAACACCGGCGCGGCGTCGATCGACCGGCCGAACTGACGTGCGGCGTTAAGCTCGGCGATGCGGCTTTGTGGAATTGAAGACACCGGGCGGTATTTCCATTCCGCGCGGCTTGCAAGGAAGATCACGCCGTTCTCGTCCTTCATCGCAACGAGATCACCGGCACGCGCCCAATCCGATTCCAGCGGACTGAGATCGATCTTGACCACGGCAACGCCGATGGTCTTGCCCGCCTCCTCGATGCGATGGGAGAGGAAATAGCCGGGCTGCCCGGTGGTGGCGCCGACGGCATAGTAATGACCCTCGCCGCCGCGCAGCGCGTCCTGGAAGTAGGGACGGAACGCGTAGTTCTGTCCAACGAAGCTGGAGTCCTGGTCGAAATTGCTGGCGGCGAGCGCAAGGCCGGTGCCGTCGAGCACGTAGAGCTCGGCCGCGCCGGCCTTCTGGTTCAGGGATTGCAGGTAACGATTGGCGGCGGCGATGGCGGCCGTGTCTTTCGGATCGCGGTAGAGTGCGCGGATCGGATCGGCCAGCGACAGCACCGCCGGCAGATAGCGGAAGCGCGCGACCGTGGCATCGAAGCTGCTCGCGATCAGCGTCAGGCGGTCATTGGCCTCGCGCTGCATGCGGACGAAGCCGGCATCGAGCGCGAGCACATAAGTGAGCCAGCCCAGCGCTGCGACCGCGGCAAGCAGCGCGGCACCGATCAGGGTGCGGCGCGAGGAGGCTGGGTGAGACGGTTGCATCGGGGTTCCCGGATCGATGCGATCAGTATCGCATGGCAGGATGCGAAGCGCCGCTGCAAAATAAGCTCTTGGTAAGCAGCGGGGGCCCTGTAGGGCCCAACCGGCGAGAGAGCGCATCAACGCCGGAGAAGCAGTCGAATGTCCGTCCCTCGGGAGGATTCCGCGCAGGCGGCCAGGCACTTCGGAACATATTTACCTGCGCCTGTGAAATATTTCACACGCGGAGCGACCCTCGTTTCGCTAGCCTGTCTGTGCTGCGCGTCGTCCGCCAGCTTCGGTCGAGGCCACAAGACCGAAGCTCCTGCTCGAAGCGTCGCCGGAATGCGTAAGGCGGTCGTGCGGCTGGAATTGCCGCGCAATGGTTCGAGGTACAGTCTCGGCGTCACGTCCTGCGAATTCGGAGAAGAGCCGTGCGGAAGAGGCGCTTCGTGACGATGGCGGGAGCCCTACTGGCCCTGGCTGGCCTGGGCGCGTATCTGGGCTGGTTTCACCGCTTCTTCGACAACGATCCGCCCGAGCCCGTTCCACCCGTGGTGGCCCAAGTCGAACCTTCGAGCGGAGGTGCACCGCCTGCGCCGCGGCCCACACCGATCAAGGGTCTAATACGCGAGGTCAGCGAGCGCACCCGCGGGACAAGCAATGGCGACGTGCACATTCGCACGATCGACGGCGCGTATTACGATCTCCAGCTCATCGGCGAGTTCGTTGCGCTGAAGTCGACCACCGACGACATGGAAGTCCAGGTCCGCCAGGCGCCCTGGCAAGGGACATCGCGAAGCATCAGCACGAATGTGGCCGTGGCCGCGAATGTCGTGGGTGACCGTGTTGGCTTCTATGTGGGCCGACGGTCCGGCCTCTACGTCAATGGTCAGTCGACGCCGCTTCCCGACGAGGGCAGCGCCATCGCCCTGCCGAAAGGCGGCCGGGTTGCCCGGATCGACGGCAAGCTCTCGATGATCTGGCCGGACCATTCCGAAATCCGCGTGATCATGCACAGTTACTACCTCGACCTTACGGTCGACCTTGCGAATGCGCGCGCGGGCAAGATCGGCGGCCTGTTCGGCAACTTCGACGGCAACGCCGCGAACGATTTGATGTCGCGCGACGGAACGGCCGTCGCATGGCCCGAGCTGGTCGCGAACGTCGCGGGCGGACAAGACGCCCGCAAGGCGCTCTACGGAATCTTCGGACATAGCTGGCGCATCGGCCAGCGGGACTCGCTCTTCGACTACGACAGCGGAGAGAGCACCAGCACCTGGACCGACCTCGATTTCCCCTATGCTGCCGTTTCGACACGAAGCCTCGACGAAGCGGCCCGTCAGCGCGCCAGGCAGATTTGCAGCGATGCCGGAATTACCGACACGCATTTCCTCGACAATTGCATCATTGACGTGGCGAGCACCGGAGACAGCCAATTCACGCAAAGCGCAATGCAGGCCCAGGAGGCCGTGAAGTTGAAGGTCGGCTTCCATTGCCAGCCGCTGCCCCTGGGCGGGCACATGTGCACCAACTACGAACCCACGCTGCCGGAGGCCCGCATCGGTGCGGCGTTCAAGATCGATATCGAGACCATGAACGACGGCGCCAAGACGACCGAAGCGTTCGACTGTACCTTGATCGACAAGCTGCGACGCGCCTCGTGCACGATCAGGACCAAAGGGCGGGTGTTCGTGGGCAGCAAGCTCTTGAGACAATACGCGCTCGACAATGGCGAAACCCACAAGGAAGAGCTCGAGATGAAGCGGGAATGAACCCGGAATCGGGCTTCAGCATTCTCGGTCGTTCTCCCTCTCCTCACGGAGGCGTGCATGGCAAGGCATCCGGCGGCACGACACCATCCGTTGCTCTGGCTTTTCCGAGCATGCTTCCTGCTTGCCGTCGCGATTGCGATCCTTGCGGCGGACAGCCGCTCTGGCCGCGCCGATGACGATACGGTCCCCGATCTCTCGGGCGAGTGGAAGATCAAGGTCGGCGATCAGGAGCGGCGCCTGGTGCTCACACAGGACGGCACCACGCTGAAGGGCAAGGCGACCAGGACCGACGGCAAGACGACCTTCGAGCTCGTGGGCTCCGTCGACAAGACGAAGTCTGCGACACTGAAGCTGTATTGGGATTTCGCCGAACTCGAGAGCACGTCCAAGGAGGCCTGGGCTGCGGCGCTGGACAAGCGCAAGGACACGCAGCACCCGGGCCTGCTTCCCGTCGAGGCGGAGGTCAAGCTGTCATATCGCAGGGACAAGGACACCGCGATGGAGCTGCTGGACGGGGGCCTCAAGCGGCCCCAGATCAAGGACGAAAGGGATAAGGACGACAAGTTCGTGAAACTGACGGCGGTCGAGGACGAGAGCTTTGACGTCGAGATCACAAGACAGGTCGCCCCGCTCAAGTCCTTCGCGTTTTCGACCGCCGATCCGGACAGCGCGTTGAAGGAAGGCGCCTCGTGGCGACCGTTCCGCATCACCGGGGAGCTGGAGAAAGCGCCCGCCGGCAGTGATCCGACCGCGGAGGTCGTCGTCACCAATCAGCGCACCAAGGAAAGCGTTCGCGTCACGCTCCATCCCCGAGAGAAGGGTGCCGTCGAAATGGTCTCGGGAGCCGTCGACGTGAAACGTATCGGCGATCCCGATGGCTGGTCTGTTCCCGGCACGGAGTACGCCCTGCGCGCAGCCACGGGCGACGTGCTGCGCGCGTCGAGCGGGAAGCTACAGGTCGATTTGACGATCCGGGACGGCGTCGACACGACGGCTGCGCCGGAGCTTCCGTCCTATCGGCTGATCACCGGCCAGACGGAGGTGACGTTCGATCCCGAAGAGCGGAAAACGGCGCCCATTGAGCTGAAGCTGGTCGACGGCAACGGCAAGGCTGTTCCCCTCCAGAAGATCGTCTGGCAGATCGACGGCGTCGAGACCCATCCGGTGAGCATCACAGACGAGAACGGCCTGGCACGACTCGAGTTTCTTCCAACGGCATCCGGAAAATTCCAGCCGGCCTATGATGGCCTGCCGCTCGGCGGCGAAGTCTCCGCGGGCACGCTCAGCGTGACGGCGATACCGCTAGACCCGAACATTACGATCCAGCTCGGCAGCGCCATGCCAACCTATCAGGTGACGCTGAACTATCCGACCCTCGTCAAGATGCTCGACGAGAACGGGAACGAGGCGCCGGTCCTCGTCGGAGCCCAGGAACGCTTCGTTCGCGTCATTCTGGGCACGCGCCTGGCAAAGCTCGCGCCTGCGTCGGTCGCTGTCGACGTCCTCACCAAAACCCAAGGCGGCTGGACCACGTTGCCGGAGATTCGCGGCGGCGTCGATTCGTTTCAGGTCAAGGCGGACAAGACCCCTGTGCGCGGGATGTACCAGTCGACGAAGACGATCCCCGTGGCGCGAGCGCTGTTTCGCACCAAGGTCTCCACCCTGCATCTGACCGTCGCCGGGCGAGAGACCGTATTCCCGGTTTATGAGGATCGCGGCACCTACTCCACCGAGATCGCCCGCCAGGTGCTCGATCGCTTGGACGGGCTGCTGGCCACAGCCCAACGCGACCAGAGACTTTCGGACGAAGGACGCGCCGAGCTCGCGGCCAAGGCGCAGATGCTCAAGACCGCCAAGATGCTGTTCGACGAAGCGGAGGGGAATATCGCCGCGCCCGCGATCCGGCTTGCGATCGCCGAGGCCTATTCCTCGCTCCTGACCGACGACGGCGACCCGGACCAGCTTGGCGGCCCTGCCAAAATGAAGGTTTCAGGTCTGAAGAAGGAGTATCAGTTCGCGAGCCAGGTCGAAGGGCAACGCGTCACGGCCGCAGTGGACGCCTCGCTGGCAAACCTTGGCGCCCAGGTGGACAGCTTCGTCAACGCGATGCAGATGGCCGCCGTGATGGCGATCACCGGTCCGGCAGCCGATTTCTATGTGCTGTTTTCCGGCCGCACGATCGAAGGACAGCGCGCCGGTACGCTCGAGCGCGTTCTGGCGGGAACGGCCGCCGTCAGCGGGCTGATTCTCACAGTGGCCCCACCTCTGGCGGCGAGCGCGCGTGCCGAACTGGCGCTTCAGCGCATGCAGCTTGCCGAAGAGCGCGTGCTCACCGTGACGCTGGAACGTGCCATGGCGCGTCTTCCGGAGTTCGAGATCACCAGCGCACAGGTCGCGCAGATCCTGTCCAAAGTGCCGAAGCTGACCAACCCGACAAAAAAAATGGCGAAGGCGATCAAAAGTGCCGAAGCCGAAAGCCAGAAGCTTAATGACGCGGAGAAGGAACTTGCCCACTTCAAGGACAAGCTTGCCAAGGCCAACGACGAGCTGAACGCCATGAAGACGGAGCTGGCGAACCGTGTCGCGAGCGGGAATACCAGGAACAAGAAACTGATCACCAAGATTGAAGACAAGAAAGGCGCGATCGAGCAGGCGAACAAGAGCATCGATATGCGCAACAAGAACATCGCGAACATCAAGGCCAATCTCGCTGTGATCGAGACCAAGATGGCTGAAGCGCGTCTCGAACGCGGACTGTCGAAGTCCGAACTAATGACGATGCACGCGGAAAAACGGCTGCCCGCCCAAAACGACAAGGTCAATGGCAGGACAGTCGCCTCGGTCTACGAATCGCAGAACGCTGAAGTCTTGAAACCATACTTTCCGGGCAAGACCTTCAAAGAGAACAAGCCGATGGAATTGCCGGGAACCTTCGTCGGCTCGGAGGCCAAGCCGGAGACGAAATACGCGCCGACAACCTGGGGTGTGGACTTCGCGGTGGACGCGGCAGAGGAGCGCGGGCACATGCGGCCGGATCTCGCGATCCTCGACCCCGAAACCGGCGAGATGTTCGAGATAAAGTATTTCGTGAAGGAGAGCGGCGGCACCGAGGAGGGCTGGATGGCGCAGCTCATACCGTCAGTCGAGAAAGGCCGCCTGGCGCAGTACAAGTACGTTCGAGACCATCGCGCCTCGCTCGGACAATCGCTGGCCTTCAACGATGTGTGGAATGACGTTCTGTCGCGGCCTCTCTATGTCGCCACGCCCAGAGAGATGTCGGCCCGCTTCCAGAATATCCTGAAGGCGAGCGTTCGCGGAGCCGGCAAGAACGTCAAATTTATCGTCATTCCGGTGCCGCTGGATGCGTGGGCCGCGACCATCCCCGATTGATCGCCGCAGAGACGCGCCCGCCAGGATAACCCTCGCCCCGCGTAACACCCTTCCATAGGTGTTGCTCGTCCCGATGCGCCGTAGCGGGCGCCTCAGCCGGCGACCACGCGATTTCGTCCGGCATCCTTGGCGCGATAGAGCGCCTTGTCCGACCTGGACAGGATGTCGTCGGAGGTGTCGTCCGGCCTGATCTGGCTGAGCCCGGCGGACATCGTGACGTTCAAGCCGTCGGCGATCGCGTCCCAGTTCAGATTGGCGAGAATGTCCCTCAGGCGATCGACGACCTGAACCGCCTGGTCCCGCGATGCATCGGGAAGGATCAACAGAAACTCCTCGCCGCCATATCGCCCGACCCGGTCGACGCCCCTGAGGTTGGCCGTGACTGAGATGGCGAAAGTCCTGAGCACCTCGTCGCCGATCGGATGACCGAAGCGGTCGTTGATCCGCTTGAAGTGATCGAGGTCGATGATGACGACGGAACAGAGCGCGCCGTTGCGTTGTGCGCGCGCCAGCTCCTCGTTGAGCACCTTCATGATGTATCGACGGTTGAGCAAGCCGGTCAGTTCATCGACCTGCGCGAGCTCCTCGATGCGGGCATGCGCCTCCTTCAATTCCTTGCCGCGCTTGTAGAGCATCTCGCGAAACGACGCGCCGTACAGCCCGGTAAAGGCACAGCGCCCGAGCGCCGTCACGAAGCACAGCAGGGCCAGCTGGCGGTCAGCCATGCTTTCCATCGGCATCGCGATCGGCAGATCGGTGCAGACGAACAGAAACGTGAGACCGACCGCGGCAAACGTCCAGACCATCCCGGTCTGTCGCGCGGACATGCGCAACGCGGCAACACCCAGGATGATGAAGAGGATGCAAACGAAGTAGAAGCCGACCTCCGGCGCGAGGTCAATCGCCGCCAATTGAATTGTGATGCTGGCGAGACTCTGCGGCACCGTCAGATAGTGATCGCGGAAGCGTTCCGGAAAACGAAGCTCCGACAACGCAAGCGCCAGCGAGGTCCATCCGACCCCCGCCATTGCGTAGACGATGGCGACCCGCGTGCTGGTCGTGCCGGCGGCGGCGTACAGCAGCAGGATCGCCGTATCCACGAGGTAGCTGATCCCCTGCCCGATATAGGCCGGCCGCCGCTGACGGGCGCGCTTGGCGAGATCCTTCGCCGCGATCTGGTTCGGCGCGGTGAGTTGCAGGGCGGCGTCTGTCATTGCAGCGTTTTCCCGGGCTGCAACAACGGAGCACAGATTGCTTAAGATGCGATTAGGTGGGACCGGCAATTGCCGGCCATTCCGCCTGGCAAATGTTGGATGGCTCGGGATGAGCATGCGCGCTCGCGCAACTCGAAATCCGCTCAGACCGGCGCGGGAGTCTCGCCAAACGCGTCGGCGATGACGATCACAATTTGAGCGGGATTCTCCGACGCCCGAGCCATGCCGCCGGAACAAGCCCCCCTGCCAGGTCCGAATCGGCCGTGGACGGCCTTGCGTAATCCGTGCAAAAAGGCGGCAAGAGGCGCGGCGGTTGCCCGCCAAGCCCCTCACAAACCGGAAACTTTTGGAAGAATGGTCGGAGTGGCAGGATTCGAACCTGCGACCCCTGCGTCCCGAACGCAGTGCTCTACCGGGCTGAGCCACACTCCGACAAGAGGCCGGCTTATAGCGTCGGGTTTGGCGCACCGCAAGCGGCCGATTTGAGGAAAATAGTCCCAGTGAAAACGGGCCTGACAACGCAGATCTTGCCGGCCGGACCGGACGCGGCCGAGGCCGCCGCCCGGACGCTTCGCGCCGGGGGGCTGGTCGCGTTCCCGACCGAGACCGTCTACGGGCTCGGCGCGGATGCCGCGAACGCCGTGGCGATCGCCCATCTCTACGCGGCCAAGGGTCGGCCGGCGTTCAACCCGCTGATCGCCCATGTCGCGGACCTCGCAGCCGCTGGGCGTATCGGCCGGCTCGACGCCCGCGCGCTGCGGCTCGCAGAGGCGTTCTGGCCGGGACCGCTGACACTCGTGGTGCCGAAGACGGACAACTGCCCGGTGGCCGAGCTCGCGACTGCGGGCCTCGACACCGTGGCGATCCGCATTCCCGCCCACCCGGTCGCGCAAGCGATCTTGCGCGCCTTTGGCGGGGCCGTGGTGGCGCCGTCCGCCAACATCTCCGGCCACGTCTCGCCGACGCTGGCCGCGCATGTCGAATCTGATCTCGCTGATAGGATCGACCTCATCGTCGATGGCGGACCGGTCGAGGTCGGGGTCGAATCGACCATCGTCGGATGCTTCGAGACGCCGATGCTGCTGCGGCCCGGCGGCCTGGCGCGTGAGCGGATCGAGGCCGTGCTCGGCGAGCCGCTTTCGCGGCCGCCGGCTGACGTCGAGAGCGACAGTTCGCAGCCCTTGGCGCCGGGGATGCTCGCCTCGCATTACGCGCCCCGCGCCAACGTGCGGCTCAATGCGCGCGACGTCGCACCCGGCGAAGCGCTGCTGGCATTTGGCCCGGAGCGCCTGCCTGGCTGTGAGGTGGCCTCGGTCGTCATGAATTTGTCTGACAGCGGCGATCTCGATGAAGCGGCCGCCAATCTGTTCGGCTATCTTCGCAGCCTCGATGCGAAGAGCCCGCGCGGGATTGCCGTGATGGCAATTCCCGAGGACGGACTTGGCGAGGCGATCAACGACCGGCTGCGGCGCGCGGCGGTCGCGCGATAAGAAAGACACGAAGCAATGAACATCAATCAGCCTGTGATCCCGCCGCTGCCCTCCGACCTGATCGAAAAGTTCCGCAAAATCGTCGGCGACAGGCACGCAATCACCGATGCCGCCGACATCGCGGCTTACGTCACCGAGGAGCGCAATCTGTTCCACGGCCGCTCGCCGCTGGTGCTGCGGCCCGGTTCGACGGCAGAGGTCTCCGAAATCTGCAAGCTCGCCTCCGCGCACAGAATCGCCCTGGTGCCGCAGGGCGGCAATACCGGGCTGGTCGGAGGCCAGACGCCGCATAATGGCGAGGTGGTGGTGTCGCTGCGCCGGCTGGACAAGATCCGCGAGGTCGATACCGCCTCCAACACCATGACCTGCGAGGCCGGCGTGGTGCTGCAGATCGCGCAGACGAAAGCAGCTGAGGTCGACCGTCTGTTCCCGCTGTCGCTCGGCGCGGAAGGAAGCTGCACCATCGGCGGCAATCTCTCGACCAATGCCGGCGGGACGGCTGCACTCGCTTACGGCGTCGCGCGCGAGATGGCGCTGGGGCTCGAGGTGGTGCTCGCCGACGGCCGCGTGCTGAATGCGTTGACGAAGCTGAAGAAGGACAACACCGGCTACAATCTGCATAACCTCTTCATCGGCGCCGAAGGCACGCTCGGCATCATTACGGCGGCCACGCTCAAATTGTTTCCGAAGCCGAGGGCGATCGAGACGGCGTTCGTCGGGCTGAAATCGCCGGCGGCGGCGCTGAAGCTTTTGACGATCGCGCAGACTGAAGCCTCGAACGCGCTGACGAGCTTCGAGCTGCTCGCCGAGATGGCGGTGGACTTTTCGATCCGCCACGGCATCGACGTCCGCGATCCGCTCGAGCAGAAGCATCCCTGGTACGTGCTGATGGAACTGTCCTCGTCGCGCGACGACGCGCGCGCGACGCTGGAGGCGATCCTCGCCCGCGCGCTGGAGGACGAGATCGTCGACGACGCCGTGATCGCGGCGAATCTGACGCAGCGCGCCGGCTTCTGGAAGCTGCGCGACGAGATGTCGGCGGCGCAGAAGCCGGAGGGCGGCTCGATCAAGCACGACATCTCAGTGCCGGTCGCGGCCGTGCCTGATTTCATCGCGGAAGCGGATGCTGCTGTCGTGAAACTGATCCCCGGTGCGCGGCCGGTGCCGTTCGGCCATCTCGGCGACGGCAATCTGCACTACAATGTCAGCCAACCCGTTGGCAGCAACAGCGCCGATTTCCTCGCGCGCTGGCATGACGTCAACGCCGTGGTGTTCGCGATCGTGCTGCGCATGGGCGGCTCGATCTCCGCCGAGCACGGCATCGGCGTGCTCAAGCGCGACGAGCTGCCCGACGTGAAGGACAGGACCGCGATCGCGCTGATGCGGCAGGTCAAGGCGATGCTCGATCCGCTCGGAATCATGAACCCCGGAAAAGTGCTGTGAACGCCTCCTCCGCGCTTGCCGTTTCCGCGATTGCGGACGGCGATGTCGAAGCCGTCGTGGCGTTGTGGCAGCGCTGCGGGCTGACGCGTCCCTGGAACGATCCGCATGCCGACATCGCCCTGGCGCGCCGGCGCGACAATTCCACCGTGCTGGTGGGGCGCGACGGCAACGCCATCGTCGCGACCGTCATGGTCGGCCATGACGGCCATCGCGGCTGGGTCTACTACGTCGCCGTCGATCCCGATATCCGCAAGCGCGGTTTTGGCCGGGCAATCATGACCGCCGCCGAAGACTGGCTGCGCCAGGCCGGCATCGCAAAGCTACAGCTCCTCGTCCGCCGCGAGAACACGCAGGCCGGCGCGTTCTACGTCTCGCTCGGCTTCGAGGAATCGACGTCGGTGATGTTCCAGAAATGGCTCGACGGCCGCGAGACGCCCCCGCAAAATTGAGATTGGACCGAAGCGCATGTCCGTTTCCGATCGCGTCCGCATCAAGGACGTCCGCGTGCTCTCCGACAAGAAGTACCTTTTGAAGTCGACCACCTTCGAGTGGCGGCGCAACAATGGCGAGTGGCAGACGCAGGTGCGCGAGGTCTACGACCGCGGCAATGGCGCGACGCTGCTGCCCTACAACCGCACGCGCCGCACCGTGGTGCTGGTTCGGCAGTTCCGCCTGCCGGCCTTCGTCAACGGCTATGACGACCTCCTGATCGAGGCCGCCGCCGGTATGCTAGATGATGCCGATCCCGAGGCGCGCATCCGCGCCGAGGCCGAGGAGGAGATCGGCTACCGCCTGCACGACGTCCACAAGGTCTTTGAGGCCTTCATGACGCCGGGCGCGGTGACGGAGAAAATCTATTGCTTCGTGGCCGAATACGAGCCGGAGATGCGGATCGGCGACGGCGGCGGCCTCGCCGATGAGGGCGAGGAGATCGAGGTGATGGAGCTTGGCATCGACGAGGCGCTGGCCATGATCGCCGACGGGCGCATCATGGATGCGAAGACCATCATGCTGCTGCAATACGCCGCGCTGCATATTTTCAGGTAGGTGACGCGAGCGCGTCTTCACCTCGCCCCGCTTGCGGGGAGAG
>NZ_PPPT01000111.1 GCF_006483445.1 Bradyrhizobium guangdongense | reverse complement strand
AACAATGCCGGCATCCAGCCCGGCAGCACGCTGTTCGGCGCACCCGATAACTGGCAGCGCATCATCGGCGTTAACATGTGGGGCATCATCAACGGCGCGCGTATCTTCGCACCCGGCATGATCGCGCGTAACAAGACCGGCC
The DNA here is from genome assembly GCF_006483445.1 of Bradyrhizobium guangdongense. GTDB lineage: Bacteria > Pseudomonadota > Alphaproteobacteria > Rhizobiales > Xanthobacteraceae > Bradyrhizobium > Bradyrhizobium guangdongense_A. Next base: position 14,393 of record NZ_PPPT01000111.1, on the reverse strand, counting down.
TCATCATCAACACCGGCTCCAAGCAGGGCATCACCACGCCGCCCGGCGATCCCGCCTACAACGTCTCCAAGGCCGGCGTGAAGGTCTTTACCGAGGCGCTGCAGCACGAGCTGCGCAACACCAAGGACTGCAAGGTCACCGCGCATCTCCTGATCCCCGGTTTCGTCTTCACCGGCCTGACCGCGAAGGGCCGCACCGAAAAGCCTGATGGCGCCTGGACGCCGGAGCAGACGGTGGATTTCATGATGGCGCGGCTCGCGGCCGGCGACTTCTATATCCTCTGCCCTGACAACGATGTGCCGCGCGCGCTCGATGAGAAGCGCATGCTGTGGGCCGCCGGCGACATCGTCGAGAACCGCCCGCCGCTGTCGCGCTGGCACCCGGATTATGCGGAGGCGTTCGCAAAGTTTGTGAAAGGCGGGTAGTCGAGGCGAGCGGCATGCTCCCTTCCCTTCTCCCCTTGTGGGAGAAGGTGGCGCGAAGCGCCGGATGAGGGGTTGCATCCATGAATACAACCAAGAGAGTAACTCGCGGAGAGAGACCCCTCACCCGTCTCGCCGCTATCGCGGCGAGCCACCCTCTCCCACAAGGGGAGAGGGGCAAACGCCTACAACGTCTCCTGCTTGTGCCCGCAGTTCTTGCAGGCGAACTTGACACGGGTCTGGCCCTTTGGCGCCTGCACCCGGTTTGGCGCGCCACACTTGCCGCAGACGGCTTCGATGCGGGTGTCGCCCTGTTTGACGACGAGGGTCTTCTTTGCCATCGATTCACGGATCAGGCGCTCGGCCTCTTCCCGCATGGACTGTTTCGACAAGGCTCATCTCCGCTGCATAGGCGGGAGAGCCTTATCGTGCCCAGGTGCAAATCTCAATCGGCAATGTCGCCAGATCACACCTCGACGATGACGTAGCTGTCCTCGACATGCACGGGAAAGGTCTCCGCGACGTATGGACCCTTTTGCAGTTCCTCGCCGCGCTCGACCGCGACCGGATAGGAGCGCACCTTCACCCGTTTGGGATCGAACCAGCTCTGGCCGTTGCGCATGTCGAACTCCCAGCCGTGCCAGGGGCAGCGCAGGAGCTCGCCGACCCGCGAGCGTTGGTAGACACCCGGCTCCGGTGAGGTCAGCCGCGCGACGCAGGCGGCCTTGTCGAGCGGCGCGCCTTCATGTGGGCAGCGATTGAGCAGCGCAAAGAACTCGCCATTGACATGGAACACGACGATGTCGCGGCCGGCGACGTCGACGACCTTGTTGCCGCCGGGCGGAATCTCCGAGGTGCGCGCGACGATGTGACGGGCCATGCTCGTCCTAGAATTTGTAGACCGCGCGCGCATTGGCGCCAAAGATCTTCTTCCGCTCGACCTCTGAGAGCGGCGTCTTGAACGCAAAGCGCGGATCGTCAAAGTCCCAATGCGGATAGTCGGAGGAAAACAGCAGACGGTCGACGCCGACCCATTCGATCAGGTTGCGCAGGTGCCGCGCCTCGTCCGGCTCGTCGATCGGCTGCGTCGTGAACCAGAACTGCTCGCGAACATATTCCGACGGTTTGCGCTTGAGATGCGGCACCTCGCTGCGGAAGCGCTCAAAATGCTGGTCCATCCGCCACATCGCCGACGGGATCCAGCCAAAACCGCCTTCGATGAACACGATCTTCAGCTTTGGAAACCGCTCCGGCACGCCCTCGATGACGAGGCTTGCAAGCATCGCCGCCATGGTGTGGGCGTTCGACTGATGCTCCTCGACATAATAGGACGGCCAACCCCCGCCGGTTGGGGCGTGGCCGCCATAACCGCCGACGTGAATGCCGAGCGGCAAGCCGAGTGCCTCGGCGCGCTCATAGATCGGCCAGTAGCGGCGCCGCCCCAGGGGCTCGTTGGCGCGGGGCGAGACGTTGATCTGGATGTATTCGCCGATCTTTGCGCAGCGCTCGATCTCGGCGATCGCAAGCTGGGTGTCGTCCTGCCCGGCCAGGATCGAGGCCTTGAGCCGCGGATCGCGATGCGACCAGAACGCAAGCTGCCAGTCATTGATGGCGCGCTGGATCGCGGCGCCGAATTCGAGATTCTGCTGCGAGAAGATGAAGAGGTCGAGCACCTGCAGAATCCCGAACTCGACATCGAGCGGATCGAGGTGCTGCTTCTGCATGAAGGCGAGATCGGAGCCCGGCGGTCCGCCGGTCGGCGGCCAGGCATCGCGCCGCGCGATCAGCGGCGAGGAACGCGGATAAGGCGTGGTGAAGAGATAGGGCGTGCGCAGATGGCTGCCGTATTCCTTCAAATGCTGCTGCCAGCGTTTTGGCAGGAACTCGTTGAGGTCGTCATGCGAGCGCAGGCTCGGATGGACATCGCAATCGATGATCCGCAGCCGCGTCGCGGCCTGCTTCTCTTCGTCGAGCAGCGGGCGGTCGATGACATCACTCATGCGATCCTCCAGAATTAATTGAGCGACAACCGCGGAAACGTCTCCAGCGGATTGTCGACACACATTTTCTCGATGATGCTCTTCGGCAGGTTCGGCGGGATCGGATCGTCGCCGTCGAACTGCCAGTGCGGATAGTCGGACGCGAACAGAAACATCTTTTCCGAGCCGATCTGCTCGATGATATCGGCGACGCTCTTGGCGTCCGCCGGCGCGTCGAACGGCTGCATGGTGACGCGAAAGTTCTCGCGGATGATCGCGGCCGGCTCGCGCTCGACCCAGGGCACCTCGACGCGGACGCCGCGCCAGGTCTTGTTGGCGCGCCACATGAAGGCCGGCAGCCAGCTTACGCCCGATTCCATCAACGCGACCTTCAGGTTCGGGAATTTGCCGAACACGCCTTCGTAGATCAGGCTCAAGATCTGCGCCTGAAACGCCTGCGCCTCGACGAAGTAATATTCGTAGCGATGCGACGGCCAGCCGATCGAGCTTGGCGCCTGCCGATATTGCGTACCGGCGTGGATCGCGAGCGGGAGCTTGTACTTTTCGGCAAGCTGATAGACCGGCCAGAAGTGGCGGCGCCCGAGCAGGGTTTCGCCCTGTGCCAGCACCAGGATGGAGACGAAGCGGTTGTCGGCGGCGCGGCGCTCGATCTCCTCGATGGCGAGATCAGGCGCCTGCATCGGCACCACGATCGACGCACGCAGCCGGGAATCGCGCGACAGCCATTCAGCGGCAATCCAGTCGTTGATCGCCTTGCAAAAATCCGCGGCCATGTAGGGATCGTAGACGGCTTGCGCGCCGTAGAGCACGTTGAGGATCGCGTGGCTGGCCCCTAACTGATCGAACGCGCCCTTCTGCACCATGGCGAGATCGCTGCCCGCCTTCGCGCCGTTCGGCGGGCGCCAGTCGGCACGGCCGGAGAGCGGCATGCTGGGCGGATAGCTGGTGAGATCGAGCCCGTCGATCGCGCGGCTCACCACCTGCTCTTTCCAGTGATCGCTGAGATAGGGCAACAGCGTGGTGCGCGTGCCACCGACCGCAGGGTGGATGTCGCAATCGATCCGCGTCGCCGCCATGGAGCTTCCTCGGGTCGCTGTTATCAAGCGGTCTTGTCGCCGCTTTCTCCAGAGTGCTCCGGCGGATGCCTGCGCGCAAGGGTTTGCACCCGGCCGTTCCGTCATGCCTCGCCTGCGTTTCGCAAGCGCAATACGCGGGTCACGGCAAAATGTCGCCCTTTCCGGCGCCGTCAGACCTGATATACGCCGCCCTCGCTGTATCAGGCATTTCTCGGGGACAACATTTCCGTGGCCAACGACAACCGCCATCTTCAAAGGGCGTTCTTCCTTTGCGCGATCGGCGCCATCGCGGGCGCCCTGCTTGCGAGCGATCGTCAGGGTGTCTGGCAGTGGCTGCACTATCTGACCAAGCCGACCGCGACGGCGCTGCTCTTCGTCCTCGTCGTTCGAAATGCCGCAACGACGACCTACGGGCGGGCGATCGCCGCGGGCCTCGTGTTCGCGCTCGCCGGCGATGTCTTCCTGATGCTGCCGGGCGACTTCTTTCTCTTTGGGCTGATCTGCTTTCTGCTGACGCATTGCGCCTACATCTATGCGCTGACGCGCGATGCGCGCGTTGGTGGCCAGTGGCCGATCTTTGCCGGCTTTGCCATGGTTGCGCTGGTGATGGTGGCCGGACTCTGGAACGCCGTGCCTGCCGGCATGAGACCGCCGGTGGCGGTCTACGCTGCAGCGCTTGCCTTCATGGCTGCTCAGGCCATGTCACGGGCAAGCGAGATGCCCAAGAGAACGTCGGCGGGAACATCGGCCGCTGCGACGGCGCGTCTGGCGGCGATCGGCGGCGTCCTCTTCCTGATCAGCGACACGATCCTCGCCTATGGCCGCTTCCGCTGGGTCATTCCCGGCCAATCACTGTGGGTGCTCGGCACCTACTACATCGCGCAATGGCTGTTCGCGCGGTCGACTTATGCTGTCGACGATGCTGAAACGCGTTCAGAAGATCGCGTTACCAACCGGCAAGCCGTCTGATGGAGGCGACCGTCGTCCCCCGCGATGCGGGGCCGGCTCCAAGCAAAAAAAGCCCCGGCAAGGCCGGGGCTTCAAACTCAGAAGGTCGTCCTGAAATCAGTACTTCGCGACCACCGGGCCGCCCCAGCGGTAATTGATCCCGATCTTGCCGGTGTGGATGCCGGGATCGGAATTCGTGTTCGTGTACAGCACGCCTGCCGGCGCCACTGCCGTTGCAGTGCTGCTGTCGTTCTTCTGGGTACCGAGATAGAGGTACTCGCCCTTCACGCTCCAATTGTTGTTGAAGGCATACTCGACGCCCGCGCCGACGGCGTAAGTGACCTGGGTGCTGCTCCGGTTGATGACCAGAAAGCCACCGCCGCAACCGGGGGGCCCAGCGCCCACGCAGGAGTCGTTGAAGCTATAGCTGTGATCGATGAAGGCGGCGCCGCCCTTGACGTAGAACAGGGCGTTGTTGACAGCCCAGCCGGCGCGGCCGGCGATCACGGCGTACCAGTCACCGAGGCGGGTCGAGTCGACGCTGTCGATCGGAGAAAGACCGGTAAGCGCAGCGTTGACGGATTGCCGCGCGCCCGTCAGGTGAATGTAGCCGGCTTCACCTTCGATACCCAGCACGAACGGGCTGCCGGGCCTCTGCCAGTTGTAACCGATCGTGCCGCCGCCGATGAAGCTCGAGCCGAGACCGTAGGACGTGGCAAAGCCGGTGCCGTTGTAGAAGGCGGCCGGAATACCAACAATGTTGGGCTCGCTCGCGAAAGCACTGCCATCCGCGACCGCGCCGCCGACAAAACCACCGATATAGAACCCGGTCCAGTTGAAGATCGGCGGAGGCGGAGGAGCCTTGACCGCCATGTCGGCCGCGTATGTCGCGCTGATGCTGCTCATCACAATCGCCGATGCAAGTGCCAGCTTAAGTTTCATGGCATCCCCCTTATTAGATGGCGAAGCTTGATTCCCCTTGGTGGCAAGGCTGGACAAAATCTATTGAACCGAGCAGAGGTCGGCGACATGGAACCGCGCCAACCACACCTTTTGAGGCCGTTTTTCAAACATGTGTTGCCGACGGGCAACCCGCAGAAGCCGACGACTGGAACCAAGTGCACGCCAGTGGTCAGATTGCGGTGTCCTGATAAGTCAAGGTAGGGCGTGCGACACGGCTTTGCGAAAAGGTCCTGCTCACACAGCAGCCTGACGCGCGGTCCAATCTCATCGAATTCAGACCGGATCCGCGCAGGCCCCATCCGTCATCACAAGGATTCGCTGCACCAGTGCGATCGCGGTCTCGGTGGCGGGATCGGCGTAGATCACGGGCACTACGAGCACGAGGAGATCGACGGGGTCGTCCGAGAGAACGACGACATGCGTTGCGCTGTTGGCCGTCATCAGCGAGACGATCCGCTCCACGGCGGCATCGGTCGGAAGGTGTTCACACGACCTTACTGCAAGCTAGTTCTGAGGCTTGCGCAGCTTCTTGATGATACCGCGCTGGTCGTTGGCGTATTCCTCGGCAACTTGCCGAGCCTGCTCAGCGCGCAATGACTCGTCTTTCGGCCTGCCTTCGGACGCCAACCCATTTGCCACAGCCCTAATCGCGCCGACTTTTCTCGCAAGCTGCCAAATCTCAACATCGCAGCCATCGACCAGAGACTGCGCTTTCTGCAAAGCGTCCTCGTCGTCCGAGGCTTCAAAACCTGCGGCGTCAAAAATATGCCCGTCCTGACCGAGGAGGAAGGCGCGATATTCTTTCACGTCGGTGTGCGAAGTCCGGGGGACTGCAGCCACTCGCTCATGTGTGAGCCAGTTTCGGCTTGCCGGGCTTTCCGCAGCACTTGCTCGCGAAGAGCACCGGGCGGAAGCAGCTGTGCTTCCTCGCGGAGTCGGTTCGCCTCCTCAGCGAGGCGATCTTCCAAAGGCTGGTTTTGCTTGAAACGGCGTCGGTGCTGGTGCATCGCGCTGCTCCCTGTTTGCGTGGGGCGGGAGCGCAACCGGCGTTCTCATCACAGATAGAGGCCACGGACCGGGCTGTGATAAGCTTCAATGTCGGATACCGGACACAGAAAAGCCAGCACAATATATTTGTTTTTCAATAGGAACGTAATGGGTCCGCAGATTTTGTCTGAATGAGCGGCCTTCCCACCGGCGACCTAGATCAGTCTGCCTCGGTGACCTTGTGACGGAAACCGGACCGACAGGCCCACAACAAAGTTCCATACACACGATATTCCCGCTTCGGTGCGTGCTCTCGGAGCGCACCCAACCCCCTTGCGGAGATCGGCCCGACCGACCGGGCGGGAACCGCAGTGCCACAAAACAAGAGTTCAGCGGACCAAACCAACCACCTGCTCGCGTCTTTGCCTCACGCCCAGTTCAGCCTGCTTTCACCTTTCATGGTCGTGGAGCAACTGGCGCAGGGCACCGTTCTGGTCGAGGCCGGCGAAGAGACTGATAGCGTCTACTTCCCACATCGCGGCATGCTGTCACTGCTTGCCGTCTTGAAGGATGGACGGGCTATCGAAACCGCTACGGTTGGACGTGAAGGCGTGGTGGGTGCAATGGCCGGACTTGGCGTGCACATTTCACATGTCCGGGTCGTCGTTCAGCTTCAGGCCGAGGTGACGAAAATTCCGGCGAGCCGCTTTCGGAAGGCAACGGGGGACAGCGCCATTCTTCGGACGCTGTGCATCGGCTACAACGAAATTCTGCTGTCCCAAGCGCGCATCAACGTGGCCTGCAACGCGGTTCACGTCATCGAGGCGCGCTTTTACCGATGGCTCCTTCAAACCGCCGATACGGCCGGTAACGACACCATCCATCTGACGCAGCAGTTCTTGGCCGAGATGCTGGGCGTACGACGCACGTCGGTTACGGAAGTCGCAAGAAAGGTTCAGGATACTGGGGCCATCCATTACTCTCGCGGAGAGATACAAATTCTGGACCGCCAGATTCTGGAGCGACTGTCCTGCGAATGTTATGCGACGCTGTTCGAGCAATCCAAGGGTATGCGCTGATTGCTATACGGGCTCCGCGCCGGCCCCATCCGTCATGACCAGGATTCTCTGCACCAGCGCGATCGCGGTCTCGGTGGCGGGATCGGCCGAGATCACGGGCACTGCGAGCACCAGGAGGTCGATGGGGTCGTCGGAGAGAATGACGACATGCGTCGCGCTGTTGGCAGCCATCAGCGAGACCATCCGCTCCACCGCCGGATCGGTCGGCAGATGTCCCCATGGCGCGTCCGACCGCCGCAGCACGCGATGCGTGGCCAGGCGATTGCGCAACAGGGCGGGATCATAAACGGCGAGATCGACCTCGCGAAGACGTCGCGCGCTCTCGAACAGGGGATGGCACATCAGCTCGGCGATGAGCTGATCGCGCGTCGCCGCCGGCGAGATCGCGAGCGAGCTCAGCACGCCCTGCTCTCGCGATTCGAGATAGGCACGAAGCGTGTCGGTCATCAGGCCGATGGTCAGCACGCCCGAGACCGCGATGGCGCAGAAGCGCACCATCTGGGCCGCATCGACATCGGGGGCGACGAAGGCCGCGGCAATTCCGAGCAGCGCCGAGCTCGCCAATCGCAACACTGTCAGCAGCACGCCATGCCAGCGCGCCCCGCTGCTGGAGCCGGCGATCACCACTGCGGTGACGACCAGCAGGGCGCCGAGTGCCCCGAGACGCACCGGCATATCCGGCATCAGGGCCTGGAAATCGGTGACGATGAAGGGCAGCACGATGAGTGCGCCGACGGTCATGCGATCGATACTGCGGTTTTCCGACGCCATCAGCGCATGGCGATCGCGGGTGGCGAGCAGCACGGCGCAGGCGGCGAAGCCGCCGATTTGGAACACCGCCAGCGCGATGGCGTAGGGCGTGGCGAAATGGCCGAGGCCGAGCGCGCCGCCAAGGCCGAGCACGATGGCGCCTGATATCACCGCCAGCTTCAGCGCGCGCGGCGCGTGCCGCCGCAGCAGGCCCTCGGTCACGATCAACGCGCCGAACGGAATTGCGGCCGCGGGAATGGCGGAGAGATCGTCGAGCAGCAAATTGCCGGTCAGCCACGCCGTGGCGCGCACCAGAAACAGCAGCGCGACGATGCCGAGCGCGACAAGGAGGCGGCCGGTGAGCGGGCTGCGCGCATCCCGGCGGTACAGCGCGAACATCGCGACCGCGATCCCGGTCGCGCCGCAGAGATTGACGATCGCGTCCGCAATGGTGGCCGAGGTCATCGGCTTTCCCCGTTCCGGGAGCGCAGGATGCCAAAACTGCGGCTGTCGTCCAGCCAGTGCGCAATCGGCAACACGAGCCGTTGCAATGTCAGGATCACGGTTGCGGCCAACAGGCCGGGCAAGGAGCGGTGCGGCACCTGCTCCAGCAGATAGCTGCGCGCGGCCGCCAGATCGATGCGGCCGATCTGCAGGACGTCGTCGCCCCTGTCGTAGTCGAGCTCGCGCGCGCAGAAATCGGCGTATTTGGGATCGCGATGCTTTGGCGCCTCGTCAAACGTCTTCTTCAGCGCATCGGAGCCGCCGGTATAGGCGTCGGTGATGACGAAGCGGGTTTCGTCAAAACCGGCATCGTCACCGACGCCGAACACGGCGCGATGCTGCCGCATGATGCCGCGGGCAAGCTGGAGATGTGCAAAGCTCTGCCGCGCATCGGCGCGAGGCGACGGATAGACGTCGGAAAAGGTCTCGCTGACCATGCCGACCACGGCCGGGACCTGCGTGACGTTGGAGATCCAGCGCGGGCGCAACCCATCGCGTGCGAACAGCACCAGCGTGGTCAGGCCGTACAGCACCCAGGACAGCCCCTGCCCGCGCGCATCGGGATCGACCATCACAAGCCCGAGATGGGTGACATCAGTGGGCACACCGTCGAGCTCGACCTGCATCACCGACAATGCGTTGAAGGCGATGGGGCGGCCGCTCTCCTCTTCAGAAATCAGCGTCACGATAGCGCGCGACAGACGTTCGCGCGCACCTGAGAAGATGCCGTAGGTCAATTGCTCAGCCGGCAGCGTCTTGGCCGCGACCACGCGAAGCTGCGCGATCAGCTGTTCGAGCTCGTCTTCGGAGAGCGACAGCCCCGGGCTTTCGACAATCCGGGTGATGTGGCCCGCATGCGTGCGCAGGCTGAGATCGATACTCTCCTGGGTAAAGGCCTTCAGCCAGAACGCCGCATGGCCGCGCAGCCTTCCAGCCGCCGATCGAATCTGTAGCCCGACAGATGCCATGCAATTTGCCCGTGATCCGGGTGGAGGTGTGCATGGTCTATCCTGAGGGAGCCCTGAGTGGAACGGAATGGGTTGACGCAGGGTAAACGATCGGTTGCACCAGGAAAGGCCAGCACGCCGACTGGCCAAACGCAGGCGGCGGGCATTGCTGCCCGCCGCCACTGCTGCTCACCTCCTTATCGGTCTCACGCCGCGCGGGAGCCGCGTTCGACTTCCATCAGGAGGCGCTCGGCCTTGGCGTCCTCGATGCGGTTGACCAGTCGGCCGCTCTCGTGATTGTCGCGCATCGTCTTGGTCATGGTGATGCAGGACTGCACCAGCATCAGGAAGCCCATGGCGAGGTAGCCCTTGATCGAGAGATCGAGCGGCAGGAAGAAGATGCCCATGCCGACCATGAAGGCCGACGCGGCGAACGAAGCGTAGGTGAAGGTGATCCAGGCGGGGCTATGGGACGGGGTGGTCGGGTTCATGACAGTCTCCTGTTGCTTTGGGTTGATGATCTTCGTCCAGGTCTTAGGCAGTCGGCGTGCGCTTGGCCTTCAACCGCGCGAGCACGTCATCGGCGGTCGTCTTGAGCCGGGGGCCGAAGCCCTGCTCGGCGAGTTTCTCGGCGGTGGCGAGCGGGCCGGATGCCACGTCCAGCTCGACCAGGGCGTCATCGGCGGCCTGCGCTTCGATCTGGCGGTCGCGCAAGCGCTTCAGCGTGCGTTCGGCCTCGGGCAGCGTCGACTCATAGGGCCGTGCTGCTTCGATGCCGCCGCGACGCAGGCCGCGAACGGCCTCGGCTGCGCGTGCCACGCGCCGGCCGCGATCGAGCTCGGTGATGCGCGCCTCGGCATTCGCGACCTGCCGCTTGAGGCGGGCGATCTCGGTTGCGAACAGCGTGCGCGCGGTCATCGCGGCGTCGCGATCGGCTTCGAGGTTCGCGATGGCCTGGGCTGCTTCCGTCGCCAGGTCCTCGCGGCCGCCATCGAGTGCCGCGGTCGCCCGTGTCTCGAGATCGGCGATGCGGGTGATGGTCGCTTCCAGCCGGCGGCCCTCCTGCTGGTCCTGGGCAATTGCCAGGGCCAGCGTCCGCTTGCTGCGCTCGACGGCTGAGGCCGCATCGCGCATCTGCTGATCGAGGATCAGAAGCGCTGATCTGTCTTCCAGCTCTTCGCCGGCGGCGGCCACGCTGCCGCGAAAAAGGGTCACTACGGTCTTGAACATTTTCTGCTCCCTGCTATGAGCGTTGCTCACAGATGCTTTGTAGCACATCTTGAGCATTGCTCAAGAATTATTTGAGCGGCGCTCAAGATCGTGATTAACAATGTCTAAAGCCTTGGAACGACGAGAGAAACAGAGAGTCGAGCTGATCCTGGCGGCGGAAAAGATGATCGCCGCGCGGGGATTGGCGGGGTTGAAGACCCGCGATCTGGCCCGGGAGATCGGCTGCGCCAATGGCGCGGTCTATAACCTCGTGGCCGACGTGGACGAGCTGATTCTGCGCGTCGGATCGCGCACGCTGGCGCGGCTCGACGAGGCTCTGACCGCGGCCGAGACCGCGGATGATCCGTCGGCGCAGGCGACGCTGATCCGGATCGCGATCGCCTATTGCGATTTCGCCGCCGAGAATCTCGAACTCTGGCGCGCGCTGTTCGAGCATCGCATGGAGCGCGGCAAGGAAGTGCCGGACTGGGCGATAGAAGAGCAGATGGAGCTGTTCCGTCACATCTATCGCCCGCTCGCCGCGCTGTTTCCGAAGCGCGCCGTCGAGGAGCTGAGCATCACCGCGCGCAGCCTGTTCTCCGCTGTGCATGGCATGGTGGCGCTTGGGCTGGAGCAGAAGCTGGTTGCCGTGCCGCTGCCCGCTTTGCGCAAGGAAATCGCAAAATTGGTGCGTGCGACGCTGGACGGGCTGGTGGCGGGGGAACGGTAACGCCAGCAGCGATTGACTAAATTTTCGCCTGTCGAAGGCTCCGCTGCGCTCCTAAGCTCGCGCACCTTCCAGCGATGCTTACCGGAGCTATCCATGCCCCTCCTCATTCGCGGCGGCACTGTCGTCAATCATGATCACTCGCGCCGCGCCGACGTGCTGGTCGACGCCGGGAGCATCGTCGCGGTGGGAGGCTCGCTCGATGCGCCGGCCGGCACTGAGATCGTCGATGCCGGCGGCTGCTTCGTCATGCCCGGCGGCATCGATCCGCACACCCATCTCGAAATGCCGTTCATGGGCACCGTCACCGCCGACGATTTCGAGTCCGGCACCAGGGCGGCTCTCACAGGCGGCACCACCATGGTGGTGGATTTCTGCCTGCCCGATCCCGGCCAGTCGATGCTCGCGGCCTATCAGGAGTGGCGGCACAAGTCGGAGAAGGCTGCTTGCGACTACGGCTTCCACATGGCTGTGACCTCGTGGTCCAAGCAGATCCATGACGAGATGGAGACCGTGGTCAAAACCTATGGGATCAACACCTTCAAGCACTTCATGGCCTACAAGGGTGCGCTGATGGTTGACGATGACGAGCTCTACAATTCGTTCGCGCGCTGCGCCCATCTCGGCGCCATGCCTGTGGTTCATGCGGAGAACGGCGACGTCGTTGCCCTGATGCAGGAGGCGCTGATCGCGCGCGGCGTCACCGGCCCGGAAGGCCACGCCTATTCGCGGCCACCGGAGGTCGAAGGCGAAGCCACCAACCGCGCCATCATGATCGCCGACATGACGGGCACGCCTGTTTATATCGTGCACACCAGCTGCCGCGAGGCGCATGAGGCGATCGCGCGGGCGCGCGCGGCCGGCAAGCGCGTCTATGGCGAGCCGCTGATCCAGCACCTCCTGCTCGACGCGCGCGAATACGAGAGCAAGGATTGGGATCATTCCGCGCAGCGCGTGATGTCGCCGCCGTTCCGCGACAAGTCGCATCAGGACAGCCTGTGGGCCGGCCTGCAGGCCGGCTCGCTCCAGGTGGTCGCGACCGACCATTGCGCCTTCACGACGGAGCAGAAGCGGTTTGGCCGCGACGACTTCCGCAAGATCCCGAACGGCACCGGCGGCCTCGAGGATCGTCTCGCGCTCCTGTGGACCGCCGGTGTCGGCACGGGACGGCTGACCAAGGAGGAATTCGTCGCCGTCACCTCGGCGAACATCGCACGCATCCTGAACATCTTTCCGCGCAAGGGCGCGGTCGCCGTGGGTTCGGATGCCGACCTCGTGGTGTGGGACCCCAAGGCGGCCAAAACCATCAGCGCCAAGCGCCAGATGAGCAGGATCGATTACAACGTGTTCGAGGGCTTTTCCTGCACCGGCGGGCCGGCGGTCACGCTCTCGCGCGGCCGGATCGTGTGGAAGGACGGAAACCTGCGCGCCGAAGCCGGCGACGGCCACTACGTCGAACGTCCCGCCTTCTCGCCGGTGCATGTCGCGAATTCGACCTGGAAGGAGCTGACCGCGCCGCGCGCGGTGGAGCGCGGTGCGGTGACGCCTTAGCCGCTTTGAATGCGACGCGATGAAGCGCTGCTGATGGCATGCACCTTGCCTCCTTATCGTGCAAACCGCGCAAAGTGAGGCAAGCCATGAGCCCATCGTTCCCCGACATCAGCCGCCGTAGCGTCGTGCTCGGCGGTCTCGGCGCTGCCGGACTGACGGCAATCGATCCGCGTCTCGCCTGGTCGCAGGGACGCGCCGAGACGCTGCTGGTCGTGCAGGAGCTGGGACCAAACTCGCTCGACATGCAGGGCGTCGGCTCCAACCAGACGGTCAACGGGCTGTCCTGGAACTGCTACGATCGCCTCTTGACCTACGCCTCCAAGACGCTGCCGGACGGGACGCCGTCCTATGACCGCGAAAAGCTCGCGCCCGAGCTTGCGGAGAGCTGGGAGGTCGCTGCCGACGGCATGTCCTGCACCTTCAAGCTCAGGACAGATGCGAAATTTCACGACGGCACGCCGGTTACGGCGAAGGACGTCAAATGGTCGTTCGACCGCGCCGTGAAGGTCGGCGGCTTTCCGACCTTCCAGATGTCGGCCGGATCGCTCGAAAAGCCCGAGCAGTTCGTGGTCGTCGACGACCACACCTTTCGCATCGACTATGTCCGCAAGGACAAGCTGCTGCTGTTCAATGTCGCGGTCGTCGTTCCCTTCATCATCAACTCCGAGCTCGCGAAGAAGAACGCGACCGCCGAGGACCCCTGGGCGCTGGCCTGGCTCCGAAACAACGAAGCGGGCGGCGGCGCCTTCAAGGTCGAGAGCTGGAAGCCCGGCAGCGAGACCGTGCTGTCGCGGTTCGACGACTGGAAGAGCGGGCCGCTGCCGAAGATCAAGCGCGTGATCGCCCGCGATGTTCCCGCCGCCGGCACCCGCCGCGCCATGCTCGAACGTGGCGATGCCGATGTGTCCAGCGGCTTTGCGCCGCGCGATTTCGATCAGATCATCAAGGAGGGCAAGGTCAAAGTCTCCGGCGTTCCGATCCCGAATGCGCTCTGGTATCTCGCACTGAACACGGCAAAGCCGCCGTTCGACAACGTCAAGCTTCGCCAGGCGCTTGCCTGGGCGATGCCCTACGAGCAGATCCAGAGCAGCGCCTTCTTCGGTCGCGCCGTTCCCATGTATGGCGGCTCCGCTGATGTCTCGAAACCGGTCTGGCCGCAGCCGTCGCCTTACGTCACCGATCTCGACAAGGCCAAGGCGCTGATGAAGGAAGCCGGACTCGAGTCCGGCC
>NZ_PPPT01000110.1 GCF_006483445.1 Bradyrhizobium guangdongense | reverse complement strand
GGCGAGGATCGAGCCGCCGATCGAGAAGTTGCGGCTCTGGCGCGTGGTGCGGGGCGCACCGAGGAAGGCGAAGGTCAGTGCGGCAAAAGCGAACGGATAGAGCGGCGCCATGATGCGGTCGTGCAGCTCCGAGCGGAACTGGCCGGGTACCGACTTGTAGACCGGATCGTCCTCGGCCGGCGACAGCAGCTCCCAGAGATAGCGCTCGCGAATGCCGAGCGTGACGTCACGGCCCTGGTTGGAGAATTTTGACATGTCGAAGGCGTAGCGGCCGAACGCCACCAGCGCCGGGTCGCGCTTGCCGGCCTCGAAGCGCTGCAGATTGCCGTCGTTCAGCACCAGAAACGAGCCGTTGCCGCTTTTGACGACCTCGCCCCGTTCCGCGACGATCGAGATACGCTCCTTGGGATCGCGACGGTCGTCGATGAAGATGCCGGCGAGGATGCCGCCGGGCTGCCGCTCGCGGATCCGGATCGTGAGGTTCTGGTCGAGCTGGGCGAAGCGGCCGGGCTGCAGGATGTTGGTGAGCACGTCGGCCGTGATCTCGGCGTCCCACTGCTTGATGCGGCGCATGCCGTCGGGGGCGAGATAGGCCGCGATGAAGGCGACCAGCAGCGCCACCACGCAGGTGGCGTAGAAGAACGGATAGAACAGCCGCAACGGCGAGAAGCCGGCGGCATTCATCACGATGATCTCGGAATCGGTCGCGAGCTTGTTCAGCGTGTGCGAGATCGCGATCATCAGCGCGATCGGCGAGATGATCAGGATGAGCGCGGGGATCACGAGCCCGGTGATGCCGAGGAAGGTGACGATGGTCTGTCCCTGGCTCGTCATCAGGTCGATGCCGCGCAACGCCTGCGTAATCCAGATCACGCCGGTAAGGCTGACCAGGACGAGCGCAAACGACGCCAGCGTCGTGCGGAAAATATACCTGTCGATCGACCCCATGTGCGACCGTACGATCCCCAACCACAAGCAGCTTTCGGGCTTTCCGACCCAATCCCCGAAAGGGGATCCCCAAGGGCCGATTCAGCGCTCGTCCGCCGACCAATCTCTCACTACCATCCCTTTGATCCGTCAACAAAATGGCTGCCCCATGGCACCCTTAGGATATGGTTAATATTTCCCTCATTGTGGCCTTCCAGCCACTGGCAGCGCTTGGCACGGCCGGCCCCGCCGGGCCATAGTGCGGGAGGATCAGTGAATCGCGGTTCAGGAAGCCGGAGCGGCAGGTTCCGCAAGCGGCAAAAAGTCCCGTCTTTTGGAGGAGTTACCCATGTCCGACGCCGTCAAGGTCGGCTTCGTCCCGTTCTCGGCTGCCGCCCGCGGCATCCTTGTGGTGTTTTGTGACGATAGCCTGAAGTTCGGCCCGGCGACGGCGAAGGCGCTGGGGAAGGCGACCGACCTCGTCAAGCGAGCCGCCGCAGCCGCCCAGTTCAAGGGAAAAAGCGGCGCGGCGCTCGACATCCTGGCGCCGGAGGGATTGAAGATCTCCCGCCTGATCGTGATCGGAACCGGCAAGGCGCAGGCGCTCAAGATCAGCGATTTCCTCAAATTCGGCGGCGTGGTGTCCGGCAAGCTAGGCGCCGGCAAGGACGGCGCGACCATCATGGCCGAATTGCCCGGTGGCGCCATGAGCAACGAGCAACTGGTTGCGGTCGCCTCCGGCCTGCGGCTGCGCGCCTACAAGTTTGATCGCTACAAGACCAAGAAGAAGGAAGGCGAGGAGGGCCCCGTGCACGCCGATGTCTCGCTCGCGGTCGCCGACGTTGCCGCCGCCAGGAAAGCGTTCGCGCCGGCGGGCCACATCGTCGACGGCGTGATCATCGCGCGCGATCTCGTCAACGAGCCGCCGAACGTGCTCTATCCCGAAGAGTTCGCGCGGCGTGCCAGCCAATTGCGCAAGCTCGGCGTCGCGATCGAGGTGCTCGACGTCAAGGCGATGCACAAGCTCGGCATGGGCGCGCTGCTCGGTGTCGGCCAAGGCTCGTCGCGGCCGAGCCGCACCGTCATCATGCGCTGGAACGGCGGCAAGAAGGGCACGGCTCCCGTCGCCTTCATCGGCAAGGGCGTCTGCTTCGACACCGGCGGCATTTCGATCAAGCCGGCCGGCAGCATGGAGGAGATGAAAGGCGACATGGGCGGTGCGGCCTGCGTCGTCGGCTTGATGCACGCGCTCGCCGCGCGCAAAGCCAAGGTCAACGTGGTCGGCGCCATCGGCCTCGTCGAGAACATGCCCGACGGCAACGCGCAGCGTCCCGGCGACATCGTCACCTCGATGTCGGGCCAGACCATCGAGGTCATCAACACCGACGCCGAGGGTCGCCTCGTGCTGGCCGACGTGCTCTGGTACGTGGCCAAGAAGATGAAGCCGAAATTCATGGTGGATCTCGCCACGCTCACCGGCGCCATCATGGTCGCGCTCGGCACCGAGCATGCCGGCATGTTCTCCAACAATGACGAGCTTGCCGACCGGCTCTTGAAGGCCGGGCAGGAGACCGGCGAAAAGGTCTGGCGGATGCCGCTCAGTGCCGAATACGACAAGCTGATCGATTCCCAGTTTGCCGACATGAAGAACACCGGCGGACGCCATGGCGGCTCGATCACGGCCGCGCAGTTCCTGCAGCGCTTCGTCGACAATACGCCCTGGGCGCATCTCGACATCGCCGGCACCGCGATGGGCGCGCCGAAAACCGACATCAACCAGAGCTGGGGATCGGGCTATGGTGTGCGCCTGCTCGATCGCTTGGTGGCCGACCACTACGAGAGCTAATGACCGAAGTCCTGTTCTATCATCTGCAAAACATGTTGGTGGAGAACGTGTTGCCGCCGCTGCTCGAGAAGTCGCTCGAGCGCGGCTGGCGCGTCGTCGTGCAGTCGACGTCGCCGGAACGCGCCGACGCGCTGGATGCGCATTTGTGGACCTATCGCGACGACTCGTTCCTGCCTCACGCGACATGGCGCGCCGGTGACGCGGCAGATCAGCCGATTCTGCTCGCAATCGAGGAGAACAATCCGAATGGCGCCAATGTCCGGTTCCTGATCGACAACGCTGCGCTGCCGCAGGATTCGCAGAGCTACGAGCGCATGGTGCTGCTGTTCAACGGCGACGACCCCGACGCACTGGCCTTGGCCCGTTCCGCCTGGACGGATTGCAAGACGCGGGGATTTGAGGTCACCTATTGGCAGGCCGACGAGCGCGGCCGCTGGCAGCGCAAGGATTCGTAACACCTCGTAATTAATGATAATTTGGAGTTTTCGGGCGAACCTGGCCAAAGAGCCACGGTCGTGCCGCAAAGGGATGTTGGGACAATTGGTTAGGGCTGGACCTTAAAGCGGGGACCTGAGTTTATCGTGCGACATCAAAAGCTTCCCTCGACGCTGATACTGGCGTTGGCTGCCGTTGCGCCGCTTCTTGCAGGCTGCGCCGGCGGCACCGATCTGCTGTCGAAGGACGCCGAATGGTTCAACAAGCCGACCCGGTTCTTCATCAAGAACATCTCGATCGACGCGCCGCCGCTGACGCCTGACAAGCCTGTTACGGCCGAGGATCTCGTCAGCGCCGACGGCGCGTGTCCCGGCATGGTGCCGGCAGGCGCGCCGGCCGACGCCAACGCATCGACCGCCCCGCAGGGCGGCACCGTCGCGCTCGGTCACACCGAATGCGACGTCGTGCGCGGCATCGGCGCGCCCTCGAGCGTCAACCTCTCCAATGATGCCGGCGGCCGACGCGTCGCCGTCGTCACCTGGACGACCGGCCCGCGTGCCGGCATCTACACCTTCACCTCGGGCCGCCTGTCGTCGATCGAAGGCACGCCGGAACAGCCGGTCGCGCCGAAGGCAAAGCCCAAGCCGAAGAAGAAGCAGACGGGCTAGCGCTCCATGCGCTCCGAACAGAAGCCTGTCGTTCGGACGTTCTGGTACGGGCCGTTTTCCCCCTATGAAGCGCTTTGTCTGCGCACATTCATAGCTGCTGGAATCCGTGTCGAACTATTCGCAGATCATCCGATCGCGGATCTGCCGGATGGGGTTGTCTTGCGGGACGCCCGCGAGATCATCGACGACGATGTCTCGTTCTACAGACACGAATTCGACGGGCCGAGCCCGTCGCTTCATTCCAACCATTTTCGCTACGCCCTGCTTGAAAAAGCCGGCGGCTGGTGGATCGACACAGACGTAATGCTCGTCGGCACGGCGCTGCCCGAGGCGGCGAGCTTCGTCGCGCTTCAGACGGAAGACGAGCTGAACGGCGCGGTGATGCATTTCCCGGCCGGCGATCCCCTGATGCGCGCGTGCCGCGAACGCACCGAGGCGCGGGGCGCCGATGCGCGTTGGGGCGAGGTCGGTCCGAAACTGTTGACCGAGCTTCAGCCGCAATTCGCGCCGCATCTGCGGCCCGTGGCGCGTGACATCGCTTATGCGATCGGACCGGAGGAGTTCGAAAAATTTCTGCTGCCCGACGCGTGCGACGAGGTCGAACGCCGCGTGTCGGCATCGACCTTCGTGCATCTCTGGAACGAGATGTGGCGCCGAGCCGGAATTCCCAAGACCATCGCGCCGCCGCGCGGAAGCTGGCTCGATCGCATGTTCGAGCGCCACGGCTTCCAGCCCGAATGGTCGAACCGGCTCGAGCCGGATCATGTGGTTCGCTGGGCCGCGCTGCGCAGGGATCGCGACCATGCCGGCCACTGGAATCACGTGCACTATCAGGAGCTCACGCGCCTGCGCGCGGAAAACGGAGCAAGACGCGGGATGCTGTCGCGCCTCGTGGCGCGATTCCGATCGGCGCGGAAGGATTGATCGAGGGCTCAGGCCGTCGACGACGCCTCGTCGAACTGCGCACTCGCGTCCAGCCATTGCTCCTCCGCGCGGGCCAGCGCGTCGGCGGCGTTGGCGCGTGCTTTTGAGAGTTGCGCGGCCTGCTTGGGATCGCGGGTAAAGATGTCGGGCAGCGAGAGCGCGGCGTCGATCTTGGCGATGATCTCGGTGATGCGCGCGATCTCGGTCTCGGCGTCCGCGATGCGCTTCTTCAGCGAGCCGCGGCCGTCGTTCCGGCTGCGCTGCGGCTTTTCGATCGTTCCGTTGCGCTCGCGCGGGCTTGCGTCGGCGCTGCGGGCCGAAAGCACGACCCGGCGGTAATCGTCGAGATCGCCGTCAAAATTGGTCACGGTGCGGTCGGCGACGAGCCAGAGCTGATCGGCGCAGGCCTCGATCAGATAGCGGTCGTGCGAGACCATGATGACGGCGCCGGGAAAGTCGTTGATCGCTTCCGCCAGTGCCGCGCGGCTGTCGATATCGAGATGGTTGGTCGGCTCGTCCAGGATGATCATGTTGGGGCCGAAGAAGGTGGCGAGCCCCAAGAGCAGGCGCGCCTTCTCGCCGCCCGACAATTTGCCGGCCGGGGTGTCGGCGGCCTTGCCGGAAAAGCCGATCGCGCCGCAACGCGCGCGAATCTTTGCTTCCGGCGCTTCGCCCATCAGCTTGCGAACGTGGTCGTAGGTCGAGGCGTCGACGTTCAGCTCGTCGAGCTGATGCTGCGCAAAATAGGCGATCGACAATTTGTCGGCGCGTGTCACCTTGCCCGAGAACGGCGCGAGGCGGCCTGCCAGCAGCTTCACCAGCGTCGATTTGCCGTTGCCGTTGGCACCCAGGAGCGCGATGCGGTCGTCATTGTCGATGCGTAAGGTGACGCGGCTCAGCACCGGGCTCGCCGCATCGTAGCCGACGGTGGCGTTGTCGACCGCGATGATCGGCGGCGACAGCGTCTTCTCCGGCGGCGGAAAGCTGATCTCGTGGACTTCGTCGGTCACCAGAGCGGTGATTGGCTTCAGCCGTTCCAGCATCTTGACGCGCGACTGGGCCTGGCGGGCCTTTGAGGCCTTGGCCTTGAAGCGGTCGACAAAGGCCTGCAGGCGCGCGCGCTCGGCTTCCTGGCGCTTGATCGCCTTGGCATCGAGCATCTCGCGCGCGGCGCGCTGCTCCTCGAACGAGGAGTAGGAGCCCTTGTAGAGCGTGAGCTTGCCGCGCTCCAGATGCAGGATCTGATCGACCGAGCTTTCCAGGAGGTCGCGGTCGTGGCTGACCACGATCACGGTGCGCGGATAATGCGCAAGGTGATCCTCCAGCCACAGCGTGCCTTCGAGGTCGAGATAATTGGTGGGCTCGTCGAGCAGCAGCAGATCGGGGACTGCGAACAGGGTCGCGGCAAGCGCCACGCGCATGCGCCAGCCGCCGGAAAATTCCGAGCACGGCCGTTGCTGATCGCTCGCGGAGAAACCGAGGCCGCTGAGGATCGCAGCCGCGCGGGCAGGGGCGGAGTGCGCATCGATATCGACGAGGCGGGTCTGGATTTCGGCGATGCGGTGCGGATCGTCCGCGGTCTCGGCCTCGCGCAGCAGTGCGTCGCGCTCGAGGTCGGCTTTGAGCACCACCGTGATCAGGCTCTCGGGTCCGTCAGGGGCTTCCTGGGCGAGGCTGCCGACCTGCCAGCGCGGGGGCAGGGTCACCGTGCCGGATTCGGCCGCAAGCTCGCCGCGGATCACCTTGAACAGCGTCGACTTGCCGGTGCCGTTGCGCCCGACCAGGCCGACGCGCGAACCGGGCGTGATCTGCGCGGAACTCTGGTCGATCAGCAGGCGTCCGGCGAGCCGGACCGAAAGGTCGGTAATGGTGAGCATGCGGCCTTGTCACCGCAAGGACGCGCAAACGCAACCCCGTTTTCGTCGGGTTCTAGTTGCGTCGGTCGCCGTCCCGGTCGCGCTTGCGGAGCTCGTCGAGCAGATGCTCCAGATGCGAGGTCAGCTTTGGTTCGGGCCGAAGGCTCTGCTGCAGCCGTTCGCCCACGGCATCGCAGATCGATCGGCTGGTGCGCCGGTCGATTTGTTCGCTGTCATTGGCGAAAAGGCCTGACATGGCAGGGGTTCCACTGGTTCGGTTGCGTGTCCCTCTACCAAGTCGCGGAAGCCGAATTAGTTTCGCGGACCGCGAAGGACAGCCCCGCGCTCCCGTCAGGATTGTGTGATTTTGAACATCTGCCCCAAGAAAAAGCCCCGGCGGGGGCACGCCGGGGGCTTAGGTCGACTCTGGGAAGGGAAGGTGCTGACGGCCTCAATAGCAGCGGTTGATCAGGCGCCAGCGCGGTCCCCAGGGGGTCGGGACCAGCCGGCGGACATAGCAGCCGCCATAACCGTAGGAGACGGGGCCGCCGACATAGAAGCGCGGGGCGCCCCAGCCACCGCCGTGCCAGCCACCATGCCAGCCGCCGCCATGCCAGTGGGCGGACGCGGCGGTCGGGGCAAGCGCGGCGGCACCCAGCGACACCGCAGCGATCGCAGCAAGCGAAAGTTTCCTGAACATGGTGTTCTCCTCAAAACTGCCGGCGCGGGGCTATCGCGTCGATGGAATGGCCGCCGAAACGCCTCATCACGGGGAGAATTGCGTTCCGATGGGGCCCACTCTAGGCGCCAGACCCTGAACCGAACCCTGACGGACCCTGCAGATTGGGTTCATCTGCGTGAAATTATTGTAATTCCACGCCCCTTGCCCCCGCGGCGATACGCCCGTGGCGGCTGTTTTGGGGTCGCTTGCCGTTCGCCGAAGGCGCCGATATAAGCCCCGCAACTCCTCCCCACCGCTATTCCCTAAGGACAAGATCATGGCGATTGAACGCACCTTCTCGATCATCAAGCCCGACGCGACCGCCCGTAACCTGACCGGCGCCGTCAATGCCGTGATCGAAAAGGCCGGCCTGCGCATCGTCGCCCAGAAGCGCATCCGCATGACCAAGGAGCAGGCCGAGACCTTCTATGCCGTCCACAAGGCGCGTCCGTTCTTCGGCGAGCTCGTCGAGTTCATGACCTCCGGCCCGGTCGTCGTGCAGGTGCTGGAAGGCGAGAACGCCATCGCCAAGTACCGCGACGCGATGGGCGCGACCGATCCGTCCAAGGCGGCCGACGGCACCATCCGCAAGCTCTACGCAAAATCGATCGGCGAGAACTCGGCGCACGGTTCGGATGCGCCGGAGACCGCCGCGATCGAGATCGCGCAGTTCTTTTCGGGCAACGAGATCGTCGGCTGATCGTTCAGCCGGCGCGCTAAGGGGCGAAAGGAAGCATTGTGAGCTGGCTTTGGCAGATCTTCGATCCCGCCACGATCGGGTCGTTCTTCACCCAGTTTCGCAATGAAATGGCCGAGCCCACGTTCTGGGTCGCGGTCGGCAAGATCATCTGGATCAACATCCTGTTGTCGGGCGACAACGCGCTGGTGATTGCGCTCGCCTGCCGCGGCCTCAAGCCAAAGCACCGCTTGTGGGGCATGATCTTCGGCGCCGGCGCCGCCGTGATGCTGCGGATCATCTTCACCGGCATCGTTGCGAGCCTGATGGCGCTGCCGTACCTCAAGCTGGTCGGCGGTCTCGCGCTGATCGTGATCGCGGCCAAGCTGCTGGTGCCGGAAAACGAGAACGAGGACGACGTCGAATCGGCCTCGCATCTCTGGCAGGCGATTCAAATCGTCGTCGTCGCCGACATCGTGATGAGCCTCGACAACGTGATCGCGGTGGCCGCGGCTGCGAACGGCAGCGTGCCGCTGCTGATCCTCGGCCTCGCCATCAGCGTTCCCCTGATCGTCGCGGGTGCAGCGCTGATCATGGCGCTGCTGACCAAGCTTCCCGTGCTGGTCTGGGCCGGTGCGGCGCTGCTCGGCTGGATCGCAGGCGAGGTGATCGCGACCGATCCCGGCGTCGAGCCGTGGTTGCATACGCTGTTCGCAGGCCCCGTGGGGGTGGCGCTCGACTCGGCACTGGCCGTGCTGCGCATTCCGCCGCAATTCGCTCATGCCGGACCTGCCGCCGAATATCTCTGCGCCTTGCTCGGTGTGATCGTGGTGCTGGTGGTCGGCTACATCTGGCGACGGCGCAGCCTCAGCCAGGCCGCGCTGGAAGCCTCCGAGCAACACGCCAAGGCTTCTGCCGAATAGAGGCGTCGCCCGAGTAATTAGCGCCGCACGATCGACCCTGACCGGCCGATCAGGCGTGCGAGCTGCTTGAAGCGGCCGCCGACGCGGTCGGCGACGAGGTCGCCGAGCCTGTGCTCGAACACCAGCATCAGCTTGCGGCCCAGGCTGCGGAAATGGGTGGCCGGCAGCACGCCCGGCCGTGCCGCCGAGATCAGATGCGCGACGCGGAATGCGGCCCCCAGCAGGCGCGCGCGTTCGAGCTGGGCCGGCGTCAAGAGCTCCTGCATCGTCTGCGGCGGCTGGTTCTCCTCGCTCAGGCCCGCATAGCGGTAGAACACGGACAGGCCGACGAAGGCGCGCTCCTGGTGATCGATTGCGCCGAAATTGCCGTTGACGACGAGGCTCAGCGTCTGCTCGCCGCGGTGGTCCGGATGCACGCGCCAGCCGATATCCGACAAGAGGCACGCGGTGTGGCGCAGGCGGCGGTCTTCCTCGGTCTCGCGCAGCTTGACCACGCGCACGAAGCGGTCGGTCCATTCGATCAGCTCGCGGGCATGGCGCGCCGAGCGCGACAGCAATTGGTTCAGCTCCTCGGCGGCGCAGATCAGCCCGTCCTTGGCGCGCTCGGTCTCCGACAGTTTTTCGTGCAGCAGGCCTTCGCGCACGCCGAAGGTCGAGAACACGATCTGCTTCGGCTTGGCCACGCGGATGATGTGCTCGAGCACCAGCGCGGCATAGGTGAGGAGCGGGCGGCGGGCATCGGCGACGACCTCGATGTCCGCGAGCATGTTCGCCGCCGCCAGCCGGCGTAGTCGCCGCACGAAGTCGAGCGCTTCGGCTGCGGGGATCGAATAGCCGTGCATGACCTGGAGCGGATAGCCGCTCTGGATGATGTGGATGCGGGCGAGTGCGCGCCAGGTGCCGCCGACCGCGTAGAAGGTGCGGCCGCGGCCGGCCTTGAGCTGCGGCACGTCGGCGAATTCCTCGCGCACGATCCGGTCGGCGCGCTTGAGCGATTTATGCGCGAGATCCTGCAGCGCGAGACCACCGAGCGGCAGCGTCACGCCGCTGCGGACGCTGTTCCTGTGCACCTCGATCAGTTCGAGCGAGCCGCCGCCGAGATCGCCGACGATACCGTCGGGATGGTGGATGCCGGAGACCACGCCGAGCGCCGACAGCCGCGCCTCGCGCGGGCCGGACAGGATCTCGATCTTGACGCGGCAGATGCGCTCCGCCTTGGCAATGAAATCCGCCCCGTTGGAGGCGTCACGGCACGCGGCGGTCGCGATCGCGTAGACGCGGCCGACCTGCATCACCCGGATCAGCGCGTTGAAGCGCTTGAGCGAGGTCAGCGCCTTGTCGACGGCATCAGGCGCGAGCAGGCCGGTGCTCTGAACCTCGCGGCCGAGCCCGCATAGCGTCTTCTCGTTGAAGATCGGAATGAGACTCCGCGCCAGCGCCTCGTAGACCACGAGACGCACCGAGTTGGAGCCGATGTCGACGACCGCGACGCTCGCGCCGCGTTTGCGCGGTCGTGTCACGACGACAATCCCCGATCAGGATTGATGACGTTCGTTCCGGCGCGTGAGGCGGCGCGGAGAGGATTCCTTGAGCGACTTTCCACGGCCAGACAGACTCGGATTCGTCATGAAGTAATTGTGCACGTTGAACGGCTCTTCGCCCTTCGCGGCCTTCATACGCGTTGAGGACCCGTCCGGCAACAATTGCCAGCTCTGCTCATTGTCCTTGAGATTCGCGACCATGATCTGTTCGAGAACCTGCTGATGCACCGTGGGATTTTGCAGCGGACAGAGCACCTCGACGCGGCGGTCGAGGTTCCGCGGCATCATGTCGGCCGACGAGATATACACAGCCGCTTTGGTGCTCGGCAGGCCCTGGCCCATGCCGAAGCAGTAGATGCGGCCGTGTTCGAGGAAGCGGCCAATGATCGATTTGACACGGATGTTCTCCGACAGGCCGGGAATGCCGGGCCGGAGGCAACAGATACCGCGGATCACGAGCTCGACCTGAACGCCGGCCTGCGAGGCCTCGTAGAGCGCGTCGATGATGTCGGGATCAACCAGGGAGTTCATCTTCATCCAGACCGCGCCGGGCCGGCCGTGCCGCGCATGCGCCGTCTCGCCCTGGATGTGCTCGATGACGCGCTTGCGCAGGGTTAGCGGCGACACCGCCATCTTTTCGAGGTCGCTCGGCGCCGCATAACCAGTGATGAAATTGAAGACGCGGGCGGCATCGCGCCCGATGGTCGGATCCGACGTGAAGTAGGAGAGGTCGGTGTAGATGCGCGCGGTGACGGGGTGGTAGTTGCCCGTGCCGGTGTGAACGTAAGTCGTGAGGCTGCCGCCCTCGCGGCGCACGACCATCGAGAGCTTCGCGTGCGTCTTCAGTTCGAGGAAGCCGTACACGACCTGGACGCCGGCGCGCTCGAGGTCGCGTGCCCAGCGGATGTTGGCTTCTTCGTCAAAGCGCGCCTTCAGCTCGACCAGGGCGGTGACGGACTTGCCTGCTTCTGCTGCTTCCGCGAGCGCACGAACGATCGGCGAGTTGTTGGAGGTGCGGTAGAGCGTCTGCTTGATCGCGACGACATCAGGATCGCGGGTCGCCTGCTGCAGGAACTGCACCACGACGTCGA
This sequence comes from Bradyrhizobium guangdongense, assembly GCF_006483445.1. Lineage (GTDB taxonomy): Bacteria > Pseudomonadota > Alphaproteobacteria > Rhizobiales > Xanthobacteraceae > Bradyrhizobium > Bradyrhizobium guangdongense_A. Next base: position 26,329 of record NZ_PPPT01000110.1, on the reverse strand, counting down.
AGGACTCGTAAGGGTGGTGGACGATCAGGTCCTTTTGCCGGATCGCGGCAAAGATGTCGCCGCCATGCTCGCGCACGCGCTCGGGATGGCGCGGCACATAAGGGGTGAATTCGAGGTCGGGGCGATCGAGCCGCGTGAGCTGTGACAGCTCGTTCATGGCGAGGACGCCATCCACCAGGAATGCCTCGTCGTCGGCAGCGGACAGCGCGTGCTGCACGAAGCCGCGCAATTCCTCCGGCATCTTGGCGTCGATCTCGAGCCGTATCACCGATCCGCGGCGGCGGCGCTTGAGCGCGGTCTCGAACAGGCGGACGAGGTCTTCGGCCTCTTCCTCGATTTCCAGTTCGGAGTCGCGGATGATGCGGAACGTGCCCTGGCCGCGAACGGTGTAGCCGGGGAACAGGCGGTTGATGAACAGGCTGGTGGCCTGCTCCAGCGTGATCAGCCGCACCTTGCCTTCACCGGGCATGCGGATGAAGCGGTCGATCTTGCCGGGCATGCGGATCAGCGCGTTCATCGCCTTGCCGTCGGCGGTGCGCGTGAGCTGCAACGCGATGGTGAAGCCGAGGCTCGGGATGAACGGGAAGGGGTGGGCGGGGTCGATCGCGAGCGGGGTCAGCAGCGGGAAGACGTTGTGGAGGAAGTAGTCCTCGACCCAGCTGCGCTCCGCCTTGGTGACGTCCTTGCCGTCCACCAGCACGATGCCCACCTCGGCCAGCGTGCCGCGCAGATCGCCCCAGATCGCCTGCTGGTCGGTCGCAAGCTGCGAGACGGTACGGTTGATCAGCGCGAGCTGCTCGGACGGGGTCAGGCCGTCGGGGCTGCGCTCGGCGATGCCTTCGCGGACCTGGGCCTTGATGCCGGCCACGCGGACCATGAAGAACTCATCAAGGTTATTTGCCGAAATCGACAGGAATCGCACCCGCTCCAGCACGGGATGGCTGCCGTTGACCGCTTCCTCGAGCACGCGGCGATTGAAGTGCAGCCAGGAGAGCTCGCGATTGATGAACCGTTCGGGGCTCTTGGCAATCGCCGGAACGCTTGGCTCTGCCTGCTCTTTTTCTTTTATTTCAATGGCTTGCGCGGAGTCCATGAGAAGTCGATCCATCTTCTTACACCTGTTGTGCGACTTATGCGCAGAACCGGCGAGAACCATGTGTTAGCGCGATGACGTTTCGATGACATTGAGGTTCCGGGAGCCGTCGGCGTCAAGCGGGAGCAACAGCCGGCCGGATCGTCAGAGGTGAGCGTCCGGCTAGGGTACGTACCGTCGCAATTGGAGCGATTCTAGCGGCTGGGGTTAGGGCGCGTGCGTCTCAAGAGAGAAATCGAGCCCGGTCCTAGCCCGCGCTACCCGTCCGTCGCCGCCTACGTGTAGGTGTGCGTCTCGGCAATCTTCGGCGTATCGGAGGGGCCCCCGGACGAAAGCGGCTGTCCACCTGATCCAGCGTTTCACGAGCGGTATATGCGTTAATTGATAGAAGTTGCTCGAAGATCTGGAGGCCGGTCTCCCGCGTGCGTGAACCTAGCCGGTGCAATGTAATTGCGATGTCCACGAGTTCCGGAGCTATCGCAGCTTCAGACGTTCGAAGGTCACCTAAATCTGACTTCCATTTGTCCACGAGAGCCTTTGCTATCGTCCCGACCAAGACCGCCTCATGTGGAAGCAATGTTTGGAGCCGTTGAGTGACAAACGAAGACCGGAACCTTGGCTGATGTGGAATTGCGTCCGCAATCGCATGCAATATCCGCACCCAGTCCAGATCAGGCGTGATTTCATCGGCCAGTCGGAAGAGGTCAACGATAGCGTGCCATGTGCTTTCGCTGGAATTAAAGCAGAGCAACGCAACGACTTTTGACGCCTGCTCCTTCTTATCCGCCTCTGCGAATGCGTGGACTGCGGCGAAGGCGGCTCCCGTTCTCGACGGGGCAGAAGGGTCACTCGCTAGAATGCCATTTAAGAACTCAGTCGCCCATTGAAGCTGCGGCTGCACGAGTGCAATCAATGTTGCAAGTTCCCCGAATGCCTGTTGCACGAATTCGGATTGATTTCCTTTCCATTCATCCAGAATTTCGCGCACGAGATCCGGCACAGTCCAGTGGAGTTGTGCGAGTAGGATAGCGGCTTCCTGATTGACCGCGATGCCTGGATATTTCGCGAAGAGGGCCTTGTAGAAAAGGCTCAATGCGGTCTTATCGTCCGCTCGAATGAACGGGAAAAGCCGGAACAACGCAAGCCAGACCTTCTCTTGCTCCTGCCGTTCAAGGTGTTCGTTCAGTACGGTCAGGGCGCCCGTATAGTCTTGGCGTTGTAAGTAGACGCGTATTATCGCCTCAAGGATCGGATAGTTTCCATTTGGAAGGATTGAAATTCCTCCCATGCCAAAAAGAATGCTTTCATCTTTACGCTCCGCCGCATTCTCAGGCTTGTCTTCCGATTCTAGCTCTTCTTCTTTTGACGTGGCGACTTCAGCCGCAGGGGTAAGTTCAAGCCACTTCTTGAGAAGAGCAAGAGTATCATCATCAATTTTGAGTTCTCGATTCAAAAGTTTTTGAACGGCGTGGGCTACCTCGCCGCGATACTCTTCACCATCAAATCCGCGCTCCTCCAACTCCTTGACAAGAGTCAAAATCGGCTCCGGCGCAGCAGTCTCGGCCATCGCATCAATGGCGTAGCCTGCAGCGCGGGTACCAGCCTCGGGCGGAAACCGCCTTATAATATTTAGCGCGCGTTCCGGATTTGACTTTGCAAACTCGGCAAAGGATCTGGAGAGCTGAACGTTTCCGCCCCGCATCCAGCTTGTTGGATTATCCCAGCCGGTTGAGTCAGGAAGCTTGTCGAAGGCGTTTAGAATGTCTTCGTCATCCGCTCGGTCGATCTCGTTCGCCGACATTGAGGGGCCAACCCAACGAGGCCCGGTGAAGGTCGCTCCGCGTTTCGAATCGCCAAACTTGCGTTCTCCTTCCTTGACCAAAGCATCGGCATCTTTCGGCAGGCGGTCTCTTGGCAGAGACGACAGCAACTCGTATCGAATTCGGTCAACATATCGATGAAACGCCTGCCGAGATTGCGCGTCTCGCCCAGCGTCAGGTGCCGGCGCGAACGAACTCACCGTCTTTGCAAAATGGTGAATCTGCTCATCGCTCCAGAAGGAAGCAGCGGCTTGAATCAGCCGCTTTGAGGTGCCCGATAAGTCCTCGGTATTCCCGAGATCAAAACGCTTGTGATTAGCAAGCAGGAATTCGTAGGCTCTGGAAGCATATCGCTCAGCTTGCGTTGCCATTGCATGGGCTAAGAGGCGCTGTACGGGCGCGAAATCTTCCTGTTCTACGCTGGAAAGCCAATTCAGGAAGGCTGATTGATCGCTGGCGGCCCAGGACTCTACGGCAACGCGGAGGCTGCCCAGCAAGGGATGTTCTGGTAAATCGAGCGTTCCCTCATCTTCAAATCGAAAATCGAGTATGTATGAAAGTGGGTAAGATAGTTCGCTTCCCTTATCTTCCTTATAGTTTTGAATTGCCTTTAGAGCATCTTCGAACCAAGGCCAGAAGTGAGCAATAAAATTGCCCGGATTGATCTTTGCCAATGCTTCCAAGGAGTCCCAGCCTTCAGATCTCTCCACGAGCCTGACGATGGCCTCGGACGGGGATTTCATATATCTAGCGAGATCAGACTTGCCTTGGGTGTCCTCGGATTTGGCGCGTTCGGCAGCTTCATTCAACGCATGCGCCAACAAGCGGCGCAGACGCATTGCGACCAATTGCATAGCGAAGTCTTGATGGTCTTCGCCGATTGTCGAGATCAAATGGTCGAAGGCGAATGGCGAAATGTCCGTGCGTTCGATGATGGCAGTCGCAATGCCAGTGGATGCTTCCGTCCATGGCTTGACATCCAGCAAAACATTCCACGCATAAAAATCGAATGCGCTGTGAGGCAACCAGTATTTTTCCAGCAGGGCGACTACCGCGCTCGCCGCAAATTCGCTTGCGCGTGAGAGCAAGGTGGTGGCCACGTTCGCTTCAGTCTCGTCCGCCATCGCTCGCGCGATTTCGGTGTCTTTGAAATACTCAAACCAGCCTGGACTGCCGATCAATGATTGCAGCGCGATTCGTCTTTCTTCGGAAGACAAGGCCTCCTGCATGATTTCTGCTTCGGGAGGGATTGGCGCAGACTGTTGACCCAAGAATTCAAGTAGGAGATGTCGCAGATGGAGGCGCAACTGCGGCAGCCGCCAGATTGTCAGAAGCTCAGGTGCGTAGCTGGCAGGTTCCACCTCTCTTAGGTAGGTCAAGGCGGCCCACATCTTGGGGCGGATGAACAACGAGTTTGTGCGCTCGCGGACATAAGCAGAAAGTCGCCCCTTCTTTTGAGCGAAGGCTCGGGCAAGCGCATGGTCGAAGATCGTTTGATGCGAAAAGCCTATGCTTCCGGGAGTTCCAGTCGGTTGGGTCAGGATTCTTTCGGCGAGCAAAATCTTCAGTTCTTCTATCTCGTCGTCATAACGCGAACCGGCGAGCCAAAGAGTTTCGCGCTCAGCCATGTCTTCAGCAATGCGCCCTGCAAGGCGCGAAAGGCGGCCTCCGTTTTGACGTTGCAAAATTCGGTCGGTCCATAGCCGTTCAAGCATCTTCTGATAGTTGGTGAACGGCTCTGCTTTTGATGCGTTCGGCAGGCGAAGGTAGGTGGCAAGGGATTGTGGCGAGCGCATCACTTGCTGAGCATCAGCAGGCCAGCCCGCAGCTTGGATGCCGTTTTCCTCGAGAATTTTTAGAATGGTACTCCACGGCGGCAGCTCCAACACCACACTCTCGGCCTGAATGGTTTTCAAGCGCGCGTCATGCTCGTACTCGAACCTTCTGGCGGACAGCACTACACGGACGTTTCGGCGGTTTCCTAGCGCGCGAACGAGATTCAGAAGGACGCTAAGGCGACCCGTTCGAAGATCGACATATCCGGCGAGAGCATCAAGCTGATCGACGAGGAGGAACACTGGCCCCCGATAAGAAAGCCGCTCAAGCATACGGCTCGGCAAGTCGGGGAGTCCGAGGTCATGCTTCAGATCCTCCTCGGTAGCGGTGCCGGCGTCGAGAAAATCTGCCTTGATGGCAAGAAACGGAATTTCTCTGCTCCGAAGTTCGTGCGCCAGCGCAGCGAGCAGAGCCGTCTTGCCGGAGCCGGGATCCCCGAGAAGGGCTTTTGCATGACCAGAGTCATTATCGTCTGTCTTCAGAAGCTGGAACAGTTCAGGCCGTTCAATGGACGTTCCGTCTGGCAGGGACCGCGGCCATTCCAACACAGGCGCTGAGGCTTGCAGGAGGATTGCGGCGTCAGAGAGCGCGGCGTCGAAGTCCTCTTTGGTTGCGACGCTAAGAAGGTCGGCGCCACACTCATCAAGGAAGACCGATTTTGCCCGCGCTGAGCGCAGCGACACCAGGTCTGCAGGGGCGGCATCCACGAAGAGGTGAAACGATCCAACTTGGGTCCCTGCGATCTCTATCGTGGGATTGCCGGTAATGTTCCGAGCTGCTTCGACCAGTTGGCGCTGCTTGTCGGGAGGGAAGTCGGCCTCATCGCCAGCGAAATTGAGGACGAGCATCCGTCTTGCGATGGGTTTGTAGGCAATTGTCGCATTATCGTCTTTGCGGGCCGTGTCGGATGTACCGCCATCGGGGTTGGGCTTAGCCTCGGCCAGGGGAACGCCCGTTTTCGGCGAGGCGGTCGGTGGCACGACGATCGCGCGCGTTTCGGGAGGCCGACGATTCTCGCCCCAGAGGTCCAGCACTTCATACGCAAAAGCTGCACCGTGCGCGGCGGCGATTGGCTGGTGAATCTTGTCGAGAGCGGGATCTTTCCCGGCGCGGTCGTCAGAGATCCCGCGAATAACAACGCACGGAGTCTCTTCACTGAACGCGGCAAACATTGCACCATAGCCTTCCATCTCCAAAGCCGTGGCATCCTGGTAATCGCTCGTGATGTGGGCTTCGAGGGACGATTTGATATCCGCAGATACGGATTCGACCGATACGATCTGAGCAACTCTCGCTGTGGGCGGAAATGGTTGCGGATAATCCTTGTGGTCGGGGCTGATGCCTCCATAGGGCGGGGTCAGCCGTTCATGCCAACGCCCGTCTCGCGCGACTTTTTTCACGAAACCCAGAAGCTGGCGATTGATGGGGATATCCCGGGGCCTCCCCTGGAATTCTCCGTCCTTGTATTTGCCGACGTAAGGCCAGTAAACGTGTTCTGCGACTACGACGCTTCCAATCGGCGCATCGTCAGATTTTCGCGTCGCAGCAACCCCAACAAGGACAATCAGCTCAAACGGCCCAAACTGGCTGCATGTGTGGGTGACAAGCTGAGACGCCTGGTGGTTCCCGGGGCCACTTTCACCGACAACGACGAGCCAGTCTGATCCGGTCCCGGAAAAATGACCGAGTTCGAGGACGTTGCCATCGCGGCTTTGGCAGGATGCCACATGCTTCGTAAAGCGCCGGACTTCGGCCATCTCCAAAGGAAGGGCCGTGACAATGAGAACGCGCCGCCATCCTGCTGCGTCCGCACCGGCTAAAACCTCCTTTGGATCATGGAACTTCATAAGCAGCTTACCTCATGGTCTCACCAGACCCTCGGCGGCTGCTGACGCTGATACGGGCTGGACAAAGCGCTTCCTGTGGTGCCGTTTTGTTCTCTGCTATCTAGCGGATTGGCAGGGCCCAGTCGACAGATAAGTCATTGGCAACGAAGCGATACCTTCGTTCTCGCTCCAGCCGTGGTTGAACGCCATGATCGCAGGCAAGGTGTTTGCCGGAGACCCAGGAACAGGTATCCGGACGAATTTTGGTGTTTGTGCCTGTCGTGCACGTTGCTGTCGCGTATTGCCATCAAACGTTGCGGAGCAACTCGGCCGCCAGCGCCCGGGTCACCGGGCGGCCCTGCCGCAGCGCCTCGCTGTCCAGGAGGTCGACCGCTTGGCGGGCGGCGGCCTGGGAACGCTCCAGGCGGGTGGCGAGGTAGCTCACCACGCTCTCATCCACGGCCAATTGCCGGTCGGCGCAGAACTTGACGATCAGGGCGCGGAACAACTGGTCGTCGGGCGGCGACAGCGACACCGCCGGCACGGCGCGCAGGCGCGAGCGCAGGTCGCGCAATTCGATCTCAAGCGCCGCCGGCAGCTCGCGGCCGGTCAGCAGCACATAGGCGCCGTCCTCGCGCGCGAGGTTGAGCAGGTGGAACAGCGCGCGCTCGTCGAAGTCGCCGGCCTTCAGATCTTCCACAACGAGCGCGCCTGTCGCGAGCGCGGCCGGCACGTTCGCTGATGTCAGGGCATTGGCGGTGGTGGAGCGCGCGCCCGCTTCCTCGGCCCAGATCGCGGCGAGGTGGCTTTTGCCGGAACCTTCCGGTCCCGCCAGCCACATGACCCGGTTCGGCCATTCCGGCCAGCGATCGATCAGCGCGAGACCGGCGGCGTTGGCAGGGCCTTCCAGAAAATTGTCCCGGCTCAGGCTCTCCGCATGCGGGAGCGCGAAGGCCAATTGACGGGGATGAACGCGGCCTGCCACGCTTTGCTTGCTCCTGCCGGATCAGCCGGCGTTGTTCGATTGCCAAATGGCGTTACGCCGGACGAGTTAGCCTTTTGCGGGGCCGATCCTGTTTGGTCCTACTTGGCCTCGATCGCGCTCATGTGCCGCAACCACTCGACGAGGTAGAGCGACACCGAGGAGAGCGTGAAGATCGTCACGAAGCCCATCAGGATTATATCATAAGGCCCGGGCTTGAAGCCGAAGGCGAGTGCGGCGAGCACCAATGCCGCAAACGCCACCTGGGCGACGGTGTTGAGCTTCGACACCATCGAGGGCTTCATCGCCACCGGCCGGTCGAACAGCCAGGACACGATCACGGCCGCCACGATCATGATGTCGCGCGAGACCACCAGGATCACGATCCAGCGCGGGATCGCGCCCCAGATGCCCAGCGCCATGTAGATCGACACCAGCAGCATCTTGTCGGCCAGCGGGTCGAGCAGGGCGCCGAGCTCGCTCGTCATGTTGAAGCGCTTGGCCAAAAAGCCGTCGATGGCGTCACTGACGCCGGCGATCAGGAACACCGCGAACGCAATCTCCATTTGGCTGGAAACGATCGCCCAGACGATGATCGGGACCAGCATGATGCGGCCCAGGGTAATGATGTTCGGAATACTCACGCGGCGCTTCCCGGCACCCGGTCTGACCTCAAATCCGGTCCTTTGCAGGCCGAACCGGTTGATATCTACATAGTACGGCGCCTCGCGCTATGCGAGCCATTGCGCGTCCCCTGAAATCGACGTAACCAGCCGCAACCCCACTGGAAATCGGGCATGACCGACCGCAAAAACGGCCTTACCTACGCCGATTCAGGCGTCGATATCGATGCCGGCAATCGCCTCGTCGACCTGATCAAGCCGATGGTGCGCGCCACCGCGCGGGCCGGCGCCGACGCCGAAATCGGCGGATTCGGCGGCCTGTTCGACCTCAAGGCGGCCGGATTCAAGGATCCTATCCTGTGTGCTGCGACCGACGGTGTCGGAACCAAGGTCAAGATCGCGATCGAAACCGGCCTGCATGGCGGGATCGGCATCGACCTCGTGGCCATGAGCGTCAACGACCTCGTGGTGCAGGGCGCCGAGCCGCTGTTCTTCCTGGATTATTTTGCCTGTGGGAAACTCGATCCCGAGGCGGCCGCTTCGATCGTGGCCGGCGTGGCCGAGGGCTGCCGGGAGTCCGGCTGCGCCCTGATCGGCGGTGAGACCGCCGAGATGCCCGGCCTCTACAAGGACGGCGACTACGATCTCGCCGGCTTTGCGGTCGGCGCCGCCGAGCGCGGCACGCTTTTGCCGCGCAAGGATATCGCGGCGGGCGATGCCGTGATCGGGCTCGCCTCGTCGGGCGTCCATTCCAACGGCTTTTCGCTGGTGCGCAAGATCGTTGCGCAGTCCGGCCTGGGCTTCGCCGCGCAGGCGCCGTTCTCGCCGGTCATGACGCTCGGTGGCGCGCTGCTCGCGCCGACCAAGCTCTACGTGAAGTCGTGCCTGCGCGCGATCCGCGAGACTGGCGCGGTGAAGGGCCTTGCCCACATCACCGGCGGCGGTTTCACCGACAACATTCCGCGCGTGCTGCCGAAGGGGCTGGGCGTCGGCATCGATCTCGCCAACCTGCCGGTGCTGCCCGTGTTCAAATGGCTCGCGGCGCAAGGCGGCATCGCGGAGCTCGAAATGCTGCGCACCTTCAACTGCGGCATCGGCATGATCGCGATCGTCGAGCCGGATGCCGTCGATAAGGTCGTCGAAGTCTTCAAGGACGCCGGCGAGACGGTCGCCGTGCTCGGCAAGGTCATTCCGGCCGAAGGCGAGCATCGCGTCGTCTATAACGGTAACCTCGACCTCACGCTGTAGGCCCCATGAAGCGTCGCGTCGCCATTTTGATCTCGGGCCGCGGCTCCAACATGGCCGCGCTGATCAAGGCAGCAGCCGCACCGGATTTCCCGGCCGAGATTTCGCTCGTGATCTCGAACAAGGCCGATGCGCTCGGCCTGGAACGGGCGAAAGCCAGCGGCGTCAAGACGCTGGTGATCGAGAGCAAGCCGTTCGGCAAGGACCGCGCCGGTTTCGAGGCGGTGTTGCAGGGTGCCCTCGACCAGCACGGCATCGAGCTGATTTGTCTGGGTGGCTTCATGCGGCTGTTCACGGCCGAGTTCACCAGGGCCTGGTACGGCAAAATGCTCAACATCCATCCCTCGCTGCTGCCGTCCTTCCCCGGCCTCGACCCGCACGGCCAGGCCTTGCGTGCCGGCGTCAAACTCTCCGGCGCGACCGTGCATTTCGTGATCCCCGAGACCGATGCCGGTCCGATCGTGATGCAGGGTGCGGTCCCCGTCAGCGATCACGACACGGCGGACACGCTCTCCGAGCGCATCCTCGAGATCGAGCATCGCATCTATCCGGAGGCACTCCGGCTGCTCGCGCAAGGCAAGGTCAAGATCGAGGGCGACGTCTGCAGAACGGCGGGGAGCGGGGCCTCGGAGAATTTCCTGATCGCGCCGGTCTCAACCGACGCGCAGTGAGCGCGAAATCCGTCGGCCCCTGTGGCCGCGGAAGCACAACCCGGCGCAATCGTCCCTGTCGTGGGAGTTCAACCGATTGACCCCCTGCGCCAGTTCGGCGCAAATCGCCCATTGCGGTCGCGGATATCAACGGTTTTTCGCGCCGTCATTTGCGTTGGGATTGTGTCGTTATGCGCAGTGCGCGGCCGTCAGGACCAGGACGGACGATCTGGCTGGATCGGCTCCGCCGGATCGCGGCCGTGCTTGTGCTTGGGTTCGGATTGTCCCTGGCCGCCGCGCCGGCCTTCGCACAGAGCCCGACGCCAACGCCGACCCCGACCCCGACGCCGACACCGTCTCCGACCCCGATCCCAACTCCATCGCCGACCGCGACCAATTTCGAGCGCGCGATCGGCAACACCACGCTCGACCTCGGTTCAAACTTCCTGGAGCGGCTCGGCAATCAGGCCTCCAACGGCTTCAACCGCACGATGCGCAACAATCCCGGCGGCGGCGGCGCCTCGTCGGAGACGGAAGCGCCGCGCTACCGGACCTGGTTCGAGGGCTACGGGATCTCCGCCCGCACCGACGCGCAAGGTGATTTCGTCGGCGACAAGCGCAAGACGTTCGGCGGGGTGGCCGGCTTCGGCGCGCGGCTCGCGCCGGGCGTCAATATCGGTTTCTCCATCGACCAGGGCCGCACCGATGTGGACGTGCCGCTCGCGCTGCAATCGGCAACGCTCGACCTGACGCAGATCGGCTTCAACGGCTCGATCGACAAGGGACCGTGGACCTGGGCTTTCGCCGCCGTGCACGGCTTTGGCAATGTCCGCTCCAGCCGCGACACCGGCTTCGGTCTGGCGACCGCGCGCTACCACGCCGCGATCGACGGCGCGCTCACGGAAGTTAGTTATTACTGGACGCAGGACCAGGCGCGCATCGTGCCCAAGGGCGCGCTCGAATATGTCCGCGCCACCAGCGCCGCATTCAACGAAGTCGGGGGACTCGATCCCATGGCGGTCGGGGCGACGGCATTGGCGCGCGCGCGCGTCATGATCGGCGCCGAGGTCGGCCGCTACTTCATCTTCGACCAGAAGATTCTGGACCTGTCGGCCTACGGCAAGTTCGTCGACAATTTCTACCAGGACCTCGGCTCGATCCAGGTCAGCCTGGGCGCGCAGAGCATCGTGGTGCCCGGCATCGGCGAGAGCCGCTACGGCGTGGATGCGGGGGGCTCGGCCTCGCTCAGCCTGACCAACACCGCGCGGCTCTACGTCAATTACGACACAAAACTGCGCAGCGAATTCCGCTCGCACCAAGGCACGGTTGGCTTCGAATACAAATGGTAGGCCGGCTTCCCGCCGCTCACATCGGCTCTGCCGCGATGTAGCCGGCCAGCCCGACGCTCTCTCTTGCCGCCGCCATCATCGGTACCAGCGCGTTCGGATGGATGAACTCGTCGCGAAAGCAGGGATAGGTCTTTGGATCGAAGATCTTCTTCAGCCACTCGACCACGATCTTGTGCCGCTCGGATGCGCGGAATTCCTTGTGATAGGTGAGCCAGAGATCGGCATGGTGGCTGACGCCGAGATCGACGGCGACGAGCGGCGCACCGAGCGCGATCGACACCGTCGGCAGGAAGCCGATGCCGGCGCCGCGCTCCACCGCATAGAGCACGCCGATCGACGAGTTGGTCTTGATCCCGACGATGCCCTCCAGCGATTTCAGTCCGAGGATGCGGGCATAGGCGGTGTCGTCGACCTGCGGCGCGCTCTGCTTGACGATGCGATGGTTCTTCAACTCGGCGAGCGTGGCCGGCACGCCGTGCAGGCTTTCATAGTCCCGCGAGACGAAGGGATAGATGTGCAGCCTGCCGAGCTTGGCGACGATGAGATCCGGATTGGTCGGCGGCTCCAACTGGATCGCGATGTCGGACTCCAGCCGCGCGACGTCGGCCTGCTCCATCGCGCAGCGCAGGTCGACGGTGATCTTGCGGTAGGTCTTCTGGAAGTCGATCAGGCGCGGCAGGATCCAGAAATTGCCGGGGCCTTCGGTCACCGCGACGCGCACCGTGCCCGTGGTATCGCTCGAGGAGCGCGACGCGCGTCGAAACACGTTGAAGGCGTGACGCTCCATCAGCGACACGTCCGAGATCATCGCCGTGCCTTCGTCGCTCAGCGTGAGCCCGCTCTGGTCACGCAGGAAAAGCTTGCAACCGATGCTCTCCTCGAGCCGGTCGATCCTGCGCATCAGCGTCGTCGAGGTGAGGCCGAGCTCTTCGGCGGCGTTACGGAAACTTTTATACTTTGCGCACGCTAAAAACAGCTTCAAATCATCCCAGGACGCATCCAGGGACTCTTCACTTCGGTGCTGCATCATCGCAGCACCCCGTTGCAATAGTTGCTGCATACGCCTGATCCTGACCCGCTAAGCTCTCCACCGTAACGGGATGGGGGAAACGATAGATGCGCAATATGGGTATGGAAAGGGGCTCGTTTGCCGCAAGGCACGAATTTGACGCCCTGCCGCTCAGCCCCGACGTCGATGTCCATTGTGCGCAATATTCCGAACTTGCAGCACTTGCCGACATGGCCCACCGGCTCGTGCCGGGCGTGCGGATCGGGGAACCGGAGCTCGCGCGCTACTTCACCTTCGATCCGCAATGTCTGCTGACCTTCAGCCGCAAGGGCAGTTTGGTCGGCGGCATGGCATTTCTGTACCTCAACAGCCTCGGGCATGACGCGCTGCTGCTCGACGAAATCCGCCTGACCGAGCCCGACACGCGCCATCTCGCCTCCGGCGATGAGGAGGTGTCGGCGATCTACATCTGGGCGATCGCGGCCACGGGGCGGGGCATCGCGGGGCTCGGCAAGGCCTCCGCGCATTTGCGGCAACCGCGGTTTCGCAGCGCTGACTGCTTCGCCCAGCCGTCGACGGCGGCGGGGCGCGACATCATGAAAGCGACGGGATTTGCGCCTATCCCGAGCTTCCAGCCCGACCTCTGGTGTTACGAGCGGCCCTGGAATCGACAACCAGTGCGCATGCCGGGCTCAATTTTCGAAGCAAGGAGTTTTGCAGATGCACGGCACTAGAATTCCGAATGCCAAACCCGACTCCCGCGCCATCTCCATTCGCATTGCGCGCGATCCCAGCGATCTCATGCTGGTCACCGCCATTCGCTCGGCGGTCTATCTCGCCGAGCAGGATTGTCCGTTCGACGAGGAGTTCGACGGCAACGACCTCGTGGCCGCGCATTTCATCGGCTTCGTCGGCAACGAGCCCGCGGGCTGCCTGCGGGTGCGTTTCTTCGGCGAATTCGCCAAGGTCGAGCGCCTTGCGGTGCGCCACCAATATCGCCGCTCCCGCGTGTCGTTCAAGCTGGTGCAGGCCAGCGTCGACTATGTGAAGCGCAAGGGCTTTCGCAAGATCTACGGCCAGGCACAGGACCGGCTGGTCGACTTCTGGGCTCATTTCGGCGCCAAGCCGCTCGGCCACAACAGAAAGATCACCTTTTCCGATTTCTCCTATACGGAGATGGTGCTCGAGATCGAGCCCGGGCCCGACGCCATCACGCTGGACAGTGATCCTTACGTGATTATCCGCCCCGAAGGAGACTGGGACCGGCCTGGTGTACTTGATGCCTCGGCGGGACGGGCGGTGACCTCGCCGCTGCGGACCCTGTCCGCCGCTGATCGATGAAATTGGTGCAACTACAAGCAAGACGATGCTGGCTTCCTCTCTTCAAGACGATCCGCCGATCCTGGTTTGCGCGGATCTGCAGGTCGAATACCTGACCCCCGGGCGTCGCCACGTCATTCTCAATGGCGACGCCGCCACCTCGCGCGGCCTCGAACTGCTGACGCTGTGGCGCGACAATCTCTGGCCGGTGATCCACCTCAAGCGCATCGCGCAGGCGGCCTGGTTCAATCCGGCATCCAAGCTGACCGACTGGATCGGCGAATTGAAGCCGCGGCCCGGCGAGATGACCTTCGAGCACCCGCTGCCGTCGGCCTATAGCTCGGCGCGCTTCGTCGACTACACCTCGAACATCAAGAATTTCCGTTGCGTCCTGCTGGGCTTTTCCCTCGACGAGACCGTGCTTGCCACCGTCGTCGACGGTTTTCACCGCAGCCACCGCTACCAGGTGATCGCCGACGCGGTTGCCTGCCGCAGTCCCGGCACGGGAGACGCCGCCGCTTACAAGCAAGCGGTGATGTCTGTGATCGGCAATTTTGCTAATGTGCAGGCAAGCGCCGAGCTCCTCAGGACCAGCGGCGCCATCGCGGTGTGACAAGCCGCCGCCGGCTCTTCGACCGGCGACAAGGATGGATGGGAAACTTGTCTCGGGGGCAACAGCTTGAGGAACTGGCGAGCGATCTGTCGCTCGTCGTCGAGACGGCGCGCCGGCTCAACCTGCCGACGACCGTCTATCTCCTGTCCATGGCGCTGGTCGAGGTGAGGGAAGCGGCTGAGGCCGAAAGCGGCGACGACGATGACGGGGCGGCGTAAGGACGCACAGTTTCTTCATGCAACGCTGCCCGGCATTTGTGCCCCATGAAATGACGTTGCAAGTTGCGTCCAGTGGCAATAGCCAAGATGGCAACGCTTTCTCCAGACAAGGCTTGCGTCGGTGCGACCGATGCCAGCCTTAGGGATACCGCAATGACCATGCTACCGAACTCGCAAGAAGCCCGCGACGTCGCCTATCAGCTCCACGCCTACACCAATGCGCGATCCCACCAGCAGGCTGGTCCGCTGGTGATCGAGCGCGGCGAGGGGCCTTACGTCTATGACGCGGCCGGCAAGCGCTATCTCGAGGCGATGGCGGGGCTGTGGAGTGTCGGGCTCGGCTTCAGCGAGAAGCGGCTGGTGGACGCCGCGCATCGCCAGATGCAGGCGCTGCCGTTCTACCACACCTTCGCCTCGCGCTCGCACGGCCCCTCGATCGACCTCGCCGAGAAGCTCGTGAAGATGGCGCCGGTGCCGATGAGCAAGGTGTTCTTCACCAATTCGGGCTCGGAAGCCAACGACACCGTGCTGAAGCTGATCGCCTATCGCTCGAATTCGCTGGGCCAGCCGCAGCGCAAGAAGGTCATCAGCCGGATGCGCGGCTATCACGGCGTCACCATTGCGTCCGCAAGCCTCACCGGCCT
The DNA here is from genome assembly GCF_006483445.1 of Bradyrhizobium guangdongense. Taxonomy (GTDB): domain Bacteria; phylum Pseudomonadota; class Alphaproteobacteria; order Rhizobiales; family Xanthobacteraceae; genus Bradyrhizobium; species Bradyrhizobium guangdongense_A. The sequence goes on along the minus strand of NZ_PPPT01000110.1, from coordinate 11,101 downwards.
GCCGAACAACCACCGCTCCTTCGACCTGCCGCTGCCGAACATCCTGCACACCGGCTCGCCGCATCACTACAAGGACGCGGCACCGGGTGAGAGCGAGGAAGCGTTTGCGACCCGGCGTGCCGAGGAGCTCGACGCGCTGATCCAGAAGGAAGGGCCTGAGACGATTGCGGCCTTCTTCGGCGAGCCCGTGATGGGCGCCGGCGGCGTCATCGTGCCGCCCACGACCTATTGGGAGAAGATCCAGGCCGTCCTGAACAAGTACGACATTTTGCTGGTCGCCGACGAGGTCATCTGCGGCTTCGGCCGCACCGGCAAGATGTTCGGCTGCGAGACCTACAACATCAAGCCCGACGTGCTCGTGGTCTCCAAGCAGATCACCTCAAGCTATTTCCCGTTCTCGGCGATCATCATGAACGATCGCATGTTCGAGCCGATCGCGGATGAGAGCAACAAGATCGGCGTGCTCGGCCACGGCTTTACCGCCGGCGGTCATCCGGTCGGGTCAGCCGTTGCGCTGGAGAATTTGAAGATCATCGAGGAGCGCGGCCTGGTCGCGCATGCCGCCGAGATCGGCGCCTACATGCAAGCGCGGTTGCGCAAGCTCGCCGACCATCCGCTGGTGGGCGAAGTCCGTGGCGTCGGCCTGATCGCCGCGGTGGAGCTGGTGCTGGACAAGGGCCGCAAGGTCGCGGCCGCAACGCCCGGCGCGCTCGGCGGCGTCGCAAGCAAGCTGCTGCTGGAGCGCGGCATCATCTCGCGCAACATGCTCGATGCGCTGGCGATCTGCCCGCCGCTGATCGTCGGCAAGGCTGAGATCGACGAGCTGGTGGACGGGATCGCTGGGATGCTTGAGGATCTCAAGGCGGAAGCGGCGAAGCTGACGCCGGCGGCGTAGGGCGGGAGCTGTCTCCGTAGCCTGCATAGTTGCAAGCGCAACTCTATCACCGTCACCCTGAGGTGCACGTCCTGCGGCTTGCCGCAGGGCGAGCCTCGAAGGGCGACGGCCCAACCAGCTGCAGCGGGGGCGTTTCATCCTTCGAGGCTCACCATGCAGCGCGTGCGCGCCGCATGGTTCGCACCTCAGGATGACGGTGCTCGAACTACGCCCGCTGCACCCCGATCACGCGGCCCTTCTCGATCGCCAGCGCAAGCTCGCCGCGCTTCAGCTTCAGCGCGGCATCGCCGAACAGCTCGCGACGCCAGCCGCGCAGGGCGGCGACGTCGGCCTCGTCATCGGCGGCGATGGCTTCGAGGTCGTCGACGGTCGCGATCACCTTGCTGGCGACGGCGTGGCGCTCCGCCGTCATCCGCAGCAGCACCTTCAACAGCTCGACGATGGCCTGGCCGTTGGAATTGTTGCGCGGCTTTTCCAGCTTGGGGAGCGTTGAGAGGTCGCGCGCCAGCCCGCGTTGCACGGCGGCGACGATGTCGGCGCCCCATTTGGATTTTTCAAAGCCCTTCGGCACCGAGCGCAGATGGGCGAGCTTCTCCACCGTGTTGGGCGCGTGGGTCGCGATGTCGCTGACGGCTTCGTCGCGCAACACGCGGCCGCGCGGCACGTCGCGGCTCTGCGCCTCCTGCTCGCGCCAGGCGGCGACCTCCATCAGCACGGCGAGGTCTTTTGGCTTGCGCACCCGCGTCTTCAGCCGTTCCCAGGCGCGCTCGGGGTGGAAGTCGTAGGTGCGGGGCGAGGTGAGGACCTCCATCTCGACGCTGACCCAGTCGCTGCGGCGGCGCTTCTTCAGATCGGCGTCGAGCGCTGCGAAGACGTCGCGCAGATGGGTCACGTCGGAGACCGCGTAATGCATCTGCTCCTTGGTCAGCGGGCGGCGCGACCAGTCGGTGAAGCGGTGGGTCTTGTCGGGGCGGTGTCCCGTGACCTTCTCGACGAGCTGGTCATAGGCGATGCTGTCGCCATAGCCGAGCACCATGGCCGCGACCTGGGTGTCGAACACCGGGTGCGGGATGATGTTGGCCTGGTGCCAGATGATCTCGATGTCCTGGCGGGCGGCGTGGAACACCTTCAGCACGCTCTCGTTGCCCATCAGCTCGAAGAACGGCTTGAGGTCGATGCCCTCGGCCAGGGTGTCGATGACAACGGCTTCCTCGGCGCTCGCCATCTGCACCACGCACAACAGCGGGTAGTAGGTGGTCTCGCGCAGGAACTCGGTATCGACTGTAATGACGGGGTGCTTGGCCAGCCTGCTGCAGGCAGCGGCGAGGTCAGCGGTGGTGGTAATCAGATCCATGAACGGCCCATGACAAGTGTATCAGCCGTTCTGCCGAAAGCGCTGATATGTCAAGGGGCTCGTAGCGAATTCGAGCCTTGCATTTCAAGTGGAATCGTCAGGCCAGGCCGGTTTTCCCGGCGGATTCCCGTGGATCGCGCCCGCAAAATCCTACTCGTAACGGATCCGGCTGGACGGCTTGCGGCTGCACGGCATCGCCACCACGACCACGCACATGGCGAGCATCGCCAGTCCCAAAAACTCGAACACCAAGACGTCCACGGCGCAAATCCCCCAGGAGAACATTGCTAAAGTTGTCCGGGGTGAATTGAGGGTCTGTTAATTGTCGTGGTTACCGGCGCCGGGGCGGCCGCGATGGTGGACGGGGGGTTAACGGCCCGACGCCCATGCGCCGGGCCGTCGGTCTCTTACGGCAGCTTCAGCGCCGTCTCCGCATTGTACGGCTTGAGCAGCTCGTCGGCGGCCTTCTGCGCGGCGACGAGTGCTTCCTTCGGCTGCTTCTTGCCGTTGAGCACCAGCATGACCTCGTCCTCGAGGGTCTTGCGCACCGGCACGGTCTTGTAGGTCGCAAACCAGGGCTTTGCGACCTCGAGCTGGTCGACCGCGGTCTTGGCGTCGGGGTTCTTGGCCAGGAACTCGACCATCTCCGGCGTCTTGTAGGCGGCCATGTTCGGCGCGAAGTAGCCGGTGGCGCGGCTCCACCAGCCGCTCTTCTCGGGCGAGGTCATCCACTTGATCAGCGTCCAGGCAGCCTTCTGCTTGTCGGCCTCGAGCCCAGCCGGAATGATCAGCGAAGCGCCGCCGATCGGCACGGCATTGCGGACGTTGCGCGGAATGAACGCGACCTTGTAGGGGAATTTTGCGTTGTCGCGCACATAGGTCAGCGACCCCGTCGAGAGCATCATCATCGAGGCGTTGCCGGAGATGAAGGAGGTGCTGACGGCGGGACCGGGCGTCGCGCCGGGCGCGTGAACCTTGTGCTTGGCGACGAGGTCGTTCCACCAGGAGAGCGCGCCCAGCATCGAAGGCGTGTCGTAATAGACCTCGCCGCCGAACTCCTCATTGTAGTAGCGCCCGCCATTGGACATGGTGAGCGTCTCCATCATCCAGCCGCAATAGTCGTAGGCGCAGGGAATCGCGATGCCCCAGCGGGTGACCTTGTCGCCATCGCGCTTGGTGAGTTTCTTGGCCCAGTCGGTGATCTCAGCCCAGGTCTGCGGCGGCTTGTCCGGATCGAGGCCGGCTTCCTTCGCGTGCTCGGCGTTGATGTAGAGCAGCGGCGTCGAGTTGTGGAAGGGAACGCCATAGACCGAGCGGTTGATCACGGCATTGCCGTGCAGCGCCGGAAAGAACTGGCCGAGGAATTGCGCCTTGGTGGCGCCGTCGGCGGCGATCAGGGAATCGAGATTGGTGAGCTCGTTCTCGATCTGCATGTCGAGTAGAAAGTTCGCCGACATGATCACGGCGGCGGGCGGCTTGCCGGCCTTGATCGCGGCGCGGGTCTTGATCAGCGTGTCGTCGTAGGAGCCGGTGTAAACCGCGGTCGCCTTGATGTCGGGATGGGTCTCGTTGAACTCCTTGATCAGCGTGCCCATGTCGCGGGCGAGCTTGCCGTCGACGGGAACGGGGAAGAACAGATCGATCTCGCTCGGGCCTTCGCCGGCGAGGGCAGGAAAGGCGAGCGCACCGGCCATGGTGAGGCCGAGCATGAGCCTGCGGGAGAGCAGCATCGAAGATTCTCCTATTTGATGCCTGAGGTGACGAACGAACTGATGAAGCGCTTCTGGAAAATGAGGAACGTGACGAGCAGCGGCGCGATCACGAACAGGGTGCCGGCGGCGATCGTGCCCCAGGCCTGCGTGCCTTCCGCGGTCTTGGTGAAGACGGAGAGGCCGACGGTGAGCGGGCGCTTGTCCGGCGAATTGATCACCATCAGCGGCCACAGGAAGTCGTTCCAGTGGCTGGTGACGGAGACGATGGCAAAAGCCGAAAAGCTCGGTAGCGACAGCGGCACATAGATGTTACGGATGCGCTGCAAGACGCTGGCGCCGTCGATCAGGGCGGCGTCCTCGAGCTCGGGCGGAATCGCTTCAAAGGCCTGGCGCATCAGGAAGGTGCCGAAGGCCGAGGCGAAGAACGGCATCATCACGCCGGTGAGCGTGTCGTAGAGGCCGAGCTTTGCGACCAGGGTCAGGTTCGGCACGATCAGCAGCACCGGCACCAGCATGAGCTGCATCAGGAACAGATAGAAGATCAGCGTCTTGCCGGCGAAGGCGAGGCGCGCAAAGGCAAAGCCCGCCAGCGTCACCGTGACGAACTGCACGAGCAAAATGCCGGTGCAGATGATCGTCGTGTTGAGGAAGTAGCGCGGGAAATCGCCGATCTCCCAGGCGTCCCTGATATTGTCGAGCGTGGGTGTGAAGCTCGGCATCAGCTCGGCCATCAGGTTGATGCCGTCGGAGGCCGGTCGCAGTGTCGCAACGGCCATCCAGAGGAACGGCACCAGCCAGACGAGCGCGATCAGCACCACCAGCGCGAAGCCGAGCTTTGGCGTGATCTCGCCGCGGGTGGCGAGCGGCGCGTCCCTGAACAGCCGGTCGAGCAACTGCTTGAACCCTTTCATGGCCCGCCCTCCCGGTTCGCCAGCGAGCGGAAGGAGAGCGCGGTGAGGGTCATCAGCACCGCCAGCGTCAGCAGCGTCGCCGCCGAGGCCTTGCCGATGTCGTAATGCTCGACCGCCTGCTGGTAGACGTAGAACAGCACCAGATTGGTGGCGTTCGACGGGCCGCCTTGCGTCATGACGAAGACCTGGTCGACCTGCGTCACCGCATTGAGCGTCGCGATCACAGTGACGAACAGGAAGGTCGGCTTCAGCTCCGGCAGGATGATGTGGCGGAAGCGCTGCCAGGGCGAGGCGCCGTCCAGATGCGCCGCCTCCATGACGTCGTCAGGCACTGACTGAAGGCCTGCCAGGAAGAACAGCATGTAATAGCCCGCGTTCTTCCAGATCGTGATGATCATGATCGCCCACAGCGCGATGTCGGGGTCGCCGAGCCAGTTCGGCAGCACCGGAAGCAGGCGGCCGATATAATGATCGAGCAGCCCGACATTGGGCAGGAAGACGAACATGAACAGCGCCGAGGCCGCGACCATCGGGATCAACACCGGCAGGAACAGCGCCGCGCGCAGCGCGCTGGTCACGGCATTGGTGCGCGAGAGCGCCAGCGCGAACAGCAAGGCAAGGGCGATGCTCGGGATCGCCGTGCCGACGGCGTAGATGAGATTGTTGATGACAGCGCCGGCAAAGGCGGGATCGGCAAGCACCGCGTTGATATTGTCGAGACCGACGAAGCGCACCGGCGCCTTCGGCGTGGCGCGCGCGTAGAGCGCATCGACGAACACGCGTCCCATCGCGCCATAGGTGAAGAGCGCGAGGAAGACCAGCGAGGGCGCCAGCAGGAGGTAGGCCGGCAGCGAGGCTTTGAGGGTCGAAGAGACACGCGTGAGGATGTGCAGCCGCGGCGGCACTGACGCCGCGACCGGGAGAGCCGCGGGTTCGGCGAGGCTCATCTCACCGCGCCGCGAAGTTGAGCGCATAGTCGCGGTCCTCCGTCCCCGCGGGCGGGGCGAAGGGGAAGCGCAGACTGTCGTCGAGGAAGTCGTGGCTGTGCACGACCAGATTGTCGTCGTCGATCAGCACGACGCCATAGGCCGGCGGCTCGTGGCTTGCGAGATGCGGCGCGCTCGCATCGAGCTCGAACCAGACCTGGTGGTTGGTGCCGCGCAGCGTCGAGAACGGGATTCTGCCAAAACTGCCGAAAATCGGACGGTGCACATGGCCGAAGAAGAGATGGCGGATTCGCGCACGATAGGGCGCGATCACCTCGGCGAACTCGGCGCTCTGCTTCAGCGCGATCTCGTCCATCGCATGCACGCCGACGGGGAAGGGCGGATGATGCATGAAGACGACGAACGGCATGTCAGGCGGTGCCTTCGCGAGCGTCTCCGCAAGCCAGCCAAGGCGCTTTGCGCACATCTCGCCGGCGTGGCTGGTCTCATCAAGCGTGTCCAGGAACACGAACAGCCCATGCTCGGTCGTGCGCGTCCCCTGCACGAAACCGTTGGAATCGCGCGGCGCGGCCTTGAGGCCGTCGAGACAGGCGACGCGCTTGTCGTGGTTGCCGACCATGGCGATGTAGGGAATTGTCAGCGCCGCCATCGCGTCGGCGAAATTGACGTAGGATTCAGGCTCGCCCCAATGCGTGAGGTCGCCGGTCACGACCGCAAAGGCGGCATCGGACTGGTGCCTGTTGATGTCGGCGATCGCAGCATCCAGCCGCGCGCGCGGGTCGAGCCCATAGAGCTTCAGCCCGGGGTTCGCGAGATGCGTGTCGGTGAGATGGATGAATTTGAAGGGCATGGGCACGCGCTTGTCATCACGTTGGAGGATGGGCGCCTCCGGCAAGACGGCCCTGACAGGGCGTTAGAGCGCGTGTGTTTCAGTTTGATGACAGGGGTTCGCGTCTCCACAGCGCGGATGTGTAGGGTGGATTAGCCCGGCGGCTGCGCAAAGCGCAGTCCGCCGGGCGTAATCCACCACTGTGAGCCAACTCCAAGTTGTGCTATTCGAGAGTATGTCCGACTACCGCCGCGCATTCGTTCCGGGAGGATGCTGGTTCTTCACGGTGAACCTGCTTGATCGACGAAAAACCCTGCTGACCGATCAGATCGAACTCTTGCGGGAGGCGGTTGCAGCTACACGCCAATCCCATCCGTTCGCGATCGATGCCTTCGTTGTCCTGCCGGATCATTTGCACGCAATCTGGAAGCTTCCACAGGGCGATTCTGATTTTTCGGTGCGCTGGCGGTTGATCAAGACCCGCTTTGCCAAAGCGCTGCCTGCAAACGAACGATTGAGCGCAGTCCGCGCCGCTCGAAAAGAACGAGGCATTTGGCAACGGCGTTTTTGGGAGCATCTTGTCCGCGACGAAGCCGACTACGCTCGCCACGTCGAGTATTGCTATTTCAACCCCGTGAAGCACGGATACGTCTCGAAAGTGTGCGATTGGCCGTATTCGTCGTTTCACCGCGATGTCCGCGCCGGATTGTTTCCGCAGGATTGGGGCGGAGATTCCAAGGTCGTCGGTGAGTTCGGAGAGCGAGGATAGGCCCATTGGTGGATTACGCCTTCGGCTAATCCACCCTACGAGGTGGTCGCGGTCGATCGGAAAAAGGGATGACTATCGTGGAAGTCTTACGTTTTTTGTTTTCTGCCAAGCGTAGAAGGTTCGTAGGGTGGATTAGCGAAGCGTAATCCACCTCTTTACTCTCAGCATATTGAGAAAAGTGGTACGCCTTCGGCTAATCCACCCTACGAATCCGAGCAGGCCTCACGTCCCGCAAAACGTCTGCAACACCCGTTGGTCCGGCAGCGGCGGATCGGCGTAGGCGGCAAACTCCGGCTGGTCCTCGAACGGTTTTGCCAGCACCTTCACCAGCTCTTCGAACGGCGCGTAGTCGTCGTCGCGCGTGGCAGCCTGGATCACGGCTTCGACGCGATGGTTGCGCGGGATGAACATCGGATTGACCGCGTGCATGGCGGCTTTTCGTTCGGAAGCCGATTGCGGCTCGAGCGCCGTGCGCGCGCGCCAGCGGCCGGCCCAGTCGTCGAAGGCTGCCGGCTCCATGAACTGCGCGCGGACGTCGGCGGCGTCATCGGCCGCGGCGTCGCCGAGTTTGCGGAAGGTGAGGGTGAAGTCGGCGCCGTTCTTCGCCATGGCATCCAGCAGGTCCTGGATCAGCGCCTCGTCGCCGTCGCGCGCCGTGAACAGGCCGACCTTTTTGCGCAAACCCGCCTGATAGGCGGCGCTGAACTGGTCCGAGAACGCGCCGAGGATCTCCTGCGCTTCGGCAACCGCCTTCTCCTGCTCGTCGGAGAACAGCGGCAGCAGGCATTCGGCGAGCCGCGTCAGATTCCACAATGCGATGCGTGGCTGGTTGGCATAGGCGTAGCGGCCCATCTCGTCGATCGAGGAAAACACCTGCGCGGGATCGTAGGCATCCATGAAGGCGCAGGGGCCGTAGTCGATGGTCTCGCCTGATATCGAGCAATTGTCGGTGTTCATCACGCCGTGGATGAAGCCGACCAGCAGCCAGCGCGCGACGAGTTCGGCCTGCCGCGCGACGACGCCGCCAAGCAGCGCGTGATAGGGCCGCTCGGCGCCTGCGAGCTCGGGATAGTGGCGCGCAATGACGTGATCGGCGAGCTTTCGGACCGCATCGGTATCGCGGCGCGCGGCAAAGAACTGGAAGGTGCCGACGCGGATGTGGCTCGACGCGATGCGCGTCAGCACGGCGCCCGGCAATGCGGCCTCGCGCAGGACGTGCTCGCCGGTGACGACGGCGGCAAGCGAGCGCGTGGTCGGGATACCCAACGCGAACATGGCTTCGCTGACGATGTACTCCCGCAGCACCGGCCCAAGCGCGGCGCGGCCGTCGCCGCGGCGGGAGAACGGGGTCGGGCCACTTCCCTTGAGCTGGATGTCGCGGCGGACGCCGTCCCTGTCGATGACCTCGCCAAGGAGAATGGCGCGGCCGTCGCCGAGTTGGGGAACAAAGTGCCCGAACTGGTGGCCGGCATAGGCCATGGCGATGGGATCTGCGCCGTCAGGTACGCGCTTGCCGGCGAGGATCTCGGCGCCCTCAGGCGTCTCCAGGACATCGGGATCGAGCCCGAGCTGGAGCGCCAGCGGCCGGTTCAGCTTGATCAGCCTCGGCGCGGCCACAGGGGTGGGCGCGACGCGGGCGAAAAAGCTGTCCGGCAGCGCCGAATAGGAGTTTTGGAAGGGGAAATGGATGGTCATGGAGGTAAAGATAGGCGCGGAACGCCCATCAGCAAAGGCTCAGGCTGCCGAGGCCCAAAAATGGGCCGTTCGGGCCCAAAACAGGCGTTTCCCTTGGTTGCCGCCTCCGGCCTCGTCGGGTAAACCCTGCCGCAACTTCGGACCGGCCGTTTAGGCCGTTCGATTCGATCCTCCGACATTGAATTTGGGACGACCATGCATCGCTACCGGTCACATACATGCGGCGCGCTCCGCGAGAGCAACATCGGCGAGACGATCCGCCTTTCGGGCTGGGTCCATCGCGTTCGCGACCATGGCGGCGTGCTGTTCATCGATTTGCGCGACCATTACGGCCTGACCCAGTGCGTGGTCGACCCGGACTCGCCGGCGTTTTCGCTCGCCGAAAAGCTGCGCTCGGAATTCGTGGTCAAGATGGACGGCAAGGTCCGCCGCCGCCCCGAGGGAACCAACAATGACGAACTCGCGACCGGTCAGGTCGAGGTCTATGTCAGCGAGATCGAGGTGCTGGGCCCGGCGGGCGACCTGCCGCTGCCTGTGTTCGGCGACCAGGAATATCCGGAAGACATCCGCCTGAAATATCGCTTCCTCGACCTGCGCCGCGAAAAGCTGCACCAGAACATGATGATGCGCGTCGAGATCATCAAGTCGATGCGCCGGCGCATGGAGGGGCAGGGCTTCTTCGAGTTCAACACGCCGATCCTGACCGCGTCCTCGCCGGAGGGCGCGCGCGACTTCCTCGTGCCGTCGCGTATCCATCCCGGAAAATTCTACGCGCTGCCGCAGGCGCCGCAGCAGTACAAGCAACTCCTCATGATGAGCGGCTTCGACCGCTACTTCCAGATCGCGCCCTGCTTCCGCGACGAGGACCCGCGCGCCGACCGTCTGCCGGGCGAGTTCTACCAGCTCGACGTCGAGATGAGCTTCGTTACGCAGGACGACGTCTTTGCGGCGATGGAGCCGGTCATAACCGGCGTGTTCGAGGAGTTTGCCAAGGGCAAGCCCGTGACGAAAGGCTGGCGGCGGATTCCGTTTGCCGAAGCGCTGCGCAAATACGGCAGCGACAAGCCTGATTTGCGCAACCCCATCGAGATGCAGGACGTCTCCGAGCATTTCCGCGGAAGCGGCTTCAAGGTCTTTGCGCGCATGCTCGAAGACCCCAAGAACCAGGTCTGGGCGATCCCGGGCAAGGGCGGCGGCAGCCGCGCCTTCTGCGACCGCATGAATTCGTGGGCGCAAGGCGAAGGCCAGCCGGGCCTCGGCTACATCATGTGGCGCGAGGGCGGCGAGGGTGCGGGTCCGCTTGCGAACAACATCGGGCCTGAGCGCACGGCCGCAATCCGCGCGCAACTCGGCTTGAACGCAGGCGACGCTGCCTTCTTCGTTGCCGGCGATCCCGACAAATTCTGGAAGTTCTCCGGCCTGGCGCGCAACAAGGTCGGCGAGGAGTTGAACCTCACCGACAAGGACCGGTTCGAGCTCGCCTGGATCGTCGACTTCCCGATGTACGAGTACAACGAGGAGGACAAGAAGGTCGACTTCTCGCACAACCCGTTCTCGATGCCGCAGGGTGGTCTCGATGCGCTGAAGGGCCAGGACCCGCTGACCATCAAGGCGTTCCAGTACGACATCACCTGCAACGGCTACGAGATCGCCTCCGGCGGCATCCGCAATCACGTGCCGGAAGCCATGGTGAAGGCCTTCGAGATCGCAGGCTATGGCGAGCAGGAAGTGGTCGACCGCTTCGGCGGCATGTACCGCGCCTTCCAGTACGGCGCCCCGCCGCATGGCGGCATGGCCGCGGGCGTCGACCGCATCGTGATGCTCTTGTGTGGCACCAACAATCTGCGCGAGATATCGCTGTTCCCGATGAACCAGCAGGCCATGGACCTCCTGATGGGTGCCCCGTCGGAAGCCACCACAAAACAGCTCCGCGAGCTGCATATCCGGGTGAACCTGCCGCAGAAGTAAGGGTTCTTCGCCTCTCCCCGC
>NZ_PPPT01000109.1 GCF_006483445.1 Bradyrhizobium guangdongense | reverse complement strand
CCGATCGATGTCGATCGGGACGCGCTTTGAACTGCGACAGAGCCGCGATCTGCAAGCTGCCATGCAAGACGGCAGCGGCGTATGGCGGCGCTCCCCTTGGCTGTTCGGCCTCCCGCTCTCGTGCCCCTCCAGTCGCGGAGGTCAACAGCCGCGACAGATATTCTTCAGCTTTGCCGAGAGCCGGGCAGTCTCCTCGATCAACGGATCCTTGTAGGGGGGTCGCGATGCGTCGTCGTGGATCGTCGCGGGCTTGTTGATCTTCGGAGGAAACGCAGCGTCGTAACACGCGAGTCGCCCGGTCGTGCCCTCGATCGTACGGCAGTCGGGCTCGCCGGCGCCGGCACTTTGCGTGAACGTGCCGAGCGCGAATGCGACAAGCAGCGTCTTCGTCCTACCCATTAAGGATAGCCGCAGCAGCCACGAGGAGCAGAAGAAACAACGGGACGATCACCGGCGGCACGATCCAGTCGGCCAGACGAAATTGCGACATGCACGCTGCTCCTCTTTCGGCGGGAGCATTTCGTTACCCTCAGTCACCGATGGAAGCCGTGGAGAGGGGCGGTGATGATGCGACTCTACGCTTACGTTCGGGCAATAGCGAGCTTTATGACGTCCTGGCGCGACGATTGACGCGATGCTCCGGGTGAACCTTTTCGCAGCCCGCACATACGGACATATACCGGGGGATTGCATTGTCCGGATCGGCATTGGCGCCGCCAGGCATTATTCGGCCTGGCCGCGCCGTGCAAAGTGGACGCGCCATCGAGCGCGGCTCCGCTCAAGCCAGGAACCCGCATTACGGGGAGCTTTGGTATGTACCCGTTCGTGACCATCGAGAAGCTCGCCTGTGTTCGAAGACGATTGGCCATTGAGGCCGATCTCCTCATGACGGCGGCGCTGCCCGGCTCTGGGAGCGGGAGACCGAGAAAAGCGCAGTGGCGATTCAGAAGGAAGCGGATGATCGCCAGGCTTGACCTGGTCGGCGAGCCGTCGAAGCGGTATTTCTGACCCGACGCGGACGTATTGACGCGGGGCCGGGACGGGGACGGCACCTTGCGGAGCGGTCAAATAATGGTCATGTAGGACGAAACCAGTATCGGTCGCGTCGCCGTCGATTGCGCGCCTGACGGACAGCATCGCCTGTTCGCAAGTCCATAAACCTCCCTTAAAGGACAACCCCCGCATGACTATCGCATCGCGTGCGGGATCACCCCTGCATCGAAACATCTGAGGTCGCACGCTTGTCACCCAATACCGATCTGGATCAGGACCACGACGACGTCATGTATCCGCAGGTCCTGCCGTTTCTGCTGGTCCACATCGGCTGCTTGGCTGCGATCTGGTCTGGCGTCACATGGCAGGCGGTTGCGATCTGCATTGGTCTCTATGCGTTGCGCATGTTTGCGATCGGCGCCGGATATCACCGGTATTTTTCGCATCGCGCCTACGCGACGAGCCGGGTTTTTCAGTTCATCCTCGCCTTCCTCGCCCAGAGCAGCGCGCAGAAGAGCGTGCTGTGGTGGGCCGCGAAGCATCGGCATCATCACTTGTATTCGGATACCGGGCAGGATGTGCATTCACCCCGGCACAAGGGGTTTCTCTACAGCCATGTCGGCTGGATTTTCTATCGGCAGCATGATGCGACCGACCTGGTGAAGGTGTCGGACTTTACCTCCTATCCCGAGCTGATGTGGCTGCACCGGCTGGAGCTGTTGCCGGCGGTCGTGACCGCGGGGCTTTGCTTCCTCATCGCCGGATGGTCCGGCCTCGTCGTCGGCTTCCTCTGGAGCACGGTGGTGCTCTATCACGCCACGTTCTGCATCAACTCGCTCGCGCATGTTCACGGTCGCAAGCGCTATGTGACGGGGGACGACTCCCGCAACAACTGGCTGCTCGCTTTGGTGACAATGGGCGAGGGTTGGCACAACAACCATCACGCCTACCAGAGCAGCGTCCGCCAGGGTTTTTACTGGTGGGAGATCGACGTGACCTATGGCGTCCTTCTCGCCTTGTCCTGGGTCGGGATCGTCCGGGATCTGAAGATGCCGCCCGAGCAGGTGGTGCGCAATGAGCACCGGTTGGGCGCGCGCGTGCTGAAGCGAACGGCTGAGCAGCTCGCCGGTCGCTTCAACCCCGAAACCATCGCGCAGGCCATCAGATCGTCCGTCCATGACACCGGATTGTCGGTGCGGGAGGCGCTTCATCAGCTCCAGCAGAGCGCGGATCTGCATCTTGCGAGCATGCCGACGCGTGAGCAACTGCTGACTGAGGCCCAGCGCATGTTCGCCAAGACGATGTCGCTCGACGACATCGTCGACCGCGCCCATGAGCTGCTGGTCGAATCCGTCAGTGTGCTCCTGGCCGTTCCGACGCGGGAGGTCAGCGCCATTCCGATATCCTCGCCCGGGTATCCCCGGATCGATAGATAACCAACCGGCTGCGCCCCTTCCGCCGACGAGGGCCGCATCGCAATGTCGCACGTGGCCGGGCCCGGCGATGCGATACCCTCTCCAAAAAATCAGGGAGGGAGCCATGTCCGCGACCATCAATCGCCGCCGCTTCATCGCAACGGCCGCGAGCGCCACGGCGCTGCCGGTCCTCTCGCGCGGCGCCTCGGCGCAAGGCGCCTGGCCGTCGCGCAACATCCGCATGATCTGCAGCTACCCGGCGGGCGGGCAGACCGATCTGCTGGCGCGCGCCTTCGGCGAGTTCATCGGAAAGCAGGTCGGCAAGACCGTCGTGATCGAGAACAAGGCGGGCGCCTCGGGCGCGATCGGCGCACAGGAAGTGGCACGCGCCGAGCCCGACGGTCACACCATCCTGTGCTCGATCTCGACGACCTACATCATGAACCGCGCGGTGGTGAAAAATCCCGGCTACGACATGGACAAGGATTTGACGCTTGCGAGCGTCATCCCCGGCGCAGGCCTGCTCCTGATCGCGAACCCGAAAACGGGCGTCAAGACGTTGGACGATTTCGTCGCCTTCGCGCGCAAGAGCGGCAAGGTCAATTTCGGCACCTACAGCGCGGGCTCGGCGCCGCACATGACCATCAACGAGCTCAACAAGCAGTACGGCCTCAACATCGAGCCGGTGCATTATCGCGGCGAGGCGCCGATGTGGACGGGGCTGATGGAGGGCACGCTCGACGCCGCGATGGGCAGCTACACGGCCGCCCAGCCCGTGCTGCAGAGCGACCGCGGCAGCGTGTTTGCGGTGCATTCGAAGAAGGTCGCCGCGATCCCGGCGGTCAAGACGCTGCCGGAGCAGGGCGCGACGGCAAGATTCTTCACCGTGAGCGGCTTTACCGGCTGGGCGCTGCCGAAGGCTGTGCCGCAGCCGATCGTCGACCGCCTGTCGGAACTCTGCGTCGCCGCCAACAGCGATCCCAAGGTGAAGGAGGTGCTCGCCACCTTCGTGCTGGAGCCGGCGCTCGGCTTCAAGGAGACCAACGCGCTCTATCAGCGCGAGCTGCCGGTGTGGCTCGAGGCGGCGCAGTCGCTTGGGCTGGAGCCGGCGTAAGGATACCGGCGACGCGGCTCGTCCGGGCCGAAATCCAGATCGGCATTCCATCGTTCGGACCGACGACATCGGTCTTTGCGGTTTGACGCCGCTCACATCCTCGCTAAGCTGCCGCCCAACAACGATAATTTCGGGGAGGGCGCTTGTATGGAGTATTTCCGCGGCCTTGTTGCGGCGCTTTTTGCTGCTTGTGCGGTGTTTGCCGCGACCATCGTTTCGGCCTCGGCCCAGGGGCAGCTCAACGTCTATTGCGCCGTTCAGGTCGAATGGTGCCAGGCGATTGCGACGAACTTCCAGAGGGAAACCGGCATCACCGTCAACATGACGCAAAAGGGGTCCGGTGAGACGCTGGCCCAGATTCGCGCCGAGGCGCAGAATCCGCGCGGCGACATCTGGTTCGGCGGCACCGGCGATCCCCATTTGATCCTCGCGGAGGCTGGTCTCTCGGTCGAATACAAGCCGGCGGCGATCGGCGAGCTGCACCCATGGGCGGTCAAGCAGTATGAGAGCGCCAAGGGCCGCTCGGTCGGAATCTATTCCGGAGCGATCGGCTTCGGGTTCAACACCGAGCTGCTGGCGAAGAAAAACATTCCGGCCCCGGCCTGCTGGGCCGACCTGCTCAAGCCCGCCTACAAGGGGGAAATTCAGGTCGCAAATCCCAATTCATCGGGAACGGCCTACACCGTCATTGCGACCCTGATTCAGTTGATGGGTGAGGACAAGGCGTTCGATTTCCTCAAGCAGATGCACCAGAACGTCAACGCCTACCCCCGCTCCGGAACGGGGCCGATCAAGGCCGCGGCCCGGGGCGAGACTGCGGTGGCGGTGTCGTTCGTGCACGACGTCGTGACGGAGAAGAACGCAGGCTTCCCGGTCGACTACAACACGCCGTGCGAGGGCACCGGTTTCGAGATCGGGTCGATGTCGATCATCAAGGGCGCGCGCAATCTGAAGCAGGCGCAGCGTTTCTACGATTGGGCATTGACGCCGGCGGCGCAGAAGCTCGGCTTCGATGTCGGCAAGCAGCTTCAGATGCCCTCCAACAAGGCTTCGCCACTTCCGCCCGGTGCGCCCGACCTCACCAAGATCAAGCTCATCGACTATGACTTCGTGAAATACGGCAGCTCGACAGAGCGGCAGCGCCTGCTCGCGAAGTGGGATTCCGACATCGGCGCGCTGCCGCGCTGAGCCGATGCTGCGCCGGATCGATCCGAGCATCTGGTGGTGGGGCACAGCCGCGGTCGCGGTGTGCCTGATGCCCTGGAACATGCTTCAGGACGGCTTTGGCGCGGCCAACGCCTTTGCGTTGTTTGCGCCTGACGCCGAGATGGCCAGCGCGCTCGGCCAGGCCCTGTTCTTCCAACACTGGTGGTTCTGGCCGGTCGTGGCGGCGCTCCTGATATCGGCGCCGACTGTCCTTCCGTCGTTGGATGAACGGACGCGCGGCCGGATTCTGCTGGCCGGCGGAGCGCTCGGCATCGTCGCAATTGCCGTGCAAGGCTGGTTCATCGGCATCCAGGGCTGGAGCTACGATGTACTCACGCGCGCGTTCGGTGAACTGAACGACCGCCAGTTCGGCATCGGCTGGGGCGGCTGCGTGGCCTTCGTGAGTTTTGGCGTGCTGGCAACGACGGGGCTGGCGTTGCGCGGATGGTTCGGCGGCGACCGTTTCGTCGCCGGCACCGTCGGCCTGCTCGCGGCTTCGATCCTGCTCTTCACGGTGTGGCCCGTGCTGATGATCCTCGGCCAGGCCTTGAACGCGTCGGACGGTCAGTCCGCGGTTGGCGCGTTGCTGGGCCGGTTCCTGCAGCCGAAGATCTGGGGTCTTGCCTGCCTCACCTCCAAGGCCTCGTGCGGCGCGGCCTGGAATACGCTGATGCTCGCGGTTGCGACGGCGAGCACGTGCATGCTGCTCGGTCTTGCTTTCGCACTGATCGTGACCCGCACCGGATTCCGTTTCAAACAAATGCTCCGGCTGCTCACGGTGTTGCCGATCATCACGCCGCCATTCGTGATCGGGCTCGGGCTCATCCTGATCTTCGGGCGGTCCGGCCTGATCAACCAATGGGTGGCCGGCCTGTTCGGTGTCGAGCTCGGCCGCTGGATCTATGGTTTCAACGGCGTCTGGCTGGCGCAGGCGTTCTCGTTCACGCCGACCGCGTTCCTCGTCCTGATCGGCGTCGTCCAAGGCATCTCGCCGACGATGGAAGAAGCCTCGCAAACGCTGCATGCCAGTCCCGGGCGCACCTTTGCCACCATCACCTTGTCCCTAATGCTGCCGGGGCTCGCCAATGCGTGGCTCGTCGTCTTCATCGAGAGCCTCGCCGATTTCGGCAATCCGATTCTGCTCGGCGGCTCCATGGGCGTGCTGTCGACCGAGATCTTCTTCGCCGTCGTCGGCGCCCAGGCCGATTTCGGCCGCGCCGGCACGCTTGCCCTCGTCCTGCTGGTCTTCGCGCTGGCCGCGTTCTTTGCCCAGCGCCGCGTCGTCGGCAGGCGATCCTATGTGTCGATGACCGGCAAGGGCGATGGCGGCCTGCCGACACCGCTGCCGGTGCGCGTCAAGGTCACGGCGTTTGCGGTTGCGATGCCGTGGGCGGTGTTGACCGTCTTTGTCTATCTGCTGGCGCTGAGCGGCGGCTTCGTCAAGGTCTGGGGCAGGGACTGGACGCCGACCTTGTCGCATTTCGGCCGCGCCTTTTCGGTGGAGTGGACGCCGCAGGGATTGCTGTGGACCGGCGGTGCCTGGGGCTCGCTGTTCACCACGCTCACGCTATCGACCGTGGCGGCGCCGGTGACGGCGCTGCTTGGGCTGCTGGCGGCGTGGGTGCTGTCGCGGCAGCGGTTCCTCGGCCGGCCGCTTCTGGAGTTCGCGCTGATGCTGACCTTCTGCGTGCCGGGCACCGTGATCGGCGTCGGCTACATTCTCGCCTTCAACGTGCCCCCGATCGAGATCACCGGCACCGCCATCATCCTCGTGCTGTGCTTCGTCTTCCGCAATCTCCCGGTCGGCGTCCGCTCCGGCCTTGCAGCGATGAGCCAGCTCGACCGGTCGCTCGATGAGGCCTCGGTCACGCTGCGCGCCTCGACCTTCCGCACGCTGACGCGTGTGGTGCTGCCCCTGATCAAGCCGGCCATCGTGACGGCGCTGGTCTATTCCTTCGTCCGCGCCATGACGACGGTCTCGGCCGTGATCTTCCTGACCTCGGCGCAACACGAGATGGCGACGGTGTTCATCATCAACCGCGCGATCAACGGCGATTATGGCATCGCGATCGCCTATTCGACGGCGCTCATCGCCATGATGATGATCGCGATCGCCCTGATCCAGCTCGCCGTCGGCGAACGCAAGCTCGGCCGCCGCGCCGCCGGCGACAATCGTCCGGCTCTGCCAGCGGCACAAGCGACGGGAGCAACGGCATGACCGCCCTGACGAACGGCTCCCGCGCGGCCGAAGTCCAATTGCGCAATGTCTCGAAGCGCTACGGTCCTGTCATGGCGGTCAAGCCGCTCGACCTGACGATTCCTGCCGGCAGCCTCGTGACGCTGCTCGGCCCGTCCGGCTGCGGCAAGACCACCTTGCTGCGCATGATTGCCGGGCTGGAACGCGTTAGCGAAGGCCAGATACTGATCGGTGGCCGCGACGTGACGCAGCTCTCCGCGGGCGAGCGCAATGTCTCGATGGTGTTCCAGTCCTATGCGCTGTTTCCGCACATGAATGTGCAGGAAAATGTCGCTTATGGACTGATTTCGGGCGGGATCAGCAAGAAAAAAGCACATATTCGGGCCGACGAGATTCTCGGCTTGGTCGGGCTCGCCGGCTTCGGTCCGCGCCTGCCGTCGGAGATGTCCGGTGGTCAGCAGCAGCGCGTCGCGGTGGCGCGGGCGCTGGTGCTGAAACCGGATGTCCTGCTGTTCGACGAACCGCTCTCCAACCTCGACGCGCGGTTGCGGCGTTCGATGCGCGAGGAGATCCGCGCGCTGCAGCAGAGCCTGGGCCTGACCGTCGTCTACGTCACCCACGATCAATCCGAGGCGCTTGCGGTCTCCGACATGATCGTCGTGATGCGATCTGCCGAGATCGCCCAGATCGGCACGCCGCAACAACTCTATGGTGCGCCCGACAACGTCTTCGTCGCAACCTTCATGGGCGAGGCCAATCACGTCAGGGGCATCTTGGCTGCGTCCTCGGCTTCAACAGGCATCGTGAGCCTGGACACGCTCAAAATCGAGCTGCCACATCGCAATTTGCCGAACGGCGAGGTCGACATCGTCATTCGCCCCGAGGCGATCCGCCTTGTCTCTGCTGATCACGCCGGCTGTCTGCGCGCAACCGTCCGCACCTCGACCTACATGGGCGCCCATGCCGAGTACAATCTCGACACCCCGGTCGGCCCGCTGTTCTGCATCGCGCCCGAGGCGGCGAACTTGCGCAAAGTGGGCGAGGCCGCGGGCGTCATGCTCGATGCCGGCGGCGTGTTCGCGGTGCGGGCGTGAGAGACGGCTGTCTCAGTCAAGCTGCGCGAAGTCGAGTCCGCACGCGCGGTCGCGCGCCTGCTTTACGGAACGTAGGGCGCCGCATAGCGGGCGCTTCAATGAGCGGATCAGGCGAATAGCTTGCCCACTTATTTGCGGCCTCCAGTATTGAGAAAATACCGTGTATGACGCAGCTCGCCTGTCTTGGTGAGCGCACCTTTCTCAACGAGGTCCTGCAAGTCGCGTGTTGCGGTGGCGCGCGAGGCCCCGCTGATGCGGATGTAGTTTTCGGCACTCAGGCCGCCTTTGAATCCGTCGATGCCTTCTCTGAACATGCGCGCGAGAACCTTGTCCTGCCGCTCGTTCAGCTTGCCACGAAAGTTTTCGTAGAATCTGGCCTTGGCCACGTAGAAGTCGACGCGCTTGATGGTGTTGCGTTGTGCTTCAAGGATCGTGCTGGCGAAATATTTCATCCAGCCGTTGATTTCGAGATCCTTGTTGTTGCGCTCCAGCGCGGCGTAATAGTCTTTGCGCTGATGTTCGATTGTATAGGCAAGCGCGATGAGGCTTGGCTGCCCCAGGTTTTGGGCGAGCGATTTTTCTGCAAGCGCGCGTCCGAGACGCCCGTTTCCATCCTCGAACGGATGAATACAGACGAAATAGAGATGTGCGAGTGCGGCGCGCGTCAGGGGCGGCAATGCTTTCTCTCGTCCCGGAGCGGTGTCGTTGAACCATGAGATGAAGCGCTTCATCTCATCCGGCATCCGGTGCGACGGTGGTGCTTCGAAGTGCACGGTGCGCTTCTGAATGGGGTCGGACACGACCTGCATGGGCTCCGGGTGCGTGCGATAGCCGCCGATGACGCGGATCGACCGGTCGGAGCCGAGCAGCATCGTGTGCCAATCGAACATCGTCTGATCGGTGAGCGGCGCTGCGAAGTTCCGGTACAGGTCGACCATCATTTTCGAAATGCCGCGTTCTGCCGGCGTCACGCCTGGCGCTTCAACACCGAGCCCGAGTTCATGACGCAGCGACGATTGCACGCTGTCGCGATTGAGGATTTCGCCCTCGATTTCCGAGGTCTTGATTGCCTCGTCGCTAATGAGCTCGATCTTCAGGGTTTGCTGGTCGTTCGCGCCAATATGCTTGCAGGCCCCAATGAATTCTCCGGATTGCCGCAGAAATTGCTGTTCCGGAGGCTCCAAAGCCTTTGAATCATAGATGAAATTTGGCCAATTCGTATCTTCCCAATTCCAAGCCATGAGCTATAGAGCTCCTCTCTATAGCTCAGAATATCACGAATTATGAGCTATAGCGATAGCTCCTATAGCTCAAGACACTTCACTGGGCTTCAGGTGCCGCCGGGCGATTTGCCGGTCCAGTTTCGGGCCGGGATTCAGTGAACGGTGAATCTGAATGAGGCGATGCTCGTCGGCGCGACGATGCCCGCGACATTGTCGCGCGTGCCGACGAAGTCATCGAGTGAGGTTGCTGAATTGGGCGTGTCGCGTCACAACGATCTGTTCGAAAGCCACACCCTACGATGATAACAATATACTCCTGATTTGCCCGACGGGGCAAGTCATTTTCGGAAAAATCGCATTCGCTCACGCCACCGTGATGTACTGTGCATGGGGTTGTTTTCGGCGTTTGCTTCGCCGTGGCCCGGTCGCTATTTTCCCCGTGTATATTTCCGCCCGATCTCCTTCGCCACCACGCCTGCGGGGCGCACATGGGCGCCGGCAAGCCAGACACCGGTGACCTTGCCGCGCTTGTCGCGGACGCGGCGCACGGGCTCGCCGTGGCTCGCATAGCCTGAGGCGGAGACGATCTTGCCGGTGTCGCGGCCGGTGACCTCGATCTCGCCGGCATCCATGAAGGGGTTGTTGAATTGCGGATTGGCGACCAGCACGCGGTCGCCCATCGGCACGAGGTCGCTGGCGCCCCAGATCGTCCACCAGCGGCCGGTCCAGTCGCGCGTGCGCCGCGTGGGGGCGCCGCGCGTCTTGAAGGCGCGCAGGATCTGCAGGGCGCCGTCCATCCAGAACGGCGCGCCGCCGTCGATCGAGTTCGAGAGGATCGAGATCGACAGCTCGCAGGCAGGAATGCTGACGGTGCGTGAGAGGTAGCCCTGAAAGCCGCCGCCATGGCCGAACCAATCCCAGCCGTCGGTTTTGCCGGCGTTGACGCCGAGGCCGTAATAGGCCTCAAAACTTTGCGGCACGCGCCAGTGGTGGCGCGTCATCTCGCGGCGGCTCGCGACCGAGAGCACGCTGCGTTTCGCGTTGGGCGCGAGCTGGTTGAAGAAGCGCGCGGTATCGGCCGCAGTCGCGACGAAGCCGGCGGCCGACGTGATCGCGTGGGTGTCGTTATCGCCGGGGATGACGCAGCGCTCGCCAAACGGAAGCTTTCGCGTGTGACCGCGCGCGAACGCCGCGCCCTTCGGCAAGGGCGCGTTCGGCTCGGTCTCGCGCAGGCCCGCGGGCAAAATGATCTCGCGCTTGATCCAGACCGGGTAGGGCTCTCCCGTGATCGCCTCGATCACGAGGCCGAGCAGGCCGAAGCCGTGGTTGGAATATTTGAAGCGCGTGCCGGGCTCGATCGCGACCGGCATGCGCAGCTCGGCCATCAGCTCCTTCGCGTTGAGGTAAGGGCGGGTGTCGATGAACTGGCCGGAATCGACGCCGTCGCGCATCAGGCCCGCGGTGTGCGAAAGCACCTGCGTGATCGTCGTCTCGGCGACGCGGGGATTGAGGCCGCTGACATATTGGCCGACGGGATCGTCGAGCCGGAGCTTCTTCTGCTCGCGCAGCTTCATGATGCCGGCAGACGTAAAGCTCTTCGAATGCGAGGCGATGCGGAAGCGATGACGCGGCGTCAGCTTCTCGCCGGTGGCGAGATTGGCGACCCCGAAGGCGTGCTCGGCGACGATCTCGCCGCGATGGGCGATCGCGATGATGCAGCCCGGCTGCCGGGCGAGGGTGACCTGATAGTCGAGCCATTCGGCGATATAGGCGATCGCGGGGCGGAGCCAGGCGTCCATGGCGTGTCCGGAGGTGAGGGGAATCCGATCCGCAAAAGCTAGCCGACAAAACAGAACCGGCGCAACCCTTGCGGGTCGCGCCGGTTCGTCAGCCAGTTGCGCTTCGTTCAGTAGACGAGCGTCGTGCCGGTCGGCTTGTCGAGCGCCGAGGCGAGCGAGCGATACTCGTCGCTGCCGGTGCCGGCGAGCGAGGCGATCTTGTCGAGATGATATTTGGCCTGCTCGCGGTTGCCCTGCTCGAGCTGCCAGAGGCCGTAATACTGCCAGGTGCGGACGTGGTTCGGATCGTCCTGCAGCGCCAACTCGTAATAGGCCTTCGACTGCTTGTAGTCGCCGAGCTTGCGATAGGAGTAGCCGATCAGGTTGGCGACGTCGGCGACGTCGTTGCGCTTCAGCGCCTTCAACTGGTCGATCGCGCTCGCATAGTCGTTGCGGTCGTAGATCGTCGTGTAGGCAGTGCGATAGGCCGCGAGGAATTTCGGATCGGTGACCGACGAGCTCTTCTTCTTTTTCTTCGACGAGGTGTCCGACTTCGGCGGGGCGGAGGGATCGTCGCTGCCCGCAGCGTAAGCGCTCGTCAGCACGGGCGTTGCGGCCAGCGCCATCGAGACAAGTCCCGGAACCAGAAGCATAGAAAGTTTGCGCATTGATCTCTCCCGAATGGAATGCGGCGATCCTACACGATTGCCTCAGCTTCGGAACACCCGGGGTGCAAAAACATTCCCGGCCGCCGGGGGTGTGGAAGATGACAAAGAAGTCATCCAGATGAACGGATGCCGAAAGGGCGCTTCAGAATGGGTTCAGCGCGCCCCGCCTAACGTCTCCACCATGATCGAAGGGTCGGCGAGAGGGCGCCGCCTCAAGATCCTTCCAGAGGAGACAAAACCATGTTGAAGACCTTGTCCGCAGCCTTCCTTGCCACCGCCGTGATCGCGGCTCCCGCGTTCGCCACCGAGCCCGCCAAGGACCCGGCCAAGACTTCTGCGACCAACACCACGACGGCCGCACCTGTCATCAAGGCGGATCAGTCGCAGACCAAGACGTCGACGACCACGGCCGTGAAACCGGAGGTCAAGCCGACTGCCAAATCCGACGTGAAGACGGACGGCAAGGCCGACGTGAAGAGCGATGCCAAGACCGATACCAAGACCGACGTGAAGTCGGACAAGAAGGCCGACGCGACCGCGAAGGCGATGAACGCCAACGCCGCCGTGCTGCCGTCCGATCAGCACAAGACGGTGCGCAGCCATCGCCATCACCACAAGGTGATCTCGTCCAAGACGACTGAGAAGAAGGCGGTCCAGCCCGACCTGCTCAAGCCGGCCGCTCCGGCGAAGGTCGAGAAGCGCAGCTAAATCTGATCCGGCGAGGCGGCAATCTCGCATTGCCCCCGCCCGCCTCGCGGGAGCTCAGAGCCGGCCCGATCGTCATGGTGACTTTGCGGAAACGCAAAGCGCCATGACGGCGGGCCGGTGCGTTTGCTAGAAGGAGTCTCTACGCTCGGCGTGACGAGGGGGAAGGGACGTTTGAGGAGACTGCTACAACGCGCTTGCGTCCTGGTACTGCCGCTCCTGCTCGCCGCCTGCTTCGGCAGTGACGGCGGCGGATCGATGATGAACGATGCCGGCGCCAACGCGCCGCAGCCCTTCCCGGATAATTTCCGCACCGAGGCGCTGGCCTATATGCGCACCTATCTGAACAACCCGGTCGGGGTGCGCGATGGGGCGCTGGCCGACCCGGTGCTGCGCACCGTCGGCGGCCGTCCGTTCTATGTGGCCTGCCTGCGCTTCACCCCGCGCGAGAGCGACGGCAGCTACAAGGGCATGCGCGAGCGCGCCATCGTCTACGTCAACGGCCGGCTCGACCGCATCCTCGAGCGCAGCGGCGACATGTGCACCGGCGCGGTTTACGCACCCTTTCCAGAACTGGAAAAGTTGAGCCGGTAGCGCAAAGCGCCCTTTCACCCGCGGGTGGTAGGACGAAGGTGGCCTGAGGCCGGAGATCACATTTCGGGGAGCTTTGAACGGGGCGGCTTTGGCGAGCGACAAATCCCTAAGGAGGTGTGCGCGTGAGCGAACAAATCTGTCGTTCTGCGGGGGTGCCAGGGAACAAAAAGCCGTTGTTGCGGCCCCATCACAGTAACGAACGATCAACGTTCCGGCATTGCCTAGAAGCAACCAAAATCAGGCCACGTTGTTTTCTGAGGGTGAATTCGTAATAACGGGGATGATCCATGAAGACGTTCTTGCTCGGCGCGGCCGCATTAATTGCGCTGGCCGGTCAGGCTGCCGCAGCCGACATACCGGCGCGCACCTATACCAAGGCTCCCGCCTATACCCCGCCGCAGGTGGTCTATAACTGGACCGGTTTCTACATCGGCGGCCATGTCGGCGGTGCGTTTGCCGGCGACAACACCTTCCAGTCGAGCGACGCTCGCTTCCTGGGCGGCGTGCAGGGCGGCTTTGACTATCAGTTCGCCCCCAACTGGGTGATGGGTATCGAAGCCCAGTACTCCTGGCTTCCGACCAACAACAACGGCGTCCTGTTTCCGGGCGGCACGCTCGTGACCTCCAACACCGACCAGCTCGGGTCGGTCACGGGCCGCGTCGGCTACACCTGGGGTCCGGCGCTGGTCTACGCCAAGGGCGGCTATGCCTGGCGCAACACCAATTTTGGCGCCAGCGTCGCCGGCGTGCCGGTGGCTGTCGCCACCACGGGCAACAACAAGGACGGCTACACCGTGGGCGGCGGCCTCGAATACCTCTTCGCGCCGAACTGGTCGGCCAAGGCCGAGTACCAGTACTACAACTTTGGCAGCACCACCGTCGCCGCCGGGCCCGCCGACATCGCCGGCGTGCGCGGCCGCAATGACGAGCACACCGTCAAGGTCGGCGTGAACTATCGCTTCGGCTGGGGCGGTCCGCCCGCCTCGCGCTACTGACACCTGCGTCCAGCGCTTCCGACACGACAGGGGCCGGCTTTGCCGGCCCTGTTTTTTTGCGCGCTTCTCACCCGCGTCATGTGCATGCGGTAAAGCAAAAATAATTTTTGCACCTTAGGGAACACGCGGGCCGGAACGCGTTATTATGGGGTCGCCGGGCTGTGGGATGACGAACATGCGTATCTTGGCGTCGGTGCTTATTGCCTCTTCAATCCTCTTCGCTCTGCCGTGTTCGGCGCAGACGATCCTCAGATCGGAGCCGCTGAGCTTGGCGCCCTATGAGGTCGCCTTCGTCCGGGACTTTTCCTGCGGCCCGGGCAGGGTCATGAAGGTGACCGGCGCGATCCGCGGTCTGCATCGGCGCAAGGCCTGCGTCATGCTGCCGGGCGAGCAGGCTTCGCTCGCGACCGCGACGCCCTGACGCGACCTCTCTTTCAGTCATTGCCCTTCAGCTATTGAATTCGAGCTCGTGCCGGGACTGCCGCTCGGCGTCCGCCTTGTTGCGGGCCGGGTCGTCGCCAGGACCCGCCGGGCAGGGCTTGATTTCGTAGTCATTGTCCAGGACCCGGCGCGGCCCCGCCCGGTCCTCGTCCGTCACCACGTCGACCACCAGCCCGCTCTTCTGGGCCAGCATCCAGACGTCGGCCTCGGTCGGGTAAGATTTGCTGATCTGATCGTCGTTGCAAAACAGGGCGTAGGGCATCGATTCCACTCCGGGGAAGGACCTCGAAGAACCCTCCTTAACGCCCGGGAATGCCTGGAAGTTTCAGCCGCGACCGCGCCGGATTCGGCTCCCCACGGGCCTGTGAGCGGGTCTGAAACTGGTTTTGAGTCGTAAACGAGTCCTGAATCCCAAAAAAAAGAATCCCTGGGACTCCCCGGCCGGAATCAGCGGATGTTTCCGGCCATGACGACCGACCTGAAAACCTCCTGCGGGCACATGCTCCTGCCGCTCACGCTGGCGCTGGTCGGCGCCTGCGCGGCCAATCTGGTCCTGGTCTGGTCCTGGCTTTAAGCCGCTACTTTCGGGCAGACGGCGGCGATGCGGCGTCGCGGATATCGGCGCGCAGCTTGGCAAGCGTCGTCGCGCAATATTCCTCCCGCTCGCGCTCGAACCGTTCCTGGTGCTTGCGGAAGTTGGCGACCCGGCCCTGGATCTCGGCCCGGAAGTCGCCGGCGATCCGGGGCGGTGCGACCTCAAACGGCTGCGGCGCCGGGGCGGCGGGCGTTTGCGGCGCCTCGATCTCCACCGTCCGCTCGATCGCCACATAGGAGACGATGTCCACGGTCGCGGCCGGCACGGCCGGAGCCTCATCGGCCCGCGGGAAGCCGTCCTTCCGGCCGGTCACGGATTGGACGAAAGCCATGGTCTGCGCAATCAGCGCGTCGCGTTCCCTGATCCACTTCATGATCCACCTCAGCCCTTGGCCATTCCAGCAAAGGGCAGGCTGCGAATCAAGCGTCCCGACAGGGATTGCATAATTTTCCCGGTCGTCCGAGAGTGGGATTATGGATACGAAAGAAGCAGACCAACTGCCGGAAGAGGCGCTGGGATTGCGGCTGGTCCGCGCCTTCCTGACGCTGCCGCCCGAGAAGCGGCAGCACGTTTTGGAAATCGTCGAGGAGATGTCGCGCGGGCCGGACCGGCGCGAGGAGGGGGCCGAGGCGGCCCCGCGCTGACGCCCTAGCGCTCGCGCGGATTGACGTTGGGCACGAAGGGCGTGCCGACCACCCGGACATCGCTGCGATCGACGGTGCGGACCGGCTGGACTGACGGCGCGGTATCCGCGACCCTCATGTCCGCGACTGCCTGAGGAACGGGGCCCGGCACGAGATCGACAAGCGCAGCCGCGCCGGCGACGACGATGCAGGACAGCGTCACCGCTGCCAGCAGCACCATGTTGCAGTTTTCTTCCCTGATACGCATGGGATGAAAACGGCAAAGCCCCACCATTGGTTCCGGCCTGCTTGCGTGCGCGCAACGCTTCGTTTCTATTCGTCCGATGGCAACAGACGCGCGCGTGGTGATCATCGGCAATGCAGCCGGCGGCAAGTCGACCTTGGCCCGTGCGCTGGCGGCGCGTCGGGATCTGCCACTCGTCGAGGTGGACCGGCTGCTTTGGCAGGCGGGCTGGCAACTTGTGCCAGCCGAGGTCTACTCGCGCCGTCATGTCGAGGCGATTGTTGCCGACCGATGGATCATCGAGGGCCTCGGCAGCCAGGACTCGATCGCGCCGCGCGTCGCGCGTGCAACGGAGATCGTCCTGATCGACCTGCCGCTCTGGCTGCACTTTGCACTTGCCGCAGAACGCCAGACCAAATGGACGGAGCAGGAGGCGCCGCCTGCCGGTCTTGCCGAACTGCCGCCGATGCGCGCACTGTTCGAGACGATGTGGCAGGTCGATCGGGGGTGGATGCCCGGCATCCGCGATCTCTGCCGAAAGGCAGAGGCCGACGGAACGAAGGTCAGCCGGCTGCAAAGCCTGGATGAGATCGACGCCTTCGCACGAGCGTGAGGTCGAAGTGAAGGAAGCCGTCACCAGCGCGGTGTGATCAAAAGGCCGTAGGCGATCGCAAACAGCAATCCGGTCATGGCCAATGCAGCCACTGCGCCCGCGGTGATCTTGACCATCTCTTTGCCGCGAAAAGAACGCATCGATCGGCTCCTGCTGCATTCTACCTGATGTTGAACTGCGATCCAATCTGTGGTGAATGAGCCGCCCGGCGCAGGCCGCATCATCTCTGAGGAGGCGAGCGATGAATGACGAGGTCGACGGCGGTTGGGCCTCTTCCGCGCAGGCCTGGATCGTCGAGCAAGGCGAGGAGGGCGACTATGGCCGCCGCGCCGTGCTTGACGCTCCGATGCTGGCGCGGATCGAAGGCCGCAGCTTTGCCCGCGCGCTCGACGTCGGCTGCGGCGAGGGCCGCTTCTGCCGGATCATGCAGCGGCTGGGTATCCGCACCACCGGCATCGATCCCACCGAAGCGCTGCTTGCGCGCGCGAAACAGTTGGATCCCGCGGGCGACTATCGGCCCGGCCGTGCGGAGGACATCACCGAGGAAGCGCAGTTCGACCTTGTGGTCAGCTATCTCACCCTCATCGATATCCCGGATATCGAGACGGCAATCGTGAAAATGGCGACAGCGCTGCGGCCGGGCGGCACGTTGCTGATCGCCAATCTGACGAGCTTTAACACTGCCAACATGCCGGACGGCTGGCGCCGTGACGGCGATGGCGTCGCGCGCTTCTCGATCGACCATTATATGGAAGAGCGGCCGATCTGGATTGCCTGGCGCGGCATCCGGCTGCAGAACTGGCACCGGCCGCTCAGCACCTACATGACGCTACTCCTGAACCAGGGCCTGCAATTGCGCCTGTTCACGGAACCGCGGCCGACCGCCGGCGATCCCGCGCAGATCGCGCGCCATCTCCGCGTGCCGTATTTTCACATCATGGAGTGGCAGAAGCCGGCGTAGAGTGGAGTCGATTCACAGGGGACTTCCCGTATGGATTCAAAGCGTCCGCCCGTTCTCGCCCATCAGCGCTTCGTCGCCGAGCGCGATAATTTTGCCGGCCTCGATCTCGCTGCGCGCTTTGACCGGATCTTGAAGACAAACCTGTGGGGCGCGCCGACCTCGGTGTCGGGCCTCGGCTCCGAGGATCTCGCGACGGCGGCGATCCGCGAGGCGTTGCCGCCCTTGCTGCAAAAGCTCGGCGCGCGCTCGCTGCTCGACGCACCCTGCGGCGACGCCGGCTGGATCGCGACCTGCAAGCTCAATGTCGACTATATCGGCGCCGACATCGTGCCGTCGCTGATCGAGGCCAACAGGCGGCGCGCTGCGAACGGCGAGGTCGCCGGCCGCTTCGTTCTCGCCGACATCACAAGCGACGCGCTGCCGCGCACCGATCTCATCCTGTGCCGCGACTGCCTGGTGCATCTGAGTTTCCGGAACATCGCACGCGCGGTCGCGCGCTTCCGCGACAGTGGCGCGCGTTATCTGCTCGTGACCACCTTCCCGGACTGGGAGACGAACGGGGATTGCGAGGACGGCGACTGGCGCGCGCTCAACTTCGAACGCGCGCCGTTCAACTGGCCGGCGCCGCTCGAACTGATCAACGAACGCTGCGACGAGGGCGGGGGCGGCTGGAGCGACAAGAGCCTCGGGTTGTGGCGGCTCGCGGATCTGCCGCAGTCCGCCGATTGAAGACGGCGGAGGACGTGCTCCGCCGCAAGAAGTTAACGCCACTCAGCGTGGCCAGCGAATGGCGTCAGGCTGCGCGGGTCCACTCCGTCGCGGAATCAACCGCCTTGAGGCGATCCTCCAGGGCAGCGATGGTCACGAGCAGGTTCTCCCGGCGTCCCCGCAAGGTGATGGCGAGCATGGGATAGGCCAGCGCCGTGGGGTCGGAAACGCGGGCGCGCTGCTCTTCATCCTGGATGTCGGAATCCAGCAGTTGGACTTTCCAGCGCAGATCCGCGATCAGCGCCTGGAGTTGCATGGTCGATGTCTTGGATTGGAACAGCGGCTGCATCAATCTCGCCTCACTATGAGACAGGCCCACTGCGGACCCGCCAGGTTGAGGTTATCTGAGCAAACCCGATGCCAGTTCAGCCCACGTGGGCGCTTAGCCTCGGTCCTGTAACCTTGCGATCTGCGAGTTGTGCTGCGAACGCTTGTCCTTGGCCTCGACG
Source organism: Bradyrhizobium guangdongense (assembly GCF_006483445.1). Lineage (GTDB taxonomy): Bacteria > Pseudomonadota > Alphaproteobacteria > Rhizobiales > Xanthobacteraceae > Bradyrhizobium > Bradyrhizobium guangdongense_A. Next base: position 54,574 of record NZ_PPPT01000109.1, on the reverse strand, counting down.
CAGATGCGCACGACGCCCGCGGCAACGATGGCGAGCAGGCTGACCCAGACGCAGGCAGACAAAGCAGCGGATGCCATTTTACGCATGTTGGACTCGCGAGACCGAACGAAGGCGTCGCGCCGAGTATGGTGGCGCGACGCCTTCGCCTTGAACCCGGAGGGCAATGTCCGGTGCGCGCAAACTAGCGCGCGGTCGCACGGCTGCAATCGAACTCGGGTATTAAGCTTGATGGCCCGGGTTAATTCGGCCGGCTGTTGCGAATGTCGCGACGGTATAAGAGCGGCACGGCCGTTGCCCGGCGCAACACCTTCACGGTAGACTTCGCCTTGCGCAATCGGCCACGCCCTCTTCCGTCCCGGTGTCGGAATGCCCCCATGAAGCAACATGCTGTCGCGCTCGCTCTGCTGATTTCGTCCTGCTGGCCGGCACTGGCGCAGCAGGATGGTGCGGCGCTTTACGCGAGCCACTGCGCACAATGTCATGACACGACGGACAGCCAGAGCCGCGTGCCCAGCCGCACGGCGCTCAAGGCGATGTCGCCCGAGCTCGTGCTGAGCGCGCTGACGTCGGGGAGCATGGCCTCGATCGCCCGCGCGCGCAGCGATGACGAGCGCAGGGCGATTGCCGCCTTCGTGACCGGCAAGCCGCTGGATGCCGGCGCGATGGTGACGACCTCGGATGCGTCCGGCCTTTGCACGCAGCCGCCGGCCGGGTTTCCCGCCGCACTCGACGGCCCGCGCTGGAACGGCTGGGGTGCGGGCACGACCAACAGCCGCTTCCAGCCGACCGAGATGGCGGGGATGACGGCGGATGACGTGCCGCGCCTGCGGTTGAAATGGGCTTATGGCTTCGCCGGTGCGTCCGTGGCCTTTGCGCAGCCGACCATCGTCGGAGGAATGCTGTTCGTCGGCGGCAGCGATCGCAAGGTGCGTGCACTCGATGCGAAGAGCGGATGCACCCTGTGGACCTTCAGTCCCGACGGGCCGGTGCGTGCGGCCATCAGCTTTGGGCAAATCGTAGGATCGGACCAGGGCGCAGTGTTCTTCGGCGATCTCCGTGCCTACGTCTACGCGGTGAATGCCCGCACCGGCGCGCTGATCTGGAAGGTGAGGGTCGAGGAGCACCACGCCGCCCGCGTTACCGGCGCGCCGACGCTCTATGACGGACGGCTCTATGTGCCGGTGTCCTCGCTCGAGGAAGCCGCCGGATCGGATCCGACCTACGAATGCTGTACCTTCCGTGGCAGCGTCGTGGCGCTGGATGCGGCGACCGGCAAGCAGGTCTGGCAGGCCTACACGATCCCCGAAGTTCCGCATCCGACCACCAAGAACGCCAACGGCACGCAGCTCTATGGTCCGTCGGGTGCTGCGATCTGGTCGGCGCCAACGATCGATCCCGAGCGTAAGGCGGTCTATGTCGCGACCAGCAATTCCTATTCGAATCCGCCGTCGATCACGAGCGACGCCGTGCTCGCCTTCGATATCGCGACCGGCAAGCTCATGTGGAAGCAGCAGGCGACGTCCAAGGACGCCTTCGTCGTGGCGTGCTTCATGAGCAATCGCACCAACTGTCCCGACGATCCCGGCCCCGACCATGATTTCGGCCAGTCGCCGATCCTGGTGAAGCTCGGCGACGGCAAGCGCGTGCTGGCGATCGCGCAAAAATCCGGCGTCGTGCACGCCTTCGATCCCGATCAGGACGGCAAGATTTTGTGGCAGACGCGCGTCGGCAAGGGCGGTCCGCTCGGCGGCAGCGAGTGGGGCTCGGCGGCGGATCAGGACCGCATCTATGTCGCGATATCGGACGTGCGGTTCACACCCGACGGCACGCGCAGCCTTTTGCCGAATGAAGGCGGTGGGCTGTTCGGCCTCGATCTTGCGACCGGAAAGGTGTCGATGGAGGTGCAGCCCGTCGCCTGCGGCGACCGCGTGTTCTGCAGCCCGGCATTGTCAGCGGCCGTGAGCGCCATTCCCGGCGTCGTATTCTCCGGCGGCGTCAGCGGCTACATCCGTGCCTACGCGACGGCAGATGGAAAATTGCTGTGGGAGTTCGACACCACGCGCGATTACGTCACGGTGAACAAGGTGCGGGGCTATGGCGGCGCGATTGACGGGCCCGGGCCCGTCATCGTCGACGGCATGCTCTACACCAATTCCGGCTACGGGCAGTGGAGCGGCGTGCCCGGCAACGTCCTGCTGGCGTTCGAGGTGATGCGCTGACCGGCTTGCAATTCATGTGGCACTGCCTCCTGATCATCGTGTTGTCCGTCCTGGCCAGTGTCGTACCGGCGCGCGCCGACGACTGTGAGAGCAAAGCGGTCGAGATCGCCGAGAAGATCGGCCTCGATGCCGGTCAGCGATCGCCCTCCGGCTCCATCGCGCTCAGCGCGCGCAACGAGGGCGATGACGACTACGGCGCCTATCTGCTCTGCAAGGGCGCGACAGGCACGACGCTGCGTTTTCTCAGCCCGCCATCTCCGGGGCAAAAATGGTTTCAGTTCGTCGGCCGCTCCGGCGCGATCCTCACCGGCGTGAAAGCCTCATCGATCGCGATCGGCGCGCAAAACTGCGTCGAGAACGCACGCCTGCGCAAGACGGCGTTTCGGTCGCCGGGCTCGGCGTTCCAGATGCAATGCATGGTGTCGCGGAATGACGATCGCGCGGAGCTGTCGTTGGCGGGGAGATAGCGGGGCATGAAGTTTTTTGGAATTGCTGCGGTGTTGGCCGTCTGTTGTTTGCCAGCCGGAGCAGAGGCCCGGTCGCTCAGTAAAACGGTCACATCGGGCAAGACGCAGCAAGTTCTCAGCTATGCATCCTGGGGCGAAGCGTGCAGTCCGAGGGCGGGGACCGTCAGGCTGGTGACCAAACCGCAGCACGGCAAGGTGCGCTCCCGTCCGTCAAACCTGCTCATCACGACAGCCCGTTTTGGCGACACCAAATGCATTGGCCGGCGAATCCCGGGTGTCGCGATCGACTACACGCCTGACAAGGGCTTCCGCGGCACCGACAGCTTCGTCGTGAACGTGAAGTATCACACGCATCTGCCCGAGGACGATACCGTCACGCTGACCGTGGAGTGAAGCAGGAGAACTGCTGGTGCCGGCTGAGGGGATTGAACCCCCGACCTTCGGTTTACAAAACCGCTGCTCTACCGCTGAGCTAAGCCGGCATCTTCCAACAATGCGTCGCGTGGCGCGAACGCGTCGCCTGCGCGGGTCGCAATACCAGACTTGTGCGGAAAGTGCCAGAACCGGAAAACGCGGTTTTGCGGCATGAAACGGGCGGCCCGAAGGCCGCCCGCTGAGGTCGTTTGGTCACGTCAGTCTATTGGCAGAGGTGACGCTTGCCGTCCTCGCCGCGGAAAGTGGTGCCGGGCGTGCAGACAAAGCCGTTGCGCTGGGCGTAGCTGCGGCTGTCCCAGCCGCGATAGTCGCCGTCAGACGGATACGAATTGTCATAGGCGTAGGAATTGTCCCAGGCGCGGAACGGCGCGGTTGCGATCGCACCGGCGGTGCCGACGGCTGCGCCCGCGACGTTGCCCGCAACGTCGGCCGGCCAGAAGCCGGTCTGCGTCCTGTTCCAGTCGTTGTCCCGGTCGCGCGCCTGGCGATAGCTCACGCGACGATCGTAGCTGCGCTCCGCGCCGGCATTGCTGCCGCGCCAGGTCTCGCAGTTGGAGTTTGGGAACGCCGACTGGCAGCGGACCTGATTGTCTCGCATCGTCTGGGCCATGGTCGGTGTTGCCAGCGCGGACACCGCGATCGCGGCTGCGCCAAGAAGGGTCAGATGTTTCATGCCTTGCTCCCTGTGGTTGAGATGCGGGGCTAAGCATGCAGCGGCGCCGTCGTTCCGGTTGCAGCGGCAGGTTTCCACGTGTTGCGGTCAAACCGGCGTGAGCATGTCGATGGTTCCGGCGCCGGGCGAGAACTGCGTTAACACTTTCATAGACTCGTCAGCACATTTGCGCTGGCTTTCAGCCCTGCTGCGTTAGGCTTACCGGAATTAAACCGGATCGCCTTAACACTCTGGGTTCAGTGATCGGTTAGGTTGCGCGCTGAATAACCGGGGCCCCCTGATGCGCGCTTTGGCGCTTGTCGCATTTCTGATCGGACTGCCTGCGTCGGCGCTTGCAGCCGACGGGTTTGACATCGTCATTCCCGGCCGTCCCGGTGTGCCCATCATCATTAACGGCATCGACGCGTCCTATACCGTCATCGAAGGCGATTGGGGTCTCGCGCGCGGCACGCATGTGCAGCCCACCATCTATGGCGGCCGCTATGTGCCGGATCGTCAGCCGCCGGACGTCGGCCATTATTATCCGACCATGGGACTGCGGCCCGGCTACGGGCGCCTTGAGGTCGAGCCGCCCGCCAACCGCAAATTGCCGCAGCCGGCACAGAGCTACTATCAGAGCTGGGGCGCGCAATCCGCGCCGCTGCCCGCGCAGATGGACGTTCCCGTCAATCCGCCGGCGGTCATTCTGGCGCCGGAGATCGGCGGCGAACCGCGCCGTCATCGTCCGCGTCAGGTGCCGCATGCAGATGGACCCGGCACTCCGCCCAGGTAAGGCGAACGGGTAAAGCGAACAGGTAAGACGTCAAGCAAGCACATTAGAAACCAAGTCAAAACCAACGAAACGGAAATCGACAGGAGAGAGTAATGCGTCAGATGATTTCAGGACTGGTCGCGGCAGCCGCCGTGTTGGTCGCAGGTGCAGCCCCGGCTGCGGCGTGCGGCTGGAACCCCTGCGCGCCCGTGGTTGCGCCGGTGTTCTCGGGCTGCAACACCGGCTGCGGCGGCTACGGCTATGGCGCCGGTTATGGCTATGGTTCCGGTTATGGCTACGAGCGCCTCGCGGAGCCGACCTCGCAATATTACTACGTGAACCAGGGCCCGACCTATACCGGTCCGGGCGCGTTCGCGCCGACCCCGACCTATCAGGAAGACGCCATCGTGACGCCGGGTTACGGCTATGGCTACCGTGCACGCCCGTACGGTTATGGCTATGGCGCGCGTGCGGTCGCTCCGTACCGTCCGTACTATCGTCCGTACCGCTACGGCTACGGCCCGCGCGTCGGCTATCTGCCGCGCGTGCACTATGGCTATGGTCCTCGTTATGGCTACGCGCATCGCGTCGCGCCCGGCTATTACGGCCATCGCGCGCTGCGCCGCTATTACTGATCGCTCGATCGGTTGAGTTGAGTTCGAGGCGCCCGTTCGCATCGCGCGGACGGGCGCTTTGTTTTGCTAGCGCTTCATCAGCCCGAGCCGGCTCGCGCCGACATAGAGCGCGAGCGCCGCGGCGTTCGACACGTTGAGGCTCTTGATCTCGCCGGGCATGTCGAGCCGCGCCACGACGCTGCAGGTCTCGCGCGTCAATTGGCGCAGGCCTTTGCCCTCGGCCCCTAACACCAGCGCCAGCGGTTCGCGCAGTGCGACCGCGCTCAGATCCTCAGAGCCCTCGCTATCGAGTCCGACGGTCTGGAAACCGCGCTCGTTCAGCGCCGTCAGCGCGCGCGCGAGATTTTGCACTGTTACCATCGGCACCAGCTCGAGCGCGCCGGAGGCGGCCTTGGCCAGCACGCCGGTTGCCTCCGGGCTGTGACGCGCGGTGGTGACGATCGCCTTCACCGCAAAGGCCGCGGCCGAGCGCAAAATGGCACCGACGTTGTGTGGGTCGGTGATCTGGTCGAGCACCAGCACCATGCCCTCGGGCGCGAGCGTCTCGATGTCGGGCGAGGGCAGGGAATCGGCCTCCGCGAGCAGCCCCTGATGCACGGCATCCGGTGAGAGCAGCCGGTCGATCTCCTGCGGCCGGACGATCTCGGGCGTGATGCGGGTGGCGATGTTCTCCTCGGCCAGACGCCTTGCGGCGTTCTCGGTCAGGATCAGCTTGCGGATGCGCCTGTTGGGGTTGGCGAGCGCAAGGGACACGGTGTGCCAGCCGTACAGGATGGCAGGGCCGTCGGGGTGCGAATCGCGGTCGCGCCAGGCCGGGCGGCCGGCCGATTTCTCGGCCTTCTTGAAGGGCTTACCGTCGCGGCGGCGGCCCTTGGGAGCGAATTTTCGATCGTTCATGGCAGCGCTTGTGTCACGGGTTCCGGAATATGGCAATTTGGCCGTCTTCCGAGGCCATTATGGACGATTTTCCCCGAACGCCTCGGTTGACTTTGCCCCGCCGCATCGCCCATAAACGCGCCCGGTCGCGCCCCGATCCGGGTTGCCGCGGCCTTCACGTTCCATGGCCGCTTTCGGTCCGCCGGCAAACGTCCGGTCCGATCATGCTGCCGTCGAGCGGGGGAGTGTCCCGAGTGGCAAAGGGAGCTGACTGTAAATCAGCCGCCTCATGGCTTCGCAGGTTCGAGTCCTGCCTCCCCCACCATCCTGCTTCGCGCTGACGCGCTTCGCAGGATTTGCAGCCCGCCAGCCCGCGAAGCAGGATGCCGCGCCGGTGCCCAGAGGGCGTAGGCGGGCTACCCCACCATCTCCCGCACCATCGGCGCCACCTTCCGCCCATAGAGCTCGATGCTCCGCATCAGCTTCTCATGCGGCAATGGCCCGGCCGAGTATTTCAACTGAAATCGCGCAATGCCGAGCGTCTTCGCGGTCGCTGCGATCTTGCGCGCCACCGTTTCGGGCGAGCCGACATAGAGCGAGCCGTGATCGGCTTCGCTCACGAACTCGTCGCGGCCCATCGGCGGCCAGCCGCGTTCCTTGCCGATGCGGTCGCGCATGGTCTTGTAGTCGGTCCACAATTCTTCGCGCGCCTGCTCGTCGGTCTCGGCGACGTAGCCCGGCGAATGCACGCCGATCGGTTTGGGTGTCCGGCCGAACTCCTTGAGCGCGCGGTGGTAGAGCTCGACATAGGGCGCAAAGCGCGCGGGATCGCCGCCGATGATGGCGAGCATCAAGGGCAGATCGTAATGCGCGGCGCGCACCACGGATTTCGGGCTGCCGCCGACGCCGATCCAGGTCTTGAGCGTGCCGTGCTCGACCGGGGGGTAGACGAGCTGATCCCTGAGCGGCGGACGCAACTTGCCTTCCCACGTCACCGGCTTCTGCGAGAGCAGCGCGGCGAACAGGTCGAGCTTCTCCTCGAACAGCTCTTCGTAGGATTGCAGGTCGAAGCCGAACAGCGGAAAGGATTCCGTGAACGAGCCGCGGCCAAGGATCACCTCGGCGCGCCCACCGGAGATCGCGTCGAGCGTCGCAAAGCGTTGAAACACGCGGATCGGATCGTCCGAGCTCAGCACCGTCACGGCGGAGCCGAGATGGATGCGCTTCGTACGCGCGGCGATCGCCGCCAGCGCCACGTCAGGCGCGGAGATCGCAAAGTCGGAGCGGTGGTGCTCGCCGAGCCCGATGAAATCGATGCCGAGCTCGTCGGCCAGCACGGCTTCGTCCACGACGTTGCGGATTACCTGCGCATGCGGCAGCGGCGTGCCAGCCGCATCCTTGGTGACGTCGCCAAAGGTATCTAATCCGAGCTCGAGCGGTTTGGTCATTGACTTGATCTCTGTGGGAAGCCGTCGCGTGAAACGTGGCATCTGGGGATCGCGCGCGGCGCAACAAGGTCGCAGGCAGAAATGCACGGTTTCCGTTTCGACGCACTCTTGCGACCTCAGCGCGTTCGTGGGAGAAATGCACGCTTATATTGATGCTGCTTTCGCTGTCCGAAATGTCTGCCGGTCGGCAGTCAGGACGAGTTCCGAAGGCGCCGGCCTGATCGCGATCTCTGAATGTCCGGTGGAGGAATCGCTCGATGACCGATGTCGCGATACCGGTACGTGATCGAAGCGAAGCAGGGCCCGTCGAGGCCGGAGCCGATGGGGCTCAGCGGCCGCCACGGAAATTCGTGCTGTTTGCCGACGGCACGGGCAACGCCTTCACCAAGCAGGAATCCAACGTCTGGCGCCTGTACGAGGCGCTGGATCGGACCAGGCCCGACCAGGTCGCCTACTATATAAAAGGTGTCGGCACCGCCAGTTGGGCGCCGCTCGCCGCGCTCGACGGCGCAACCGGTATCGGCGTGCCGTCCAATGTCCGAAAACTCTATCGCTTCCTGTGCTGGAACTGGCGGCCCGGCGACGAGATCTACATCTTCGGCTTCAGTCGCGGATCATTCACGGCGCGGACATTGGCCGCGATGATCTCCTCGCAGGGGCTGGTTCCGGCCGAGCTCGGTGGCGTGCCCGTCTCGCACAGCGACATGCAACGCAACACGATGGCGGCATGGCGCGAATATCGTAGGGAATCGATTCCGTGGCACAAGAGCCTGCCGACGATCTGGATCAGCCGCATCGTCCGCGACGTCGCGCTCGCGGTCTATAATTTCATTCGCCGGCGTCCGTCCTACAAGACGGTGCGGGACGCGATGGGCGGTCGCACTGACGTCCATGTCGAATTTCTCGGCGTGTTCGACACGGTGGAGGCGTTCGGCGTCCCGGTCGAGGAACTGCGCACGGCCATCGACTGGGCGATCTGGCCGATCTCATTCCGCAACGGCAGACTCGGCAAGAAGGTCCGGCGCGCGCGGCACGCGCTTGCGCTGGACGACGAGCGCACGACCTTTCATCCCATCCGCTTCGAGCACGGGCTCGACGATCCCCGCATCAAGGAGGTCTGGTTCACAGGCGTTCACTCCGATGTCGGTGGCGGCTATCCCGACGGCACGCTTGCATTCGTGCCGCTGGTCTGGATGGCCTCGCAGGTCGAAGGCGACCTTCGCTTCCAGCCGGGCGCAATCGATCATTTCAGGACCTATCAGTCGGCCATCGGCCCCATGCACGACTCGCGCAGCGGCGCGGCCGTGTTCTATCGTTACGGTCCGCGTCCGATCGGCGAGAGTGTGACGAAGGACGGCGGCCCGCCCGTCGTGCATATCGCTGTCGTCGAGCGTATGCTGCACGGCTGCGACAATTATGCGCCGGTCACACTTCCCGCCAGCGCAAAAGTGCTGCTGCCCGATGGCCGAGTGATGCCGCTCACGGAGGAGAGCACCCGCCGCGAGATGAGGTCGGCATACTGGGGCAAGACCAAGAGGAGCGGCGCTGTGACGGAGCAGGGCGCCGCCGCGGCCGACGCTTTCATGGGCATGTCGCCGCCGGACGAGGTGATCGTCGCGGAGACGCTCGACACAGTGTGGTGGCGCAGGTTCTGGTACTTCTCGCTGCTCCTGGCGGCCGCCTTCCTCGCGCTATGGCCATTGGTAGCCGTGCCCGTCGTCGAGAAGCTCAAGCGGCCGACGGATCAGGTCGCGGCCGACGGCGTCTCGGCACTGGATGTCATCCGTTTCATCGACTATGGCGTCGGCGCCATCACCGGTCCGCCGGCGCGCATGCTGGAAGGGATTTTGCCGTCCTACGTGGCGCCCTGGTTGCGGATCGCGGTGTTCTATCCGTTCGCGACATTCGTCGTCGCTGCGGTGGTCTATGCCGCATGGCGGATGAGCGCGTTCCTGCGCGACCGCATCCAGGAGCGCGCGCGGCTTGCCTGGAACCGGCCGGATCGCCAGGTGACAGACATCGGCAAGCCGACATGGTGGCTGAAAGTCGCGCGCTTCATGCGGCTTTATGCCTGGCCGGTGCAATGGGCCTTCAGCAAGCTCGTGCTGCCCGGTGCCTTCCTGATTCTGATCTTCGGTCTAGCGCTGCTTGTGACCGAGCGTAGCTATTTCGGCTGGCGCGACGGAACGGCCGGTTTCGCCTGGCGCTTCGGCCCGCCTGCCTTTTGCAAAGTCAGCAAAAACCCGACCTTGGTCGGAGAACAGGCGATCGCCGTGCCGACGCCGTTCGAAACCAAAAATCCGTGCTGGGCGAGCGGGCTCTGGGTCGAGAAGGGGCGCAAATACAGGATCTGGATCGACGTCAGGGATCCCTGGTTCGATCGCGACATCATGACGGGCGTCAACGGATTTGATCTTGCTTCGCTGCGCTGGGGCGTGCCGGTCCGCCGCTGGATCGGTGGGGCCTGGTATCAGCCGGTCGCGCGCATCGGTGAGAACGCGGATGCCGAGCTGCTGCTGCAGGAGATCGACGGCGCCAAGGCAGACGAATTGCCGCGGCTGCGCGACCCTACCAAGGCAAAGGACATCGACAATCCGCCGGACACCTATCCGGTTTACGCCAAGAGCAGCCTGCCGAAGCCCAACTGGATGACGGCGTTCTGCCCCAACCAGCCGATTCCGCCGACCGAGCTCGCCGCCGCGCGCGAGGCCTGGCGACAGCAGAATCTGGCATCGCGCATGGTTGCCGACTTCACGGCGGACGCATCGGGCGAGTTGTTCCTCTATGTCAACGACGCCATTCAGTTGATGCCGTTGATGGGCCCGTTCACCTGCTACTATGACAACAACAGCGGCAGTGCCGATATCACCGTGCAGCGGATGCCTTTGCCTCGGGCCAAGTGAGGCTGCTCTATGAGGAGATCCGCACCACCATCTTGCCTAGCGCATCGCGCGTCTGCATCGCCTTGAAGGCGTCGCGAAACTCCGCGAAGGCAAACACGCGCCCGACCGCGGGTTTCAGCCTGCCATCGGCGAGCCAGCTCGTCAGGTCGGCCATCAGGCGTTTCTGGACGTCGGGCTCGCGCGTCGGAATCTGCGCGAGGTCGACGCCGAGCAGCGCGCCACCCTTGAGCAGCGGCAGGTTGAACGGCAGCGCCGGGATGGTCCCTGCCGCGAACCCGACCACGAGGTGCCGTCCCCGCCAGGCGATCGAGCGAAACGCCTGCACGGAAATCTCGCCGCCGACGGGATCGAAGATGACGTCGGCGCCGTGGCCGCCGGTCAGCGCCTTCAACGTGTCGCGCCAGTCCGGCTGTGTGTAGTCGATGACGGCGTCCGCGCCATGCGCGCGCGCAAATTCGCGTTTCTCCGGCGTTGAGGCCGCCGCAATGACGCGCGCACCAAGCAGCTTGCCGATCTGCACCGCGGCGATCCCGACGCCGCCGGCCGCGCCCAGCACGAGGAGCTGCTCGCCCGCGGCGAGCATGGCGCGGGCAGTGAGCGCATAATGCGCAGTCAGATAATTGGCACGGAAAGAAGCTCCGACCTCGGCCGTAACGCCGTCGGGCAGCAGGTGCACCGCGTCTGCGTTGACGGTGATGTATTCGGCGAGCGCGCCCGATCGTGCCATGCCCATCACGCGCATGCCGGGCTGATACTGCGCCATATCGCCGGGCGCTTCGTCCACCACGCCGGCAAACTCCGTACCGGGCGTGAAGGGCAGGGGATCCTTGGTCTGGTACAGCCCCTGAACCTTCAGTCCGTCGACAAAACCAATTCCCGCTGCGTGAACCTTGATCCGCAACTGGCCTGCCGCGACGGGCGGTTTGGAAATCTCCTTCAGTTCGACCTGATCGACAGGAGCAAACTGTTCGACGACGACGGCTTTCAAATGAGGCCTCCCGAATGTCCGGCGCGCAAGGTGAGGGCGGAATTCGCCCGCATCTCTACAGTCACCAAACCCGCAGCCCGCGCCGATATCTTGCGTCGTCGCGTTGCGATTTCAGAACGTGACCTTCTCGGCCATCTCGTCGGCGCTGCGCGCGCGCAGGACGCGGCGGCGCAACTGCTTGAGGCCGTCGATCTCGGCGTCGATCGCCTCGATTGCCTTCATCTGCTGCTGGCGAAGCGCGCGGCGGTCGCGGATGTGGACCATGGTCCGGTCCTTCGACTTCTGGAGAACGTCGCGGGCAAGGCGCCTGAGAGCATCGAGCTGCGCCACAATCTCCTTCTTGCCTGCATTTGCCATCGATCCACTCCTTGATGATTTGGTCGGGCTCTACCGCCACATCCCGCGCATGCGTGCCCCGACGTCGATCCTTGGCCCTTGCGTCGCCGTTCGGGCCGGGCCACTGGCCGCTTGCGGCCAGCTCGTTCGCTCGAACAGATGCACCAGCGCTTCCGGAATGAAGCGGGTGCGCGAGGCGTAGACATGGCGATCGCCGTGGGCGGCCTGGCCGTGGGTGAAGAAACGTTGCGGCACCACCAGGTGCAGATCGTCCTTGGCCCGCGTCATCGCGACATAGAGCAAGCGGCGCTCCTCCTCGATCTCGGCGCTCGTGCCGGTGCCGAGGTCTGACGGCATACAGCCGTCGACGACATTGAGCACATAAACCGACTTCCATTCCTGACCCTTGGCGGAATGGATGGTCGATAGGATCAGATAGTCTTCGTCGAGCAGGGGCACGCCGGCCTGGTCGCTGGTGGCGTCAGGCGGATCAAGCGTCAGCTCGGTCAGGAATTTTTCGCGCGAGGGATAGCCGCTGGCGATCTGCTCGAGCTGCACGAGATCGGCGCGGCGGGTCTCTGAGTCTTCGTGGATGCGATCGAGATGCGGCTCATACCAGAGTCGTGCGCGCTCGAGATCTGTAGGCCATTCGGAGTAGCGCAGATTCTCCATCGTCTGGATGAAGGCCTCCCAGTCGGCGCCGGCGCGCGGCGGGGCAGGGAGCTGGCAGAGCGCAGAAACCGGATTGGCGCTCTCCGCCATCTGGTCGAGCACGCGCTGCGCGGTGGCTGGTCCCACGCCCGGCAGAAGATGGAGAATGCGAAAACCGGCGACGCGGTCGCGCGGGTTTTCGACGAAACGCAGCAGCGCCAGCATGTCCTTGACATGCGCCGCATCGAGAAATTTCAGCCCGCCGAATTTCACGAAGGGGATGTTGCGGCGGGTCAGCTCGATTTCCAGCGGGCCGGAATGCGACGAGGTCCGGAACAGCACCGCCTGGTGCTTCAGCAGTGAGCCCTGTTCGCGGTTGGCGAGCACCTGCTCGACGATGTAGCGAGCCTGCTCGGCTTCGTCGCGGACGGTGACGAGCTGTGGCTTTTGCGAGGAGGTTCGGTCGGTCCAGAGGTTTTTTGTGAACCGCTCCTTCGACAGGCCGATGACGCCGTTCGCGGCCGACAGCACCGCTTGCGTCGAGCGATAGTTGCGGTCGAGCGTAATCATCTCCGCACGGGGCGAGAAGGCCTGCGGGAATTCGAGGATGTTGCGCACGGTGGCCGCGCGAAACGAATAGATCGACTGCGCGTCGTCGCCGACGACGGTGAGCCCGCGTCCTTCCGGCTTCAGCGCCAGCAGAATCGAGGATTGCAGGCGGTTGGTGTCCTGATATTCGTCGACCAGCACGTGGTCGAAGCGGCTGCCGATCTCCTCGGCAATGCCGGCATCACTCATCATTTGCGCCCAGTAGAGCAGAAGATCGTCATAGTCGAGCACGCGCTGCGCCTGCTTGGCCTCGACATAGGCGGCAAACAGGCCCTTCAATTCCGTCGCCCAGCCCGAGCACCACGGATAGTGCTGGCCCAGCACCTTCTCGATCGCCATCTCTGCATTGACGCAGCGCGAGTAGATCGACAGGCAGGTGCCCTTGGCAGGAAATCGGTTTTGCGTTTTCGACAGGCCGCATTCGTGCCGAACCAGGTTCATCAGGTCGGCAGAATCCTCGCGGTCGTGGATGGTGAAGGCGGGATCGACGCCGATCCTTTCGGCATATTCGCGCAGCAGCCGCGCGCCAATGCCGTGGAAGGTGCCGGCCCAGGTCAGCGCATCGCGCATCACGGCCGCCTTGTTCTCGCCGAGCACCTTTCGCGCGATCCGTTCGACGCGGGACGCCATCTCGGCCGCCGCGCGCCGCGAAAAGGTCATCAGCAGGATACGGCGCGGATCGGCGCCGGCGACGATCAGGTGGGCGACCCGGTGGGCGAGCGTGTTGGTCTTGCCGGAGCCGGCACCGGCAATGACGAGCAGGGGCCCGCCGATCGTGCCGCCGTTGCCCACACCATGCTCAACGGCGCGGCGCTGCTCGCCATTCAGCGTATCCAGATATGTCGCCGCCGTCACGAATCGCCCCCTCGGAGTGGGACAGAATCGGCGATATCAGGCTGATCCGCAATCCGGCTGGACACCGGGAGGTTTGGGACTTAGGGGGCCCCGGATCCCAGCCGCGATTGTTCCCAGCGCGCCGTCACGCCCGCGCCGGCGAGGAAGCGCCGTCCTTCAGCCAGCGGCAGGTGTCGCGCCAAACCCGTCGGCTGGCACATAAAGCTTGACCGGGCGGATTTCGTAGACCGCCGTCGGATTGACCTGACGCAGCCTACGCACTGCGGCGATCACCTCATCTTCAGTGTCGAATTCCAAGAGATGGAAGCCGAGGAGCTGCTCCTTGGTCTCGGCAAACGGGCCGTCCAGCACCATGCCCGCACCGGGGCCACGTATGGTGCGGGCCTTTTGGGTGTCGTCCAGACGGGCTGCCGGCCCAAGATGTCCGCTTGCGCGCAAGGGCTCCTGAACCTCGATGACTTTGGCCACGACCGCTGCGTCCTTCTGCGGCGTCCAGGACAAGACCTCGCTCTCAACGTGATAGGCCAGAATAGCGTAGAGCATCATCACCTCGTGTGTCTTTGCGCATCCGCGCGCCCCGAAGGACGTATGGCGTACGCCGTTTTCGACAACCCGCGGACACGAAATATTGCGTCGTTCTGCCGCGACGAAACAGGATTGAAACCCGATTGTCGACCGCCTTCCTGAACGCGACGCTCAACCCAGGCGACTGATAGCCACTGAGAACGCTGCACAAAGCAGCGGCAGCGGAGGCGGCAATGTCGGGTTCAAGCATCAAGATCATTTGTGACGCGCGCCGGTCGGCGCAATCCGATTCGGCCGATCTGCACGATCAGTCCGGTCACCATCGCTATTACGGCAGTTCGGCCTCGAACGGCGGCGAGCAGATCGTCGAAAGCCGGCGCGGCAAGCGCCCGCGGTCGCTGAACGTGTGCGGCTTCTGATCGCGCGGCCGCCGAGAGAGCTTGCGCGACATGACCCTTTCAACCGTGCTGATTGCGGCGCTTCCCTTCGTTCTTTCCCTTGCAAGCCGAACCAATCAGGCAATCGCACCTTGCGCGGTGGCCAGCGTGTTCACATGGCTCTTCAGTGCCGATTTCGACCGCGCCGCGCTTGCCTGGGCCATCGGAATGCTGATTGCAATCGTAGCGCTGCGCGAGCGCCTTCGCCTGATCTCGTTCTGGCCCTAACGCTCTCCCAGAACCTGCTTGACCAGCGAGGCCCGTAGTTGAGCCAGCTCGCCACTGGCCTCCATGTCCGCGATCGCCTTGCCGACCTTCGGGGCGAGATCGCGGTGCCGCTCGTGCAAATAGTGATGGATGTAGATCCGCTGAAGCGGCGGGGACAGCGGATAGATGCGGTTCTCCAGGTTGAGCTTGCGCACCGCGACCAGCCCGCTGAACAGATCTGTCACGATCAGGTCGAAGCGGTCGGCATCGAGCATCTGGATCATGTTTTCCAGGCTGGTGGCCGCGGTGACGCGGCTCATGCCTCGCGTGCCGGCCTCCGACGAACCGACGCCGCGCACGATGCCGATACTGTACTCCTTGATCGAATCCCAGCCGGCGACGTCGAAGCGAAGTCTGGTCGTGAAGACCGAGGGCTCGATATAATTGATCGGCGGCGAGATTTGCACCAGCGTCGGATAGTCCTTCGAGAGGTTGGCGATTCTCTGGATCTCGCCATCGAGCTCGCCGGCGCTCGAGAGCGCGAGCGCGCGCTTGCCAGGAACGTCCTCGAATTCGAGCCTGATGTTCAACCGCGCGTAGACGGCCCGCAGCATTTCGCCGCCGACATATTGATCCGGGATGTCGGCTATGCGCGCCAGCCGAAGCACCGATTGTGCCTGTGCCGGGCCGCCATGGAGCAGCAGCAGCGCGCCGATGAGTAATGTCCGCCACATGACGCGTCTCCTTTCCCGTCCATTGCTACCGCTGGATTGAGGGATCAACGCGATCTACCGGAAGGTGGTCCATTCCGCGGATACCTTCCGCTCGCGGGGAATCCGCGACCGTCGGCCGTCCGTATCGGGGCGCCTCCGAACTTTCACCGATGTCATTTTAGCATGCGCGGTGCTAGTTTGTGCCGGCTTCCCGCCGCTGGGCGCAAAATGTGACCCCCGACGAATCCAATCGCCCAGGGGCTGGCAGGAAGGCTACGCGAGCGGGTCAAGTCTTGGAGGAGTAGGCCGATGTTGGCTGCTCGAGGCTGCGTGGGACCGGCCTCGGCAGGGATGCCGCCATCACGGGGGAGTGGTGCATGGGCAGTGGAGATAACGATTTCGGCCGCAAGCGCGTCGTTGCGCCGGCGGCCTCGAAGGACGAGCTGAGCGGTATCGGAGCGCCGATTACGCCGCCGCTTCTCGCTCCCCGTTTGTCCCGGGCCTTCAACTGGCTCGGCGGCGGCATCGGTCCGCGCCTGCTGGCCGCGGTTCTCCTGTTCAGCTCGGTCGTGACGCTGACCCTGACCGCGTTGCAGCTCTATCTGGACTATGATCGCGAGGTGAGCGCCATCGAGACGCGCCTCGACGAAATCGGTCGAAGCTATCTCGGCAGCCTCGGCGAGAGCCTGTGGAATCTCGATCAGAACCAGATCCGGCTTCAGCTCAACGGCATCCTGCGTCTGCCCGACATTCGCTCCGTCGAGGTTCGCGAGATCGCCGACCGCCCCAATCCCATCCGTATCGAAGTCGGCGAAACCACGACGCGCGCGGCAATCGAGCGGGACTATCCGCTCACCTACGTCGTGGCTGGGACCAGTCGCCAGATTGGCGTGCTCCAGGTGAAGGCGACGCTGACGGAAGTTTACCGGCAGCTCGTCAATCGCGCACTGGTGATTCTGGCGAGCCAGGCGGCAAAGACCTTTCTGGTCTCGTTCTTCATCATCTACATGTTCTATCTGCTGGTGACCCGGCATCTCGTCGCCATCGCCGGCTTCGTCAGCAAATACAATCTGACGCGGCCGCCGCCGCCGCTCGAGCTCGACCGCCGGCGGCCACGCGATCCGGACGAACTCGACAAGATGATCGACGCCTTCAACGCCATGTGCGCGAGCCTGCAGCGCGCTTATGGCGAACTGCGCCTGGCCAACGCCCAACTCGAACAGGACCTGTTGATCCGGCAGCGCGCCGAAGAGGACGCGCGGCGCAGCGAGCAGCGCTTTCGCGACTATGCCGAGACCGCGTCCGACTGGTTCTGGGAGACCGGACCCGATCACACATTTACCTATCTCTCGGACCGCGCGTATAATTTCGGCTTCGGCCGCGATGACGTGATCGGCAAGCGCCGTGACGACAGGGCGGCCGACCGCGACAGCAATCCGCAGAAATGGCGCGACCACATCGCCTTGCTGGACAGGCATGTACCGTTCCGGAAGTTCGAGTATAGCGGCCGCGACGCGTCCGGACGCATGCGTCATGTCAGCGTCAACGGCCAGCCGGTCTTCGGCGATGACGGCCGCTTTCTCGGTTATCGCGGATCGGCCACCGACTTCACCGAGCAGCACGAGACCGAGGAGCGGCTGCGGCAGTCGCAGAAGATGGACGCGATCGGGCAGCTCACCGGCGGCGTCGCGCACGACTTCAACAACGTGCTCACGGTCATCACCGGCACGATCGAGATCCTGCAGGAGGGGCTCGCTGACAAGCCGCAGCTCGCCGCCATCGCCCAGCTCATCGACGATGCGGCAGCGCGTGGCGCCGAGATCACCTCGCAACTCCTGACTTTCGCCCGCCGCCAGCCGCTCGAGCCGCGCGAGATCGACGTCAACGGCCTCGTGCTCGATACCGCGCGGCTGCTCAAGCCGATCCTCGGCGAGCATATCAGCATCGAGACCGCGCTCACCGAGGATGCGTGGTGCGCGATGGCCGATCCGTCGCAGCTCTCCTCGGCCATCGTCAATCTCGCCGTCAACGCGCGCGACGCCATGCCGGGCGGCGGGCGGTTGAAGCTCGAGACCGCCAACGTTGTGCTGGATGCGACCGCCGGCTCCGGCGACGGCGACATTGCACCCGGCGAATTCGTCATGGTCGCGGTCACCGACACCGGTCATGGCATTCCCGCCGAGATTCGCGACCGGGTGTTCGAGCCGTTCTTCACCACCAAAGGGGTCGGGCAGGGCACCGGGCTCGGCCTCAGCATGGTCTATGGTTTTGCGCGACAGACCGGCGGCGCCGTCAGGATCGAGAGCGAGGAGGGCCGCGGCACGGTCGTGCGATTGTATCTGCCGCGCTCGGAAGGCCAGGCAGCGGTGCGTGCCGAGCCGATGCAGGCGCGAGGTACCTCGCGCGGACACGAGACGATCCTGGTGGTCGAGGACGACCCGCTGGTGCAGGGCTACGTGATCGCCCAGCTCGGCAGTCTCGGTTATCGCACGCTGGTTGCCGGCGACGGTGCGGCAGCCCTCGCGCTCGTCGAGCAGGGCGCCAAATTCGATCTCTTGTTCACCGACATGATCATGCCGGGCGGCATGAACGGCAAGGAATTGGCCGACACGATCCGGGCGCGCCGTGCGGGCCTGAAAGTGCTGTACACCTCGGGCTACACCGACGACACCGTCATGCATGACGGCCATCTCGATCCCGGCGTGGCGCTGCTCAGAAAGCCCTACCGGAAGGCGGAGTTGTCGCTGAAGCTTCGCGAGGTGCTGTCGGGTTCATCCGGATAGAGCGTTTTCCAGCGAAATGGACACCGGTTCGCGTCAAGAAAACGCGTCAAAACAAGAATCTAGAGTTTCCGTTCCGATTCCGTCGGAACGGAAACTCTAGACGATCGCTCAAAAGAAAAGGCGCGGCGGGAGTGACCCCGTCGCGCCCCTATCTCTTGTCTCGCTGGTCCAGGGCTGAGAGCGCCCCGTTGCCAGGCCCTCTTACGAGAAGCTTAGCGGGCGATCCCAGCGAGGTGACAGCGCTTGAGATAAGACACTGGATCACCTCCTTTCGTTGGTTTCGGGAGACCTTAATATAGGGCGCGGCAGCGCCGCTGTTAAGGCCGGAATCGCAAGGGTTTAGGGTTGGAACCGGGATTTTGGCCAAGTCGTGCAGGACGGTTGAGGCGGCCGTTCCGCCGTGTTAGGTGATCCCCAGCGCGGGTGTAGCTCAATGGTAGAGCAGCAGCCTTCCAAGCTGAATACGAGGGTTCGATTCCCTTCACCCGCTCCAGCCTTCGCTCGCGAAGCGAGAGAAGGCTGTGGCGCCGAAGCCCACCAGCGAAGGCGGGCCGTGGTCGCGAGCGGCGGCTCGACAGGCCAGCCATCACCGATATCCGCGCGAAGTGCGGCATCTCGCATAGCAGTCTTGATTTCAGCGTCGGAAGCGAATGTATCGGTTCTCGACTGACGCGTCCGCGGCCGTGTAGGTGATAGCGTCAACTTGAGCGTTCAGCGAATCCTGAAGCATCAAATTACCACCCTGGTTTCCGAGCTGCACGCCGGTGCCGTCGAGTGTGAGCAGGATCGACTGTCCCGACCCGATGGTCGCATTGATTGCAGTCACGCGTGCATTCTTGTCCACGAGCCGCCAGTTCGTGAGCGTCTGAGCGCTCGTCGCGAGGTTGGCCAGAACCACGATCTCACGGCCTGCGTCCGGGCCGCCCGGATTGATCAGCGCACGCTCGATATAGATCGTGGACGCGGCGGCTTCGGGCGGGGGCGGGGGTCTTCCACCGATAAGCTGGCTTATCGGCGTTGCGCCGGCAGCGGCGTTGCCTGCGGCGTCGGTCGGAATCCGCTGGGTCTGGAAGCCCAAGAAGAGACCGAGATACCGATCGGGAAACTTCAGGATCAATCCGCCGTCGTGAAACACGCCATTGTCGTCACTGTGCTGACCGACATTACCCTGGTTCAAGTGGATGTCATGAATGCCGTGGAGACCGTCCAAATTGCCGAACTCGGCATCGATCGGCTTGTGCAGATTCCGATCGAACTTCGCTCCGAACGCGTATACCTCGCCGCCGGCAGCCTTGCACTGGTCAAGATATAAGGACAGCAGGTCCTGCAGGTCGTCGCTACTCGCGCTGCCGGATGGCGGCAGCGATCGACCTTCGGTCCACGTGAACAGGGGCGCCTTGACGTAGTCGAGCGCGTGGCCCGCGTCTCGTGCGACGACACTGAATCCCGGCGCCGTCGCCGGCAGCGACGTGAGGAGCGGATGGGCCACAAGCGGGTCGACGATCCAAAACGCCACCTGGGAGCCGCCATCCGACTGCACGTTCACGGCAATCCGCCACGGTTGGCCCGAAATGTCGACGGCGCGAATCTGCAGGTGCGGTGTCGAGGCGTCGTCTTCACGCTTGTACCGGTCAGGGCGTGCCCGAAGCACGCCATACTGAATCGCCATCGCGACCTCCTCTGATCAGCCGCCGTCGTCAGCCTAACCCGTTCAGGCGTAGCGTGCAAAGATACAACCTGTGCGACAGGTTCAACAATGGGCCGATGGGTGTTTCGACAAAACTGTCGTTCCTCGATCAGGTTCCCGAAAGCCCGCGCAACGGGCCCCATCGTCCCAATTTGATCCTGCTCGCGGAAAGTTGCGAAGAGAATCTGGAATTGCAACCTTTAATTGTTCTCAGGAATCCGCGATCTGGGGCGAGAATTTCCGGCGCAGCCCTTGCAACATGGCTTTGCCGTCGAAATGTCTCATTGTCAACCGAAGGTAGCTAAATTAGAGTTTTCACGTCATTTCGAAAGCGGCATTTTTCCGATGACCGAGATCGAGGCTTGGCGGCAGCGACGACATGAATCCTCCGAAAGCGCGTTCACGCGGCTCAGTCTGCTCGGCGCCTCGCCGATATTCCGCGAGACGCTGCGGGTCATCGAGCGGATTGCTGATGTCGATGCCACGGTCCTGATCCAGGGCGACACCGGAACCGGCAAGGAGCTTGCTGCGCGCGCGCTGCATTATCTCAGTCGCCGCCGCGAATTCCCGTTCATCCCTGTCAATTGCGGCGCGTTGCCCGACAATCTGCTCGAAAGCGAATTGTTCGGCCATGAGCGGGGCGCGTTCACCGACGCCAAGAGTTCCAGCAGGGGATTGGTCGCGCAAGCCGAGGGCGGTACGTTGCTCCTCGATGAAGTCGAGGCGATGAGCCCGCGCGCCCAGGTCGTGCTGCTGCGTTTTCTGCAGGATCACACCTACCGTCCGGTGGGCGGGCGCCAGGTCGCCAACAGCGACCTGCGGATCGTCGCGTCCAGCAATATCGATCTCGAGGGAATGGTTCGCCGCGGCGAGTTTCGCCGCGACCTGCTGTTCCGCCTCAGTATTCTGAACGTGACCATGCCGCCCTTGTGCGAGCGCGGCCGTGACGTCGTGCTGCTCGCGGAGCATTTTCTCGATCGTTTCGCCACCCAGTATGAGCGCTCCCGCAAGCGCCTTCATGCCAGATCGATCGCCTGGCTGCTGTCGCATGACTGGCCTGGCAACATCCGCGAACTGGAAAACCTGATGCTGCGCGAATTCTTGCTTGCGGACGGCGAGGTGATCCGGATCGGCGCCGCGCAGCTGGCGGACGCCGAAGCGGACTGCGCCCGGATCGATGCCGACGAGACGTTCAAATCGGCCAAGGCGCGGGCGATCGCCGAGTTCGAGAAGAATTATCTGCGTCATCTGCTGACCGAAGCCTGTGGCAATGTCTCGCTGGCCGCGCGCATCTCGCAAAAAGATCGCAGCACACTCAATAAGCTGGTCAAGAAGCACGGCCTGGCCTCCGACCGGTTCCGGACCGGTTCGCCGCGCAACCCGCGCTGACGAGCAGGGACGTCATGCTGCGCGCACCTAATGTGCGTAGGACGCGGCCTGCGGCTTCTGCTCGGGAGGCACCAGACGCGGGTCCGGGCTGAAGCTGAACACGATGTTCTTCTTCGGGATGAACAGCGTGAACCGGCCCGTCGGCGTCGCGAGGAACGCGGTGTAGGTTTCCGGATTGAGGATGCTGGCCTTGTGCTTGGTGAGGTCGTCGCGAACTTCCCAGATGTCGCCCGTCTTCTTCTCGGTCCCGGTGATCACGGTCTTGCTCAGGGGATCGACGTCGGCGTGATGGCCGGAAAAATCCTCACCGGGATCCTTGACCCGTTCACGCGGATCGCGCTTCGGGTCGGGTGGTGCACCGTGGGTGTGATAGTCGCCGACGATGCTGTGCTTGGCGGCCTCTGGCACCTTGTCGAGTGCCTGCCACGGATCGACTGCGGCGCTTTCACTGCCGGCGCCCTGGCCAACCACGGCCTCGGTGAAAAAGAACTCGTCGCCGATCTTGTAGATCAACCCGCCATATTCATTGCCCGACGACATGATGTTGGCGGGGTCCTTTGACTTGATCGATTTTGGATTGCAGATCGCGAGCGCCGCATGGGCCGCCTGCCACGCTGTCGGATAGCCGGTGGCTTTGGTGGCCGCGGGCTTAGTGTCCTTCGCGGGGCCATCGCGCTGGATCACCGGCGACTGCGGGGAAAGGGCGCGTGTCGAGGCGATGGCCGTGGCTGAGTGCGGCGCGGTCTCGGCTGCGCGTGCCTCGGCTTCGAGCGCATCGTTGGTCGAGCCGAGACTCTGGGGCGGTGCATGACGGCCGGGCGACGGGGTCTGTTGCATGACATGCATGAGCTCGTGCGCGAGCAGGCGCTTGCCCTCCGCCGAATGCGGAGCATAGCGGCCGCGCCCGAAGACAATGTCGCGACCTACCGTGTAGGCATTCGCATCGACAAGGCCGGCCGACACCTCCGCCTTGTGGCCCGTGTGAATCCTGATGTCGCCGAAGTCACGCCCGAAGCGCGGTTCCATCATCGTTCTGGTCGCTGCGTCGAGCGAATGTGCCGGCGACGCCAGCGCACGCGTGACGGCATGGCTGGCATCCGGCTGCAATATCGTGTTTGCGCCTTTGGCTGCGGGCCTGTGATGGGCCGGCAAATCCGTGACCGCATTGGCGTGCGACGATGTGCCGCCCGGCCGTTGCTGGATGCGAACCCCCGTCATGCCGTGTCTCCGGCTGTTCCGCTGGTCGCGTCATAGCAGAAGCGCCGGTTCCCGTCATTCTATTTTGCAACCAAAGGCTGTATTCTGCAACCGTACCTGAAAGGGGGACAATTTCCCTCATGCGGGCAAAACGCCCCACCTCGCAGGAAGAGCGCACGAGCAGCCGGTTGCCGGGCCGCGCGTCCCTCGGAGCTGAGGCGAATTCAACTCAACCATCGCCGCTGCCTCGGAGAAATCCTCGCGATTTCAAGCAGTCCCGCGCTGGCACGACGCGTGCAAACCACAGGCATGTCTTTTCGCGGAGTTTCATCCGTGCAGGCGCATAGCGAGCGAGTCATTGCGATTGCAGGCATTATCGAGCGTTACGTCTCAGATCACCCGCACGCCGCCGATACTGCCGCAGGCATTCGCAGTTGGTGGATCGGCCGTCAACGCTATGGCGACTCCGCGGACGCGGTGCAGGAAGCACTCGACTATCTCGTTGCCCGCCGCAGGCTCTCCAGCAGCAGGCTTCCCGACGGCACCGTCATCTTCCGTGCCGCGCATCCACCTGACGATCCCGAGGACTAGCCGCGCGCCGCGCAGTTCGTGCACCCGGTCAATCAACTTACGCAATCGAAAGGACCACCGATGCCCGTACCCCTGACGTATCCCGGCGTCTACATCGAGGAGCTTCCGAGCGGCGTGCGCACCATCACGGGGGTGGCGACCTCGATCGCCGCCTTTGTCGGTCGTGCCTGGCGGGGGCCGGTCGACGAGCCGGTCACGATCTTCGGCTTTGCGGATTACCAGCGGCAGTTCGGCGGGCTGTGGCGCGACAGCACCATGAGCTATGCCGTGCAGCAATTCTTCCAGAACGGTGGTAGCCAGGCGATCATCGTCCGCGTCGCCACCCGCAGCGGCGGCTCGGCGGCGACGTCGGCCAATTACAAGCTGACCAACAACGAAATCTTCATAGCGGCAAGTCCGGGCTCGTGGGGCATGAACCTCAAGCTGACGGTCGATCACAACACCCGCGACCCCGCCAACGTCTCGCTCTTCAACCTGACCATCTTCGACGATCCCGACACCAAGAACGATGCGGTCAAGCAGGGCGGCAGCGGCACGCGCGAGGTGTTCCTCAACGTTTCCGTCGATCCCGCGGATCCCCGCTTCGTCACGACCGTGCTCAAGCAGCAATCGACCCTGCTGCGCGTCTCCAGCGGATTGAGCGGTGCGACGCCGCCGGTGGCTCCTGCGATACAGGCAAATGCGACCGCGACCGCAGCGTCCGGCACCGACGGCATCGCGGTCAGCTCCGCGGAGGTGACGGCTTCGGCCAACTCCACCGCGGTCCCGAAGACCGGAATGTACGCGCTCGACCGCGCCGACATCTTCAACATGCTGTGCATTCCGCCTTACACACCGACCACAACCGACAACGCCAGTACCTGGCCGGACGCCGCCAATTACTGCAAATCCCGTCGCGCGATCCTGCTGATCGACGCGCCGTCGACATGGTCGACGAGCCCGTTGCCAAGCCCGTCGTCCCTCGGCGTGACCGCGACGCGCTCCTACGCTGCCGTGTATTTTCCGCGGCTGTTGATGCCCGATCCGCTGCAGGACAATAACCTGCAGTCATTTGCGCCCTGCGGCGCTGTCGCGGGAACCTTCGCCCGCACCGATGTCACCCGCGGCGTCTGGAAGGCGCCGGCGGGGACCGAAGCCGGCCTGCAAGGCGTGCTCGGCCTTTCGATCAACGGCCTGACCGGCAATCTCAGCGACAACGAGATCGGCGGCCTCAATCCGCTCGGGATCAACAGCATCCGCAGCCTGCCGATCATCGGGACGGTGATCTGGGGCGCGCGCACGCTTGATGGTGCCGATGCGCTGGCATCGCAATGGAAATACGTCCCCATCCGCCGGCTCGCACTGTACATCGAGGAGAGCCTGTTCCGCGGAACGCAATGGGTCGTGTTCGAGCCGAATGACGAGCCGCTCTGGGCGCAGATCAGGCTCAACATCGGCGCCTTCATGAACACGCTGTTCCGGCAAGGCGCCTTCCAGGGCGCGACGCCGAAGGACGCCTATTTCGTCAAATGCAGCAGCGAGACCACGACGCAGACCGACATCGACAACGGCATCGTCAACATCGTCGTCGGTTTCGCGCCGCTCAAGCCCGCCGAATTCGTCGTTATCAAGATCCAGCAGATCGCTGGCCAGATCGAAACCTGAAGGACGCGCCATGGCTCAGTTCAGCGTCAATGCGCAACGCTTTGACCCCTACAAGAACTTCAAGTTCCGCGTGAAATGGGACGGCCGCTACGTCGCGGGCATCTCAAAGTGCTCCTCGCTCAAGCGCACCACCGAGGTGGTGGAGCATCGCGAAGGCGGGGATCCCTCGACGTCGCGAAAATCGCCCGGCCGCACCAAGTTCGAGGCGATCACGCTGGAGCGCGGCGTCACTCATGACGTTGCTTTCGAGCAATGGGCAAACAAGGTCTGGAATTTCGGCTCCGGGCTCGGGATGGAGGTCTCGCTGAAGGACTTTCGCAAGGATCTCATCATCGAGGTATACAACGAGGCCGGTCAGCTCGCGCTCGCCTACAAGGTCTATCGCGCCTGGGTGTCGGAATTCCAGTCGCTGCCGGACCTCGACGCCAATGCCAACGCGGTCGCGATCCAGCACATCAAGCTCGAGAACGAAGGCTGGGAGCGCGACTACGAGGTCGCGGAGCCGAGCGAGCCGACCTTCGTCGAACCGTAGCGGGATCATTTGGAATGAACGCGCTGGCAGACCATGCACTGCTCGGCATCTGGGAGCACGGCGCCGGATGTGGTCCGGTGGCGCGCGGGCTGTTGCTGCTCGGGGCGGCGCTGCCGGAGGAAAGTCAGGAGCGATGCGCGGAGCTGCCGATCGGCGCGCGCGATGCGGCGATCCTGAAGTTGCGCTGCGCGACCTTCGGCGGCCGTTTTTCCGGCCGCACCAATTGTCCGCGCTGCGGCGAGGAGCATGAATTCGACCTCGACCTCGTCCGCCTGCTGGCGGAGGCGACGGGGCCAGCCGAAATCGAGATCGACAACGGCCTGCGCTTCCGGATGCCCAACAGCGCGGACCTGATCGCGGTCGCGCGTCACAACGACGTGGATGCCGCCGCCAGGCAGTTGTTGCAGCGCTGCTGCCTCAATGTGCATCCGGAGATCGACTGGTCGCCCGCTTTGCTCGACGAGGTCGAAAGCAGGATCGCCTTGCGCGAGAGTGCTGATTACATCGAGTTGGGGTTCGTCTGCATCGCATGCGGCGAGGCGTGGGACGACCGGCTCGACGTCGCCGGTTGCGTCTGGGAGGAGATTGCAGCACGCGGGCGGCGATTGCTCGACGAGGTGCATGCCCTTGCAATGTATTATGGCTGGAGCGAGCAGCAGATCCTCGCGCTGAGTGACATCAGGCGAGAGGCTTATCTCCAACGGTGCCTGACATGACCGGCTATCTGCGCTGGCTGGCGACGCGCGCGCTGGGGCAGGGCGCCGGCATCCGTCCGGCGCGTCACCCGATATCCCTTGCGAGCGGGCTCCAAAGTGAGATGCGGCTGCCTTCGGAGCATGCGGACGCCTTGGTCGTCGACACCGGGCAATTCGAACGATCGTTCGGCGCACCACCTCAGCGATACACGGAGCCGCTGACGAGCGTCGATGCCGCAGCACCGGGCGTTTTGCCTGAGCCCAGGCTTCCGTCCGACCCCACGTCCGCCGAAGCGAAGCCTGGAACGCTCGGCAGCGAGGCTTCCAGCTATCCCATGGCGGCCCGCGCGGCAAAAGAGAGAGAAGAACCGCGCCTCGTCATGGATCCGCAACTCGCGCAAGCTCCGAGGCGGCGCATGATGGAATCCGAGCGAGGAGGAGCCGAGGATAAGCCTCCGTCGTTTCGGGACGTGAAAACTCCCGACCCAACACCGATCGACACGACCCGTCGTCCCCAGGCCGATCAGCGGCCCACGGCTGCGCCACGGATCGCTGCACGGTCGGTTCGCGATCGACCGGTCGATCCGCGCCCATCGCGGTCCGACGCCGCGCCGCCGCCTGACGTGCACATCCATATTGGCCGGGTGGAGCTCACCGCGATCACTCCGGCGGCAACGCCAGCGCGCCGTGAGCCTGCCGCGGCGGCCAAAAAGCCGATGTCGCTCGACGAATATCTCCGCCAGCGCGGCCGGAGGCCGTCATGAGCAACGCGCTTGCGATTGCCGGCGTCACCGCGGTCCTCAAGGACCTGCTGGACGGCGGGCTGATCGACCACAATCTCGCCAGCACCATGGGCAGCGGCGTCGTGGTCTCGGCGCTCGCGCCCGATGCGATCGAGCTCGGCAACGACACCACGCGGCGGCTCAACCTGTTCCTGCACCAGGCGACGCCCAATATCGGGTGGCGCAATGTCGGATACCCCTCGCGCAATGCGGCCGGCGAGCGCATCAGCAATCCGCCGCTGGCGCTCGATCTGCATTATCTCCTGACCGCCTATGGCACGCTGGATCTCGAGGCGGAGGTGTTGCTCGGCTATGCCATGCAGATCCTGCACGAGACGCCGGTACTGGCCCGCGCCGCGATCCGCACCGCGCTCAATCCGCCGAGCCCGCCGGTCACCGGCAGCATGCTGCCGGCGATCTACCAGGCGCTGCAGGCCTCCGAGCTCGCCGACCAGATCGAGCAGATCAAGATCACACCCTCGGTGATGAACACGGAGGAGCTGTCAAAGCTCTGGACCGCGATCAATTCGCACTACCGGCCGACCGCGCCTTATCAGGTGACCGTTGTGCTGATCGAGTCGCGGAAATCCGCGCGCGTGCCGTTGCCGGTGCTGACGCGCGGGCCGGTCGATCCGGTGACACATCTGGAGCAGGGCGTCGACGTGCGCGCCAGCATGGCCTCGCCCTATCCGGAGATCGAAGAGATCGTGCTGCCGCATTCTCAGAAGGCGGCAAAACTCGGCGACACTGTCGAATTTCACGGCCACGACCTCGACGGCAGCGGCCACACGCTGCTGCTCAGCAATATGCGCCTCGGCGTCACCATCGCAATCACGCCGCCGGCGGCGACGCCAGATGCATCGAAGGTGTTGTTCCTGCTGCCGCTCGCGACGGTGGATTTCCCGGCAGGCTTCCCGGCCGGGATCTATGCCGCGACGCTGCAGCTCGTGCATGGCACCGATCCTGCGCCGCGCCTCACCAATCTCCAGTCACTGACGGTCGCGCCCGCGGTGACCTTCACGACGCCCGTCAATCTCGCCGCCGACCAAAGCCTGACGCTGACGCCGACCTGCACGCCCGCAGTCCGTCCCGACCAGCGGGTGTCGCTGATGCTCGGCGGCCGCGAAGTGTTGGCCAATCCGTTCGCGGCGCCGACCAAGACGCCCACCTTCGTGTTCAGGCAGTTGAAGCCGGGCCTGTATTGGGTTCGCCTGCGGGTCGACGGCGTGGACAGCCAGCTTATCAACTATGACGTCGCGCCACCCGTCTTCATCGGTCCGCAGCTCGAGGTAAAGCCGTGACCGACATTGACCAGCCAGCGACTGACCTGCAAACGACCTGGGTCGACGAAAACCAGCGCTATCTGGTCGCGGAACTCTCGCGCCTGCGCCGCCAGCTCGCCGGCGAAGACGATGCCCAGGCAAGCGGCGGCGCAACGATGTCGCCGCCGGCCGCGATCGACGTGATCGCCGACATCTTCGAGCTGTCGCCGTTCGAGCGCGATATCCTCCTGCTCTGCGCCGGCATGGAGATGGACGCGCAATTTGCCGTGGCCTGCGCGAAGCCCAATGGCGAGCGCGGCGCGAGTTTTGCCACCGCGCTCGGCAAGCTCGCCGAGCCGCATTGGAGCGCGCTGACGCCCGCGCGTCCCCTGCGCCGCTGGCGGCTGATCGAGATGGAGCAAAACCATCCGCTGACCAGTGCGTCCTTGCGCATCGACGAGCGTATCCTGCATTTCTTGGCCGGCATCAATCTGCTCGATCAGCGGCTTTGGCCGCTGCTCACGATCCACGCGCCGTCGCGCGTGATGGCGGCGCAGCACCAGACGCTCGCCAACGGCATTGCGGCCTGCTGGACCCGGCCGTCGCTGCCGCGCGCGGTCGTACATCTCGGCGGCGATGATCCGGCGGGCGCCGAGGACGTTGCTGCGGCTGCGGCGGCGGCCTGCGGGCTCCAGCTTTTCGTGCTGCGGATCGAGGACGTGCCCGCGGGAGCTGCCGAACTCGAAAATTTCGTCGTGTTGTGGGACCGTGAAGCGGCATTGTTGCCGGCCGCACTGCTGGTGCAATGTGGCGATGGCGCCGTCAACGCCAATGTCCGTGAGCTGGCGGCCCGGATTCGCGGGCCGCTCGTGATCGCCGCCCGCGAGCCCGCGCGTCTGCGCGGTCCGACGCTCAGCCTCGAGCTCGCCAAGCCGGATGCGGCCGAGCAGAAACGGCTGTGGCAGGCCGCTCTCGGATCGCATGGCGCCGAGCTCGACGGCGCGCTCGATAATGTGACCGCACAATTTCGTCTCACCGCCCGCGGCATCGCCGTGGCCGGGAGCGCGGTCAGCGACCGCATCGACGTCGGCGAGCCGGTCGCAGTTGCGATTTGGAATGCTTGCCGCGAGGGCGGCCGGCGCGGCCTGGACGAGCTGGCACAGCGGATTGCGCCACGCGCCGTTTGGGACGATCTGGTTCTGCCGGCGAGCCAACTCGGCGTGCTCAGGCAAATCGCCGCGCAGGTCCGGCAGCGCACGCGGGTCTATGACGAGTGGGGCTTTGGCGCCCGCCATCTGCGCGGCCTCGGCGTCGCCGTGCTGTTCAGTGGCCAGAGCGGCACCGGCAAGACTCTCGCTGCCGAAGTGTTGGCCAACGAGCTTGCGCTCGATCTCTACCGTATCGACCTGTCGTCGGTGGTCAGCAAATATATCGGCGAGACCGAGAAGAACCTGCGGCGCGTGTTCGATGCCGCCGAGGAGAGCGGCACCATCCTGCTGTTCGATGAGGCCGACGCCCTGTTCGGCAAGCGCAGCGAGGTCAAGGACAGCCACGACCGCTACGCCAATATCGAGGTCAGCTATCTCCTCCAGCGCATGGAAGCCTATCGCGGGCTCGCGATCCTGACCACCAATCTGAAATCCGCGCTCGATGCTTCGTTCCAGCGCCGCCTGCGCTTCATCGTCAACTTTCCATTCCCCGATCTCGATCAGCGCGAGGCGATCTGGCAGCGCAGCGTGCCGGCCGCAGCGCCGACCGACGCGCTCGACTTCGGCAAGCTTGCCCGCCTCAACGTCACCGGCGGCAGCATCCGCAACATCGCGCTGAATGCGGCCTTCCTCGCAGCCGACGACGGCGGATCGCTCGCCATGCGTCATCTGCTTGCCGCGGCCCATGCCGAAAGCGCCAAGCTGGAGCGGCCGCTGGCAGAAACCGAAACCCGGGGCTGGACATGACCCATCGCCCGCCACGCGTCCACGTCACTATCGACCGCCTGGTGCTGCGCGGTTTTCCACCGGAGCAGCGCGACGCGATCACGGCGGGCTTGACCGGGGAATTGATCGCGCAGCTCGGCAATCCCGCCACCGCGCAGCAACTACGCGCCAGCCGCTCGCTCGCATCGCTGCGCACGGCGCCGGTTCAGTTGGCGGCAGCGGCGACGCCGCAGGCGATCGGCGCCGGAGCAGGGCGGCGGCTGGTGCGGAGTATCCCGTCATGATCCGCGCCGTAGCCGCCAAGGCCGCGCCTGCGGCCAAACCGGTCGCCCGGGCGTCGTCGATCCGGCTGCTGCAACGCAGATGCGCCTGCGCCGACCATGAGGGAGCGCAGTGCGAGGAATGCAGCGGGACCAAGCTGCGGCGCAAGGCCGCGGGCGGTCTCGGGTCGCCACGCGCGCCGGCGATCGTCGATGAGGTGTTGCGCAGGCCGGGGACGCCGCTGGATCCGGATGCGCGCGCCTTCATGGAGCAGCGCTTCGCGCATAGTTTTGCAGACGTCCGCGTCCATACCGGACCCGATGCCGCACGATCAGCCCATGCCGTCAACGCGCACGCCTATACGGTCGGACGCGACATCGTGTTCGCCGGCGGCAACTACGCGCCAGCAACCGGGCAGGGCAGGCGACTGCTGGCGCATGAGCTGACCCATGTCGTGCAGCAGCGCGGCGCGCCCGCGGCAGGCTCGGGCGGGGGATTGCAGATCGATTCCCCACACAGCGCTGGTGAAGTGGAAGCGGAGCGGATCAGTGCTGCCGTTGCCGCGGATCATTCGCCGGGCGGCCCCAGAGTGCGGTCGACCCAGATCGTGTCCCGACTCAACACCGGCGCGCCTGACGCCGTGCCGCTGACCATGAACCTGGGCCAGACCGCGCGCAGCGGGATGCAGTTCGTACCGACCAATGTCCAGGACACCGTCGTCGGCCCCGTCGGCGTACGCGGCGGCCTGCTCGACGGCGGCATGAGCAGGCTCAGCGTGATCGTCGGCGAAAACATGACACTGCACATGCTGGCGCTCGAATTGCTGCCGCTGTGGACTACGGCGACGCCCTTCACGCCGCCTGGTGCTGCCACGCCGTTGCCGCTGGATGTCGTCACGGCGGATCAGCTTGCTCGGGCGCTGCTGGTCTACAATCAGACTTATTTCCAGGTGCCGCCAGCGCAGCAGCCGCCGTCGATGCAGAAATGGCGTGCGGGCTTGCGCGTTCCGCTGCCTGTCGAGATCGACGAGACGACGCATGTCGCGACGGTGAATCCGCAAACGATCATCGCATTGGCCGGGGCCTTCGATCCTGCGATGGCGCCGGTGCTCGATCAGCGTGCAACGGCGACCGTCGCGCCGTCGGCGGCGCAAATAGCGGTCGAGGTCGCAACCTTCCTGCGCGATCCGCAGTTTGCGGACGCGACCAGCCGCGGCATCACACTGGGAGCGCGCGCGTTGACCAACGCGACCGCCGAGTTGCCTTTCATCCGCGAAGTGTTCCGCCAGCTCAGCACGGCCGACGCGCTCAGCGTTTCGATCGCGTTCCTGGAAAACTTCGTGCAACGCGAATGGGTGCTGCTTGCCTCGCAACGCGACGGTAGCGCCATCCTGAGGCTTTTCCAGGCTTCGCTGAACGCCGCGGCGCCGCCTTTGAACGCCATGCAGCAATCGCGTCTTGCCGTGATGTCGGCCGCAATCGCCAGTACGGTCGCGGTCGCGCCGCCGGGCGCAACCCGCAGCCGGACCGAAAAGACTGTTTCGATCGATACCGTCAAGCTCGATGGGTCGAACCGGGACCCGGCGGCCGATATCGCGACCGCGAATGGCATATTTGCCAGCTGCAATGTCAGGTTCGTGCCCGGGGTGCAGCGGCCTGCGACGCCCGGCGACACTACGGCATGGATCGGGGCCGACCGCATCCTTCAGGAAGGCAACTGCGCAACACCAAGCGTCGAGGAGCGACGGCTGATCAATGGCGCAACGACGACCTTTGGCCTGTCGGCTCGAATACGCACATTCTATGTGCCGACGCTCAGCAGTCACAACCGCGCCGATTCCTGTCCTCCCGGCATATCGACCGCACTAGCGAGGCGGACCGCGTATGTGTCGAACGACGCGATGGGGCGGTCGTTGGCCCATGAGATGGGTCACATCTTGCTCGATTCCGGGGCTCATCGGACGGCCGCGACCGACATCATGACCTCGACGAACGCGGCGCCGCTCGGGGAAACGATCGACGATGGGCAGTGCAATACAATCTACAGGAATGCGTGAATGAATTCCCGTGCGCATAGCGGCGTTAGAGTGGAAGGCCCACACAATCCGCGCGCCCGTCAGTCCGTGACCGGCCTGTTGCGTGCAGCCACCAGCGATCCCGCGCGGCCGCTCGATGCGCAGGTGCGGCGCCCGCTCGAGCAGCGGCTGAACCACGATCTCGGCTACATCCGTATTCACAGCGGCCGCGCCTCGGAGGCGGCCGCAAGCAGACTCGGTGCGCGCGCCTTCGCTCTGGGCAGGGACATTCACCTGGGCGCGGAATCGCACGCGCTGACCGATGAGCGCCGCGATCGCCTGCTGGCACACGAAGCCGTGCACACGGTGCAGCAGGGTAGCGCCAGCGTTTTGCCGCATGAGGGCCTGTCCGTCAGTCGTCCATCGGATGTGGCGGAAGTCGAAGCCGCACGAATTGCAGACGCTCTGCAGGGATCGCGCGCGGCCATCCCTCGTGAGCCGATAGCCGGCGGAACCAAGCCCAATGCCGTCACCAGAGTGACGCCACGCATCCAGCGTGATCTGGTCGGCACCAAATCCACATTCGACGGCGACTTCATTCTGGATATGCAACCGGTGTTGCGTCCCGGCGGCAAGAGTGGATTGTATGGAACGATCAAATTCAAGCCGAGCGAGGACGCGCCGAATGCCTGGAAAATCCGGCTTCTCCAGATCGCGCGCGTCGAGGATCTGAGCGCTCGCAAAGAGGCTGACAAGGAGACTGAATGGACGGGCGATGAAGCCAACCGCATGAATGTCATGACGAAGGGCAACAAGGCGGCGGGCATCGAGCAGGGATATTTTGTCGACGTGGGTCACGAAAACCGTACACCACGTACGGCGAAGAGGAATCGAGCCGTCTCCCCCTATTACAGCAAAGACTATGCGCTTCGCTCAGAACACGTCAAAGACGGCAGAAAGATCGGAAAAATGATCAAGGAGGCGTCGCTGGAGGATTTTCCGGGAGCAAACTCCAAGCGTCGCTTCTCGTTCGAGACGGCCGCCAAGGCCTCCGGCAGCGGATACATCTACGCCACGCTGAAGTGGGGCTTCACAGTCAGCGACCCTGCCAAGGGAATTGTCGACAACGAGCACGCGAGTGCGAGCGCCTTCCAGTCGCCGACCTTCGGCGCCGCGGTGCAGGCCTTCGACGACTTCTACCAAAACCCAGGTACCGCGAAGGCTCCGAAATGACAGGCTTCCCCGGTTCACCGAAAACCTTGCGCGGCGGGCTCGTGCTGGTCGATCCCTCGTCCGGCGCGGTCAAACGCGTGATCACGCTCCAGTACACGCCCGATCAGGTCTCGCGCACCTTGCAGGTGCAGGGCATCGGCGAGGCCGGCGACCGCTCGGAAGCGCTGCGGCTGAAGGGACCGGCGGTCGAGACGTTCAAGATCGAGGCCGAGCTCGACGCCTCGGACCAGCTCGAATTCCCCAACGACAATCCGAACACCGTGAAGTTCGGATTGCATCCCCAGATCGCCGCGCTGGAATCGATGATCAACCCGCTGGCCAGCGACCTGATCGGGGAGAATTCGCAGGCGAGCTATGGCACCATCGAGATCGCGCCGACTGAAGCACCGCTGGCGCTGTTCGTCTGGAGCGCGCAGCGCGTCGTGCCGGTGCGCGTGACGGAATTCAGCGTCACCGAGGAAGCCTTCGATCCGAACCTCAACCCGATCCGTGCCAAGGTCAGCCTCGGCCTGCGCGTCCTGTCGGTCAACGACCTCGGCTTCGCGCACAAGGGCGGGGCACTGTTCCTCGGTTATCTCCAGCGCAAGGAAATGCTGTCGTCGAAGGCGCCGTCGAGCGGGCTCGATGCTCTCGGCATCGGAGGCATCCCATGACCGACGCCGTCAAGACGCTCGACGCATTGCTGCAGAGCTCGGCGGCCGGCGCACAGCTATTCCCGCCGACCAGCCGCTACTACGGCCTCGACACGACGGCGCTGACCAGCGCCGACGGCCGCACAATCAAATATCTGCGCCGCCGCTTCGTGCCGCAGGCCTCGCGCTTTGCAACGATCAAGGAGCACGTCGTCGCCGACAACGACCGGCTCGACAATCTGTCGGCCCGCTATATCGGCGACGCCGAGCTGTATTGGCGGCTGTGCGACGCCAACAACGCGATCCGCCCCGACGAACTGATCGAGACCATCGGGCGCACGCTGCGCATCACGCTGCCGGAAGGCGTTCCTGCGCCGAAGGGAGTTCGCTAGATGGCCGGCAGCATCCAGCTCTCGCTGCTGATCGGGCCCGGCATGCCCGTGCCGGCGCTGGCGGATGTGGTCAACGCGCTCGACAGCGTGCAGGTGACGAGCTCGACGGATTCCAGCGGGTTCCAGCTTTCTTTCAAGATCGGCAAGAGATCACTGCTGGAGACGACGTTGCTGCCGGCCGGCTATTTCGATCCGATCATCACCCGCGTCATCATCATCGCCACCGTCAATGGCCTGCCGAACGTGCTGATGGACGGCGTCGTCACGCGCCAGGAAATCTCGCCGAGCAACGACGTCGGCAAGTCGACGCTGACCATCACCGGCGAGGATCTGAGCCGGATGATGGACCTCGTCGAGATGCCGTTCATGCGCTTTCCCGCGATGCCGGTGGTGGCGCGGGTCTACGCCATCCTCGGCAAATATGCGGTGCTCGGCATTGCACCGGTCGCGATCCCTCCGATCGTGCCCGACATGACCAATCCGCTGGAGGAGCTGCCGAGCCAGAACGGCACCGACCTCGCCTATATCAGGCAGCTCGCCTACCAATGCGGCTACGTGTTCTATGTCGAGCCGGGCCCCTTGCCGGGATCGAGCATTGCCTATTTCGGGCCCGACATCCGCATCCCGGCGCCGCAGCCGGCGCTCAATGTCAACATGGATGCGCTGACCAATGTGGAATCGCTGAGTTTCAGCCTCGACGGCACCGCCAAGAAGATCGTCGTCATCACCATCATGGACCCGGTGACGAAGAAAATCCCGCTTCCGATCCCGCTGCCGAACATCAACATCCTGCGACCGCCGATGGGCGCGCGGCCGACCATGCCGAGCAAGCTCGAATTCGCCGAAGGCATGGCGGCGCTGGGCCCGATCGAGGCGGCGAATTTCGCGCTGCGGATGCTGCTCTCGGCCAACGATTCCGTCACCGGCAGCGGCTCGCTCGACGTGTTGCGCTATGGGCGCGTGCTGCGCTCGCGCATGATGGTCGGCGTCCGCGGCGCCGGGCTCGCCTATGACGGGCTCTATTACGTCAACAGCGTCACCCACAACATCAAGCACGGCGAATACAAGCAGAATTTCAACCTGTCGCGCGACGGGCTCATCTCCAACACACCCGCGGTGCTGCCATGACCACGACGACGACCTCGCCGGACATCCGCACCTACTACGGAAAATATCGTGGCACGGTCATCAACAATGTGGATCCGCTGCTGCGCGGGCGGTTGCTGCTGGAGGTGCCCGACGTCACCGGCCTCGTGCCGTCGAGCTGGGCCGAGCCTTGCGTGCCGCTGGCAGGGCCCACCGGCCCTCCGATGGGCGTCTACATGGTGCCGCCGATCGGGGCCGGGGTCTGGGTCGAGTTCGAGCGCGGCGATCCGTCAAAGCCGATCTGGGTCGGTTGCCGCTGGGGGGCGCCGTCCGACGTGCCGCCTCTGGCGCTCGCAGGGCTTCCGGTGTCACCGAACATCTGCATGCAGACGCTGGGGCAGAACATGCTGATGCTGAGCGACATGCCGCCGACGCCGGCGACCGGCGGCATCATCCTCAAAAGCCTCACTGGCGCGACGCTGGTCGTCAACGATCTCGGGATCTTCATTCAGAACGGAAAGGGCGCCTCGATCACGCTGATCGGGCCCGCCGTCGATATCAACATGGGTGCTCTGACCGTCATCTGACGGAGAGCGCGCGAAGGGCAGGCCAATGCCAGGACCCATTCTCCATCTCGGTGCGACCGTGCTGTGCGCGCATGGAGGGCAGGCGATGCCGACCGTGCCGGTGCCGCGCGTGCTGGTGAGCGGCCAGCCGGTCGCCACCATCGTCGCGCCCTATGTGGTGGCCGGTTGTCCGTTCCCGCCGGTGTCGGGCGGTCCGTGCGTCACCGGACAATGGGTCGTCGGCGCGGTGCGGGTGCTCGCGATGGGCCAGCCGGTGGCGATCCAGACCGGGGTTGCAGTGTGCGCACCGACGGGAACGCCGCTGCTGCCGGTCGTCGTGCAGCCCCGTGCGATTGCGACGTGAGGTGACCATGAACCTCGCTTATCCCTATCAGTTCTCACCGCTCGGCCGCACCGCCGAGACATCCGACGCGCGACACATCCGCGACCTCATCGAGCAGGTGCTGTTCACGATTCCCGGAGAGCGGGTGATGCGCCCGGATTTCGGCAGCGGCGTCGCCCAGCTCGTGTTCGCGCCGAATTCGGTCGAGCTCGCCAGCGCCACCCAGATGCTGATCCAGGGATCGCTGCAGCAATGGCTCGGCGAGCTCATCGTGGTGCAGGCGGTCCGGGTCGAGGCCGAGGACGCAGTGATGTCGATCACCGTCCAGTACAGCGTCCGCAGCAACGACCAGGTTCAGGTGCAGACCTTCACGCAGCCGGCCGGAGGTGGACCATGATCTTCCACTGCTGCGACGAGCTCAGGCGCGACAAGGTCGCGGCGCATCCGACGCTGAACGGCATCGACTATCTCGAGGTCATCGATCACGAGCTGCCGCTGCTCGATCCCCTGCGCCAGCGCACGCTGCTGGTCTATTGCCTCAAGCCGCTGCCGGCGGGCTTTTCGCGTGGCAACGTCGTGCTCACGGGCGGCGAGCGCGTCAAGAATATCACGGTCGAATGGGCGGCCGTGGCATCGCCGCTGCCGGCGCAGCTCTCGGCGCCGGGCGAGGCCGCGACATCGGCGATCGTCGCGGCCAGGGCCAATCCGAAGACGATCTTGGTGGTGCGGGTGGATGAGCCCGGCGATTTCTCCACCTACACGCTGCGCTTCGTCGCCTCGGCACTGGATTCGTCGCTGCCGCCGAATTTCGATCCGCAGTTCGCTGCCATCGACTTCTCGTTCAAGGTCGAGTGCCCCTCGGACTTCGACTGCAAGCCGGTCTGCCAATGCCCGGAAGACGAACCTGATGAGCCCGATATCGACTATCTCGCCAAGGACTATGGCTCGTTCCGCCGGCTCCTGCTCGACCGGATGTCGCAGCTCGTGCCGCAATGGCGCCAGTCGAGCGTCGCCGACACCGGGATCGCGCTGGTCGAGCTCTTGTCCTATGTCGGCGACCACCTCAGCTACCAGCAGGACGCGATTGCGACCGAAGCCTATCTCGACACCGCGCGGCGCCGCATCTCGCTGCGGCGGCATGCGCTGCTGGTCGACTATCCCATGCATGACGGCTGCAACGCGCGGGTCTGGATCCAGATCCAGGTGGATGCGAACAGTTCCACGCTCACGCGCGCGGGGACACAGTTCCTGACGCGTTGCCCGGGTTTTGCACGTGGCATCGCAAGCGGCTCCAACGAGCTGAAGCAGGCGCTGCTGCTGGCACCGACGGTGTTCGAGCCGCTGCGCGATCCAGGGGCGCCCACTGTGTCGCTCTACAAGCTTCACAACAAGATCTCGTTCTACACCTGGGGTGACGAACGGTGCTGCCTGCCGCGCGGCGCGACCAGCGCGACGCTTGCGGGATCGTTGCCGAACCTGAAGGCGGGAGATGTGCTGCTGTTCGAGGAGGTACTCGGACCGCATACTGGCCTTCCCGGCGATGCCGATCCGGGCCATCGCCACGTCGTGCGCCTGACCTCGGTCTCGCCGACGCCGCCGGCGACGCTCACCGATCCCCTGACCAATGCCGCCATCACCGAGATCACCTGGGGGCAGGACGATGCCTTGCCGTTCCCGCTCTGCATTTCCGCCGTCACCGACGAGGCGCACGGCTCGAAGACCCTAACCGATGTCAGCGTCGCGCGCGGCAATATGGTGCTCGCCGACCACGGCCGCACGCTCGCCCCGGACCCGCTCGGCAGCGTGCCGGCGCCGACCTTGTTCGTCGCGCCCGATCAGGGCTGCGACGGCTGCTCGCCGTCGGCGCTGATCGAGATCCCCGTGCGCTTCCGCCCGTTCCTGCAGCAGGCGCCGCTGACTCAGGCGGCAACTGTGAGCGTCGTCGGTGCCGGACAGAGCGCAGCCCGGCGCCGGCCGTTCGACCCGACTGCTTCCGCAACGTCGAACATGGACTGGGACATGTCGGACGTGCTGCCGCAGATCACGCTGTCCAGCCTGACCAACGGCACGCCGGCAACGTGGCAGTCGCATCGCACGCTGCTCAACAGCGCGGCCGACGCCAACGATTTCGTCGTCGAGGTCGATGACGACGGCGGCGCAGCCTTGCGCTTCGGCGACGATGATCACGGCGTCCGCCCGGAGGCTGGCACAGAGTTCAGCGCAGTGTACCGGATCGGCAATGGCACCGCGGGTAATGTCGGCGGCGAGGCGATCTTCCATATCGTCGCGGCCCCCGGCGAGGTCGCGGCAATTAGCGCGGTGCGCAATCCGTTGCCGGCGGCCGGCGGCGTCGATCCCGAGACGGCTGACGACGTCAGGCGGAATGCGCCGGAAGCGTTCCGTCGGCAGGAGAGGGCGGTCACGCCGGAGGATTATGCGGAAGTGACCGAGCGCTTCCGCGGCGTGCAGCGTGCGGCGGTCACGACGCGTTGGACCGGGAGCTGGTACACACAGTTCATCAGCGTCGATCCGATCGCCGGCGTCGATCCTCACAAGCTGTCGATCGACCTGCTGCCGTTCGTGGATCGCTATCGCATGGCGGGCGAAGATCTCGAGTTCAACGATCCACACTATGTCTCGCTCGAGCTGAAGCTGAATGTCTGCGTGCAGCCGGATTATTTCCGCGCCGACGTCAAGGCCCGCCTGCTCGATGCGCTGAGCAACCGCGTTCTGCCAGACGGCCGCCGTGGCCTGTTCCATCCCGATAATTTCAGCTTTGGCGACAGCGTCTATCTCAGCGAGATCTACGCGACGGCCCATGCGGTGCCAGGCGTTGCCTCCGCGCAGATCGTGACGTTCCAGCGCCAGGGCACCAACGATCCGACTTATCTCGCCGCCGCCCAGCTCCCGATCGGTCGTCTGGAGATCGCGCGGCTCGAGAACAGCCTCAATTTCCCCGAGCACGGTGTGCTCCGTCTCGCATTGAGCGGAGGCAAATAGGCCATGAGCGTGGATACGATCAGTGATTGCGGGTGCTGCTCCGGCGTCGAGGTCGATACGCCCTCGGCGAAATTCAATCGTCCCGGACTGCCGGCCATTGCGTACCGGGTCGGCACCCATGCCGATTTCCGGCAGACGCTGCTCTCGCGGCTGTCGAGCACCGACTATCCGGCGCTGGCGCCGCTGACGACGCGCGCGACGGACGACTACACCATCGCGCTGTGCGATTCCTTCGCCGTGCTGGCCGACGTGCTGACCTTCTACCAGGAGCGCATCGCCAACGAAGCCTATCTCGGCACGGCAACCGAGCGCCGCTCGGTGCTGATGCTGGCCCGGCTGATCGGATACCAGCTTGCGCCCGGTGTCGCCGCCAGCACGGCGCTGGCCTTCACACTCGAATCCGCGCCCGGCCTGCCGGCCATGGCGGCGCAGCCCGTCACCATTCCCATCGGCACGCGCGCGCAGAGCATTCCCGATCCGAACCAGGATCCGCAGACCTTTGAGACGATCGCGCCGGCCGCTGCACGCGTCGAATGGAATGCGATTCCAGCCCAGCAGTCGGAGCCGGTTCCGTTCCGGAAGGGCCTCAGTGAGCTCTACATCGCAGGTACGACCACGCAACTGGCGGCAGGCGACGGCCTTGTCGTCGTCGGCACAGATCGGGAGAGCAATTCCACCAGCGCGCTGTGGGACGTGTGCTGGATCGCGCGGGTCGACATCGATCTCGCCCACGACCTGACACATGTCGTGCTCTCGGAGTCGCTGAACGGCGCCTGGGACCCGAACGATCCCGGCCCGCAGGGGATCAAGGTCTATGCTTTCCGGCAGCGCGCGGCGCTGTTCGGGCACAACGCGCCCGATGCGAACCTGATCCGCACCACGAGCAACAGCCAGTTGTTCGAGCCGACTTCAGACGGCGCCACGACCTATGAATGGAAGAACTTTGCGATCGACACGACGAGCAAGAAGGTCGATCTCGACACCGCCTATCCCAAGGTCGTGACGGGAAGCTGGTTCGCGTTGGCCGGCAATGACAGCGGTGGCACGCGGCACGTCGAGCTCTACCGGGTCAATGATGTCGTCGAGCTGTCGCGCAGCGCGTTCGGCCTGAGCGGCAAGACCTCTCGCCTGACCCGCGATGGAACCCAGAACCTCGCCGCATTCAGCCGGCGGGAAACCCAGGTGCTGGCGCAAACCGACGAACTGACGCCGGTCGAACGTCCCTTGACCTATCCGGTCTATGGCAGCACGCTGGTGCTCGACGAGCTTCAGCCGCTGCTGGTGCCGGACCAGCTCATCGCCGTCAGCGGCAAGCGCCAGCGCGTCGTTATTGGCGCCGCGACATCAGGCATCTCATTTCCGGATTTTCCGGGCCGCAAGCCGATGCCTGGCGAATCCTTCATCCTGCGCTCGCCGCCGCTGGTCGTGCTCAACAACGGCGTGCTGCCCGCGCCGCCCGAGCTGCTGGACCCCGCGCGAGGGTCGAAGCGGCTGGTGTTGTGGCATCTGGAAGATCGCGACGGCGCGCCCATAGACATCAAGGCGCCCATCAATGTGCTGAAGCTCCAGGGCGCGCTGAAGGACGATGCCGTCGTCAGCGAGATCGCGTCGATTGCCCACGGCCCGCTGTCGGTCCAGAGCGACCGCGATCGCACGACGCTGACGTTGAAGGCGCAGCTCAGCTATTGCTACGACCGCTCCACCGTGACTGTGAACGCCAACGTCGCGCCGGCGACCCATGGCGAGACGGTCGGAGAGATCGCGGGCAGCGGCGATGCGGCGGCGCTGAACCAGGCCTTCCAGCTCAAGCAATCGCCTCTGACCTACGTGTCGTCGACCGATCCGAGCGGGCGCGCATCGACCCTCCAGGTCCGCGTCAACGATCTGTTGTGGCACGAGGTGCCGTCGCTTTACGGACATGGCCGGCTGGAGCGTGTCTACGCCGTCCGCCAGGACGACGACGGCAAGTCGACCATCCAGTTCGGCGACGGACGGCAGGGTGCTCGGCTGCCCAGCGGCCTGAACAATGTGCGGCTGGCCTACCGCAAGGGCATCGGCACATCAGGCAATCTGCGCGCGGGCCAGATCTCCATGCTGCTGACGCGTCCGCTCGGGGCCAAAAGCGTCGTCAATCCCAGCGCGCCGAGCGGCGGGCAGGATCCCGAGGCGCTGGCCGATGCGCGCACCAATGCGCCGCTGCATGTGCTCACCCTGGAACGTGCCGTGTCGATCCAGGACTATGTCGATTTCGCGCGCACCTTCTCCGGAATCGCAAAAGCCTATGGCATCTGGATCGAGGACGTCCGCGCCCGCGGCATCTATCTGACGGTGGCGGGTCCGAATGGCGCTGCGATCCCGCAGGATAGCGCCACCATGACCAATCTGGTCGGCGCGCTCCGCCGCTATGGCGACCGCCTGATGCCGTTGTCGGTGCAGAACTTTGGCGCTGCGACCTTCAAGCTGAAAGCAAAGATCAAGGTCGACGCGGACGCCGATCCCGAGAAGGTCTTTAGCGCGGTGACGGATGCGTTGCGCGCGGCCTTCGCCTTCGACAACCGTGCCTTCGGCCAGCCCGTGACGATCGACGAGGTCTACGCGACGATCCAGAACGTCGCCGGCGTTACGGCCGCCGACATCGACCAGCTCTACCGCACTGACACGGGACCTGCACCATCAGAACCGCAGGCACGGCTGCTCGCGGGCCTGCCCGATCTCAAGGCCGGCGCGGTGACCGCGGCCGAGCTGCTGACGCTTGACCACGCACCGCTCGATCTCGGG
The DNA here is from genome assembly GCF_006483445.1 of Bradyrhizobium guangdongense. GTDB lineage: Bacteria > Pseudomonadota > Alphaproteobacteria > Rhizobiales > Xanthobacteraceae > Bradyrhizobium > Bradyrhizobium guangdongense_A. Next base: position 12,045 of record NZ_PPPT01000109.1, on the reverse strand, counting down.
GTGATGTCATGAAGTTCAATGCGCAGGAGATGTTCAACCTGTTGCCTGCGATCCTGCGCATCCGGGACCGCGCGCAGGCGCAGGTCACGCCGGGCCTGCTCGACCCGGCCGACCGCGTCACGCTCGCCGACCTCCTGGCCAAGGTCGCCGGTGGGACGCCGCTGACGGTGTCTGAGGCCGAACAGCTCGATCTCCTGCAAAACCATGCGCTCGGCGGTCCGCTTGCGAGCCTGCTGGCCGTGTTCGCCGAGCAGGTCGCGGTGCTGCAGGAGGATCTCGACCAGCTCTATGACGACCAGTTCATCGAGACCTGTGCGGACTGGGTGGTTCCCTATATTGGTGAGCTGGTCGGCAGCCGCGCGCTGCACGGCATTGCCGGAATCGCGAGCCCGCGCGCCGATGTCGCGCATACCACCGCCAATCGGCGGCACAAGGGCACCGTGCCCGTCATCGAGCAGGTCGCGCGCGACGTCACCGGATGGGACGCAAGCGCGGTGGAATTCTTCCAGCGCCTGATCGTGACCCAGTACATGAACCACATCCGGCCGCAATGCGCGGCGACGCCGGACGTGCGGCGCTGGGAGCCGCTGGAGCGGGTCGGCACCGCCTTCGATCCGATCATGCGGACCATCGACGTGCGCCGGATCGCTGGTAGGCGGGGGCGCTACAACATCAAGAACATCGGCGTGTTCCTGTGGCGGCTCAATGCCTATCCCCTGAGCGGATCTCCCGCCGCGCGGCTCGATGCCAGACGCTGGCGCTTCCATCCGCTCGGGATCGATCAGCCGATCTACACCCATCCCGCCACCGAGGACGACATCACCGACCTCGCGACGCCGTTGAACGTGCCGGTGCCGATCAGCCGACGCGTGCTCGCCACGCGCCCCGCGGATTACTACACCGGCGCCGACAACATCGCGCGGAGCGTCCGGCTGTACGACGACTCCTCCGGCACCATGCAGCCGATCGACATCGGAAAGATCCGCATCTGCAACCTGTCCGACAGCGGCGCGAACTGGGCGCATTTGCCGCCGGCCGGCATCTATGTCATCGATCCCGTGCTCGGACGAATTGCCGTGCCTCCGGGTCTTCCCGCCGGCGTGCAGGTGAGGGCCGATTTCCATTACGGCTTCAGCGCGGATATGGGCGGCGGCGAGTACGAGCGCGCGGCGTCGTTCGAGACTGCGCAGACGCCACCGCAATTGCTGCGCGTGCCCGGCGATTTCGCGAGCATCCAGGCCGCGCTGAATGCGCTGAGCGGCGCCGGCGTGGTCGAGATCACCGACAGCGGCCGCTATGCGGAAACGCTCAGCATCAACGCCAGCGCCGACAAGCGCATCGAGCTGCGCGCGGCCAACAACCATCGCCCGACGCTGATCCTGGGTGGGGCGATGACGCTCGCCGGCGGCGCGCGCTCGGAGATCAGGCTGAACGGCCTTTTGATATCGGGCGCCGGTCTTCAGGTTCAGGCTGCTGGTGGCAACGCGTTGCGCAAGCTCGCGATCAGCCATTGTACGCTGGTGCCGGGCCTGTCGCTTGCAGCCGACTGCACGCCGGTCTCGCCGACGCAAGCGAGCCTCACCGTTGGCGCGCTGGATCTTGAAGTCACCATCGACCACGCCATCACCGGCAGCCTGCGCATCGATCCCGTCGCGCAGGTCAGCGCGCGCGACAGCATCATCGATGCCACCGCCACCACGGGTATCGCCTATGCGGCGCCCGACGCTGGTACGCCGCCGGGGCCGGGCGCGCCGCTGTCCCTGGATGCCTGCACCGTGATCGGCAAGATACGCGCGCTGAGCCTGCCGCTGGTGTCGAACAGCATTTTGATCGCCAACACCGTCACCGGCGACAAATGGACGGCGCCCGTCATTGCCGAGCGCCGCCAGGAGGGCTGTGTCCGCTTCTCCTATGTGCCGCTCTCGGCCCGGGTGCCGCGCCGCTACCAGTGCCTGCCGGAATCCGCAACCAGGCCCGAGCTCGCGACGCCGCGCTTCACGTCGCTGCGTTACGGCTTTGCCGCCTATTGCCAGCTTGCACGCTCGTCCGGCGAGCGGCTCCTGACCGGCGCCGACGACGATGCCGAGCCCGGCGCGTTCCATTCGCTTTACCAGCCGCAGCGCGAGACCAATCTGCGGATCAGGCTCGAGGAATATGTCCGCGTCGGCCTGCAATCGGGAATTTTCTACGAAAGCTGACGCCAAAAAGCTGAAGCAATGATTGTCGAGCGAGGGAGTGTTCCATGAGTGGCGATTACAGCCGGCAAGCCTTCGACCCGCTGAAGAACTACAGCGCCGTGTGGCTGCAACAGGGGCGCCCGCTCACCGACCGGGACTGGAACGAGCAGAGCGCGGTGATCAACCGTCGCGCGCAGGCCGGCACGCTCGATGCGAGCGGCCCCGTCCTGGTCTCGTCGGAGACACCGGATGCGTTCAAGATCCTGCCGGGCCTGGCGATCTCTCGCGGCCGGATGTATGTCGACGGCCTGCTCGCCGACAATCATGGCACCGGCGTGCAGAAGTGGGATACCGAGCTCGCTGAGCTATTCGGTGTCGACGCCATTCCCTTCGACAAGCAGCCTTATCTGCCGGGTGCCACGCTGCCACCCGTCACCGGCGGGCCCTATCTGATCTATCTCGATGTCTGGAATCGCGAGATCAACCAGTTCGAGGACTCGAAGCTGGTCGAGATCGCGCTCGGGGTCGACACCACCACGCGCGGGCAAACTGTCTGGCAGGTCAAGTTTCTCGGGACGCCAGCCGGCACCACCTGCGCCACGCCGGTGGACCAGATCACCGCCTGGGGCACGGCGACGGCGCCGTCGGCCGGCCGGCTGACCACCGCCACCGCGCCGGTGCCCAATCTCGATCCGTGCCTGGTGCCGCCGGCGGGCGGTTACAAGGGCCTCGAGAACCAGCTCTACCGCGTCGAGGTGCATACCGCGGGTCCGCTCGGCACCGCGACGTTCAAATGGTCGCGCGACAACGGCTCCGTCGAGGCGCGGGTCACGCGGCTGATCGACCAGTTCAACATCGTCGTGGACAGCGTCGGCAAGGACAGCGTGCTGCGGTTTTCCGACGGCGACTGGATCGAGATCACCGACGACTTTCGCGAGCTCAATGGCCTCGCCGGCGAGCTCCACAAGATCAAGGTCGGCGGCGGTGTCGACGATGCGACGCGCACGATCACGCTCGACAAGCAACTGACGGCCGGATTCCTTGGCCCGGTGGACGGGCAGGGCAATCTCGACCCCACGCGCAACGCGCGCATCCGGCGCTGGGACCAGAAGGGCAAGATCCTCTCGCAGAACAGCAGCACGCAGACCGATCTCGACGCCGCCACCAGCACCGGCGCAATTCCGATCCCGACTGGCGGGCTCCAGCTCCGGCTGGAGGACGGCATCATCGTCTCCTTCTCGGTCGATCCGGCCGGCGGCAATTTTCACGTCGGCGACTACTGGGTGTTTGCGGCGCGCGCCGCGGATGCCTCGATCGAGATCCTTAACAACGCGCCGCCCCGCGGCATCCACCACCATTACGCAAAGCTCGCGGTTTACACCCCGCCGTCCGGCCTGGAAGATTGCCGTCCGAAGAAGACGGCGGAAGAGGCGTGCTGCTGCACCGTCGTGATCTCGCCGGGCGAGGATATCCAGGCCGGGATCAATTCATTACCGGCAGCGGGCGGCTGCGTGTGCCTGAAGACCGGAATTCACCCGCTTCGCAGCGGACTATTGATCGCGCGCAGCAACATCAAGCTCGTTGGCGAAAGCCACGGCACGATCGTGCGCAGCGGCGTATCGGGCACGGTCCTGACTATCGGCGGACCGGCGACCGTGATTTCGGGAGTCGAGGTCTCCATGATCGCGTTCGAACAGCAGCCGGAAGGCAACGGCGCGCCTGTCGTTGCGGTGACCAATGTGCGCGCCAGCGCGATCCTCGATTGCGAGATGCGCTCGAAACAGGGCCAGCTCGCGATCGGCATTCAAATGGCCAACGTCGCCGAGTTCCGCATCGCCCGCTGCCGGATCGACGGCGTGACGACGGCGATCTTCGGGTCCGGCGTGCAGACCGGCACCCTGTTCATCGATGACAACATCATCGACATCGGGATCGAGGGAACGCCGCGGGTGCTGACATCTGGCATCGTGCTCTCGGCGATCGGCGGCCCCTGTCGCATCGCCGGCAATTCGGTCCAGGGCGCCATCACGGGCATCGCGGTCAACGGCCAGATCACCGACAATCCGCAGCCGAGCGCCAGCAACATCATCGTGGCGCAGAACGTCATCGTCTGTCAGGCCGCTCCTGCGCAGCCCGCCGGCGGTCCGTCGGTGTTCGGGATCGATCTGGCGGCGCATGCCAGCATCGTGGCGCAGAATCTGGTGCGGATTCCGGTGGCGAGCACCGTGCATGGCGGCATTCGCGTCACCGGCGACAATATCGACGTGGTCGACAATCAGGTCGCCGCCGACACCAAGCCGGAAAGTAGCAGCTTCTTCGGCATCATGATCGGCGACAGGGGCGCGTTGACCAACGATATCCGCGTCGCCGGCAATTTTGTCGATGGCGGCCAGGCCGGGATTTTCGCCAACACCGTCACGACGCTCAGCATCGAGAGCAACGTCGTCGAAACCGCCAACGACGGCAAGAGCACCGGCATTGCGCTGGGCTCGGTCCGCGACGGCCAGGTGAAGAACAACCGTGTGACGGCAGGCGGGGTCGCAACCCTTTGCACGGCCGGCGGGCCGAACCGGCTGACCGGCAACTCGCTGTCGGACAGCGACACCGGCGTGGCGTTGCGGCGGGAAGTCGCGCCGGTGATTTCCGGGAACCGCATCGATGCCATGCGATCTGCCGGCATCCAATGCGGCGGCATCACCGGCCGATGCGAGATCGTCCAGAACCGCATCACGTCCTGCGGATTCCGGAGCACGTCCGGTGCCGGCGTCCAGATCACCCAGGTTCAGGGCGATCTGCATATCGACGGCAACGAGATCATCGACACGGGTCTGTCGCCGGATCGTCAGACCGTCGCCCCTCTGGCGCTGGGGATCACAGGCTCGCTCGTGCTGGAGGCCTGCATCTCGAACAACTATGTCGGCTACACCGATCCCGCGAGCCGGCCGCCAACCAATGAGGACCGGGCGCTCTTGATGTCATGCCTGGAGGAAAGGCGCGATCAATTCGGACCGGCCGGTTATCCCATCCAGATTCTCGGCAACAAATTCGTCGGTCCCGGGAGAAGCGCCTTGGTCGAAATTCTGGAGCAGGGCACCGGCGACATACGCCTGCGTTTCGAGCGGGTGCTCTTCAGCAACAATTACTGCCTGCACAATCCGCCGCCGGGGCCGGAATTCCCGCGGACCGCTGCGACGGTCAACCTGTTCGGCCGCGTTGCGACCGTGATGGGCAACCAGGTCAAGGCAACGCGGGCGACACCCAACACGCCGATCTTCCAGTCGTTCAATTTCAACGGGATGCCTGGTCCGTTTGTCGGCAACGTCATCTCGGGCGGTGTCACCCTGCATGCCGACTTCCCGGCACCGCAAGCCAACTTCAACCTCACCGCCTGACGGCCGATAGGAGGATATGATGGACCTCGACGAGATGCTGAAGGAACATCAGCGCTGGCTGCAGACGGCGCACAAATCCCTGACCTCGGCCGGCGCGCTCGTCGAACTCACGCAGTCGCGCATCGATCAGCTCAAGGCGGGGATCGCCGAGCTCGAACGGCAGAAGGAGCGGGACCTGCAGCGCTACGATGCCGCAATCGCCGACATGCAGGGCGAACTTGCGGCCGTCGCGCCAGCGAAGAACGCAACGTCAAGGGCGGAGAAGAAGCCGGCGAAGAAGGTCAAGGCGAAGAAGAGCAAGAAGTGACCCGTGAAGGTCCAGTCGCTACGACAGCCTTTCTTACGTGCTTCGTTTATTTGCACCAAGGTGGACAACGCGGCCCGGCCTTCTGCCGGCCAATGGCGGCGCGCTTGATCAAAATCAAGCGGCGAAGTCCTGAGGCGTGTGTCATCATTCGTCATGGCAGACGATCACGATCCGGCAGAGGTCAAAGAGAGACACTTCCGTGCTGCCCCCGATGATTTGATCATCATTCCCTTCGTTATCGTCGCGCTCGTCGCCGTCAAAACCCTGCGCTTCATCCTCTCGATGCTGATGCGGCTCCTGGACTATGCATTCCCCTTTTTGATCCAGATTGTCTGGCTTCCGCTCTTTCTGGTCAGGGTTCTCTGCAACGCCATCGTCAGCGCGATCCTTGGCGTTCTGCGACTTATTCCCGTTTCCGAGACGCGTCGCGTGCGCTGGAGCCTCCTGATTCGTCGAAACTGGTCGCGGCTGCGGCGCAGGATCAGCTACGGGGCATTTGAACGGGCCGTGCATGTCGCCTTTGAGGACGGCATGGCCTGGGTGTTCCGGACATGCCGACATCTGACGCCGGGGGCCGCGTTGCTGGTGATCCTGGGGGCTGTTCTTTGGCTTCCTATCTCGTTTGTCGCCGCGACTGCATTGCACGCAATATTGTTGTCGAAAGTCGCCTCCTGGCCGGCCTGGACCCAACTCTTTCATGCGGTGGCAACGATCATTGCGAAGAGCAAGCTCCTGGTGCTCCCGGCATACCCGGCGGCGTGGCCGCAGGCCAAGAAGCATCCCCTCGTTCAGGTCGTGTTTCGCAGCTATGATGCGCTCAAGCGCACCTATGCGATCAGGAAACTCGCCTTGCGCTATTCGCAGGCCGAGACCATCGGTCGCGCCGCCATCGAGGCGCTGGAGCGCGTCGTCGGCGTCGGACCCGCCGTGACGTGGCTGCGCAACGCGCACCTCGTCGAGCAGCTCGGCGTCGAAAGGCCCACCCGGAAATTGCGCTCGTTCTTCGCGCGCTGGTCGATCAAGTTTTCGGCCGAATATTACGAAGCAAAGAGCGTGCAGCTCTCGGATTCCTGATTGGCTTGGCCGATCGGGAATTCGCGGCTGATCGTTGAGCGAGTTGCGGATTTAGCCCGCGGCGCTGGCGAAGACACGCTGGCGCGGTGCTTCCGGCGCATCGAGCTCAAAGCCTTCGCAGACGATGCGGCCGTCGACCAGTTGGAATTCCAACCTGTCATATTGCGGCATGGTCTCGCCCGGCTTTGGCGGCAGCAGCTTGACGGAGCCCTGAATGCACAGCACCGCCTGTCCGGCGCCGTGCGTCCGCGCGTTCCACATCCGTACCCCGGTTTCCTTCCAGCGGCGGCGGATCAATTCTTCGCGCTCGGAGAGGCCGCTCGGCTGCGCAACTTGTGTCGCAACGTCGTTGACGGGCTCGACGACCTCGGCGGCGACGACGGCGAACGCGACGATGTCGGCTTCAGCGGGCTGGGTGGCAACGGTCTCGGGCTCGACGGTGGGAAGCGCAGAGGTGTCGGCCTCAACCGGGGTGGCCTGCAGGAATTTGGTCTCGATGGCCTCATGCGCAACAGCAACGACCTCAGATTCACCGGAGCTGACGAGCGTGATGCCGGTCTCGATCGCTTCGGTCCGGCCGGCAACGGTCTCGACGATCTCCGTCATGTCCGGCGCCTGCTCGATCGCGGCCGGCTCAAAGACCTCGACCTCGACGATCTCCGCCTCGGTCTCGATTGCACGGCTCTCAGCCCTGTCCGGCCCGCTTTGATCGGTCGCCACCGCATCGGTCATGACCGGGTCGGTCACAGCGAGCGCCGTCTCAACGGTATCGGTTGAAGCCGGGGCGGGCGGGGGAGTGTCGTCGATCGCCTCGGGAATCGCAGCCACGAACGCGTTTGCGACAACAGGTTCTGTTTTCGTTCGGCCGCGAAGCAGCGACCTGAACTTTGCGACTGCAAACTCCACCGCGGGAATTTGGCGCAACGCCGTCACCAGTCGCGTCAGAACCGGGACTTGTTTGGATGCGTACTCAGTCTGAGACATCAGTGATTCTCGAATAGCGAAGAGTTGCCTGCCACCTGCGGCGCTGTCAAATCCGGAAGGATCGGGGGATGCCGCCGCTTCGCGGCGCACTCGCCAATCGGACGTTCGAAGTCGCGCATCGCTGTCAACGCCTATCGTGCACGCGCCCGGGATGGCTGCACGGCGTACACGCTATGCCCTGCACATCGGGAATGGTGTATCCGATTGAGTGCGCCAATGATTGATAGCATCAGGGCTGAGACGGAAGTGGTCGCTTGAAATTCGATAGGAAACTGCTCGGCGTCCTTGCGGTTCTCGCCGTCACCCAGCTGATCGGATGGGGTACGATCGGTCTTCCCGCGATCGTCAGCCGCGAGCTTGCCGCCGATCTGAACATCAGTCTGTCGGCGGTGTTCGCGGGTACGTCGGTGTTTTATGTGGCGATGGGGCTGTGCGCGCCCTGGCTTGCAAAAGCGTTCACGCGACATGGCGCGCGGCGCGTTATGATGGCAGGTACAATCGTGGCCGCGCCCGGCTTCGTTCTCCTGTCCTTCGCCCGGGAGCCGATCCTCTATTATATCGCCTGGTCGATCCTCGGCATTGCCGGCAGCGCCACGCTCTCGACCGGCGCCTACATCATGCTCAACGAAGTCGCGGGCCGCCAGGCCAAGAGCGCCATCGGCGCGCTCATGCTGGTGACGGGTCTGTCCAGCAGCATCTTTTGGCCGACCACGTCGTTCCTCAATGACCTCGTCGGGTGGCGCGGAACGGCTCTTGTTTATGCCGCCATCATGATCGCGGTCTGCCTTCCCCTCCACGCGTTCTTCGCGCCGCGCCGCGGCAAAGTGACTCATGAGGGCGTGCCGAAAGGGCAGGCCGCCGGTGCGCAGGCGATTCCGCGGAGCACGTTTGGCCTGGTGATCGCAGCGCTCGTCCTCAATGCCTTCGTGCAGTTCGGCCTTGGTGCGATCCTCATCGAGCTCCTGAAGGCGGAAGGGCTGTCGGCGGCAGAGGCCGTCGCCTTCGGCTCCATGCTTGGCGTGATCCAGATCAGCGCCCGCGGCATCGACTTTCTCGGCCGGGGCCGGTGGGACGGCATCACCACGGGGCTGGTCGCAGGCACGGCGCTTCCGCTCGCCATGCTGCTCCTGATGGCGAGTGACGGTTCGCGCTGGGCGGTTGCGGCCTTCATCCTGCTCTATGGGTTGGGAAGCGGCGCGCTCGCGGTGGCGCGGGCGACGATCCCGCTCGTGTTCTACGACCAGGCCGCCTTCGCCCGGGCCATGTCGATGATCGCGATGCCGCTCAATTTCGCGTCGGCGTTTTCTCCGCCGATCCTTGCGGGCCTGCTCACCCACACCGGCAGCCGCGGCGTTTTGGCGCTCACCGTGCTGTGCTCATGCGCGTCGCTGGCAATCCTGGTGCTGCTGGGGCGCCGGCGTCCGACGGTCGCGCCGGCGGCGGCGTGAGTATGCCAGGCAACTCGGCAGCACTTCGCGCTAGATCACTTTTTGGATGTCTGTCCTTGCAAAATCATTGCCGACGTAAAGCAGCGCGCAGGCGTGCTCCTTGGCGACGTCGTAAGCGAAGCAATCTGCAAAGTTGAGGCCGGCCGGGTGGATGCCCTTACCCCAGCGCGCATATGCCTGCGCGACACGTTCAGCAGAGGTTTGCGTCAGCGCAATCACGTTGGGCCCAATGCCGTCGATGAGGTTGGCCATTTCGTCGCCGACGTTGCGGCGCGCGGCTACGATCAGGCTCTCAGCGACTGTGCCGGCGGAAATCAGGATCTCATCGGCAGCTTCCAGCGCCTCCATGCAGGCATCGGCCTGTGGTTCATCGAGCACGATCGCCATCAGGGCCGACGTGTCGACCGCGATCATTTCGGAAGGCCATCATCGTCAAAGAGAAAGTCCTGACTTCGCGCCGCGCTCGGTCCGGGTGTTGCCTTGGCCGCGCCAGCCTTGCGTACGGCTTCCATGACGGATCGCCGCGTCGCGCGATCCGGCGGAAGCTTAACCGGGACGAGCCGCACCGCCGCGTGTCCATGCCGCGTCAGGATCACTTCGTCGCCAGCTTCCGCACGGCGGACGAGCTCGGTGAGTTGTCCTTTGGCGTCAGTGACGGAAACCCGCATGTCATTGTCCTTCCACAGAATTATAATGGACCATTAAATGGTCCATGTCAATGATTTGGGCTTTGGTGGCGATGATCGTCTTGCGAAAAGCAATCCCCGCATGTCCCGTGCGCCATTCGCATTGAACGATCGCTCGCATACTGTGCGCCAAACGCGATTCCGAGGCTCCATGACTTCTCCCGCCGTCGATCCCATCACCCGCTCCGTGGTCCAGCACCGGTTGAGCTCGATCGTCACGGAAATGGGAGAGGCGATGCTGCGCACCTCCTATTCGCAGATCCTCAACTCCAGCCGCGATTTCTCGCTGGCGCTGTGCGACGTCAATGCGCGGCTGATCGCGCAGGCCGACCATATTCCCGTCCATGTCGGCGCGCTGCCCTGGGCGACGCGCGCCGTCGAGGAGCGCTTCAAGGACGTCGTGCCCGGCGACGTCATCTTGATGAACGATCCCTATCATGGCGGCAGCCATCTACCTGATGTCACCGTGTTCGTGCCGATCTTTGCAGGCGCGCGGCGCCTGTTCTGGAGCATCGTGCGCGCACACCAGAGCGACATCGGTGGCGCCACCCATGGCGCCTACAATCCTGACGCGACCGAGATCTGGCAGGAAGGCATCCGCATTCCACCGATCAAGCTTTATGAAGCCGGCCGGGTGCGCGATGACATCCTGGACATGCTGGCGCTCAATGTGCGCAACGCCCATGATTTCCGCGGCGACCTTGCCGCCATGATCGGTGCCGCGCATCTCGGCGAGCGTCGCATGGCAAAGCTGTTTGCCGAGATGGGCGCCGAAATCGTCGAGGCCGCGGTCGAGGCGGTGCTCGACGCCGCCGAGCAGCAGGCCCGCGCAGTGGTCGCGACCTGGAAGGACGGCACATTTTACGGCGAGGCCTTCCTCGACGATGACGGCCGCGACCGCAAGAATATCCGCATCAGTGCCAAGGTGACCAAGCGCGGCAGCGACATCGAGGTCGATCTCTCCGAGAGCGATCCGCAAGCCCAAAGCTTCGTCAACTCGTCCCACGCCAACATGCACGCCGCCGTGGTGATGGCCTTTGCCTATCTGATCGATCCCGATACGCCCAAAAACTCCGGTGCGCTGCGGCCGCTCAAAGTGATCGCGAAGCAGGGCACCATCGTCTGGGCCGATCCGGGCCTGCCGGTGACGCTCTGCACCAGCCACCCCTCCAACGAGATCGTCGAAGCCGTGATCAAGGCGCTCGCCGGCTCCTGCCCGGATCGCGTGATGGCCGGCTGGGGCCGCCGCTTCCGGATCGCGGTCAAGGGCGAGAACCCCGCGACCGGCCGCGGCTTCATCTGGCACCTCTTTCACGCCCGTCCCGGCGGCGGTGCCTCGCCCGGCGGAGACGGCTGGTCGTCGATCGGCGAATGGCACTCGGTCGGCGGCCTGAAGTTCGGCAGCATCGAGGTCGCCGAAGCGCGCTTTCCGCTGCACTTCCGTCGCCACGAATTTTTGGCGAACTCCGGCGGCGATGGCCAGTATCGCGGTGGTCTCGGCGTCGCGCTCGACCTCGTATTCGAGACCGAGAAACCGTCGCTCGGCAACACCGCGGGCGAGGGCACGACGCATGGCTCGGCGGGCATGCTCGGCGGCAAGGATTCGAAGCCGCACCATTATCGCCTGCTGTCGCACGGCAAGGCGCCGCGCGAATTGCGCACCAAGGAAACCGGCATCGTGATCATGCCCGGCGATTGCCTGGAGGTGCGTTCCGCCGGTGGTGGTGGGTTCGGGCCGCCGGAGAAGCGCACCAAGGCTGCGCGCGAACGCGATCGGCTGCAGGGCCTCGTGACAGACGACGAGAAGGGACTACCGCGTTGAGCAAGTTGATTATCGGCGTCGACGTCGGCGGCACCTTTACCGATCTCGTCGCCATCGATGCGGCAGGCCACACGACCTTTGCAAAATCGCCGTCCACGCCGCAGGACCAGTCGATCGGCGTGATGGCAGGCCTCGACGAGCTCGCGCGCCGGCTC